>NZ_QWLJ01000010.1 GCF_009917385.1 Roseburia sp. 1XD42-34 | reverse complement strand
AAAAGCCTGAAAGCCCGTCTTTACATGCAATTAAAATATCTTCTACACCTCTATTTTTAAGATCTGTGCATACGCCCAACCAAAAACTAGCACTTTCATTTTCTCCTATCCAAATGCCGAGTATCTCTTTTTGACCATCCATATTAATTCCTAAAACACTGTATGCAGCTTTATTTACAATCCTATTTCCATCTCGTACTTTAAAGTGGATGGCGTCCAAATAAACAATTGGATAAACCCGATGAAGAGGGCGTGATTGCCACTCTTTGACGAGAGGCATAATCTTATCGGTTACTTTACTAACCATGGTCGGAGAAATATCAAGCCCATATAAATCCTGCATTTGGCTTTCGATATCTCTTGTTGACATTCCCTTTGCATAAAGTCCCAGTATTTGGTCTTCTATTCCATTGATAGTCGTTTCATACTTCTTAATAATCTTTGGTTCATAGTCACCATTTCGGTCTCTTGGAATATTCAATTCGGTATCCCCGTATTTAGATTTTACCGTTTTCTTACTATACCCATTTCGGCTATTTCCAGTGTTTATTGCCAGTGATACTATGTTTCTGATAACCCAGTTCATCCTCTAATTCAGCTTCAAATACCCGTTGAATAGTATCTTTAAATAAAAGTTTCATCATCTCTTGGACATCTTCTACAGTACGACATTCTTTTACCAAGTCTTTAATGGTTTTGTCATGAAAAAAGTCTTGCATAAATGATCATCTCCTTATTGGAAAGTATATCCATTTACACAAAACTTTTTACACTCTCTGGGCGCTTAAGCCGGACGTGGCTTAAGCGGTTATTTCTTTATCTCCAAGCACCTCATTTTATGTTTTCCTATCTTTTAAGAAAGACTATATAGCAAAAGCCGAACAATCATTTTTAGGTAGTTACCCCTGAAAAATTAGATTTCTACTCTAACTTTCAGGAGTCGGTACCACATAATTGTTCGGCTTTTTTTGCATTCACAAGCTTTTATCACCGCTACGTCAAAATACTTCGCTTTCCGCAGTTTTCTGCAGCATTCTCAGAAAGCCAAAACCGTTTCCCTGTACGATATTTAAGCACGTCCTGTTGCCTCTGGAGTCTGCATATGTTGACTATGCTAACTCTTGGTATACCCAATTAGCTATTTTTTATTGTTCGTTTTTTATCAACCGAATTTAATTCTCAGAACTAGAATTCACTCCTCTATAAGCAAAGATAGTTCTTCCCATCTGTCCATTTTTTCGTTTAAAGCTTTCTCTACATTCATTTGCTCTTCATATAGTTCCTGCACCTTTTGCGAATCGCTTCCCGCAGCAACAATATCATTCTTAATCGTTTCTAGCTTTTCCTCCAACGAAGTAATAACGTCTTCTATCTCAGCCCATTCTTTTTTCTCCAAATAAGACAGCTTCTTCTTTTGTGATTTCGGTGATTGCCGTTGGTTCTTGGACTTTTCTGCGGATTTTGCAGCCATATGGGTGCTTTCTTGATGGGTTAAAAAATCACTATAATTGCTATGGTAGGAAGTAATATTGCCTTTTCCGTCAAATACAAGCAACCGATCAACAACACGATCTAAGAAATAGCGATCATGGGAAACCGTTACGACAACACCTGGAAAGTGATCTAAATATTCTTCTAACACGCTTAACGTTTGCGTATCTAAATCATTCGTTGGTTCATCTAAAAACAGCACATTTGGTTCTTGCATTAACACTTTCAGCAAATATAAACGTCGCTTTTCTCCACCAGATAATTTACGGATATACGTCCATTGCTGTTCTCGTGAAAACAAAAAATGTTCTAGCATTTGCTCTGCTGTAATAATAGACCCATCTTTCGTGTGAATGACTTCAGCTATTTCTTTAATGTAATCAATAATCCGTAAATCTCCTTCTAACTCTTCTTCTCCTTGCGTATAGTAACCGATTTTCACCGTATCGCCAACAATGACTTCTCCATCATCAGGTGATAAGCGCTGTGCCATAATATGCAAAAAGGTAGATTTTCCAGAACCATTCGGACCTACAATTCCTACACGATCACCAGGTATCAATAATTGATTGACATTCGATAAAATTTCTTTATCCCCGAATGATTTACAAACTTGTTTTAATTCAATGACTTTTTTACCTAGCCTAGCCGAACCAATAGGAACTTCAACATTTTCCTGTCTCGTTACAAATGTCTTATGCTGCATGGTATGCACACGTTCCATTCTAGCTTTTTGTTTTGTCGAACGTGCCTTCACGCCGCTTTTCAGCCACGCTAACTCTCGTCGTAACGTGTTTTGGTGCTTGACCTCTTCACTTCTTTCTAACGCTTCTCGCTCTGCCTTTTTCTCTAAAAATACTTCATAATTTCCTTCATACATGTACAACTTGCCACGATCCAATTCAAAAATCCGATTGGTTACACGATTTAAAAAGTAACGATCATGGGTTACGAGTAAAAGCGAACCGGGATAGGTCTGTAGATATTTTTCCAACCATTCAATGGTTGCATGATCCAAATGGTTGGTTGGCTCATCTAATATAAGCAGATCAGCAGGCTGGATTAGCGCATTCGCAAGTGCAACTCGCTTTTTTTGACCGCCTGAAAGCGTTGCTGTCGGTTTATCGTAATCTGTAATCCCTAATTTCGTCAAAATGGTCTTTGCGGTTGTATTAGATTCCCATGCATCCAATTCATCCATTTTTTGTTGTGCAGCTAATAAATTGGTTTGCGCCTTTTCACTTTCTGAATCATGCTGTAATTGAAGCAGTGCTTGCTCATGTTCTCGTATAACTTTCATGATCGCTGAGTCCCCATAATAGATTTGCTCCATCACAGTTAAATTCGGGTCTAAAGACGGGGATTGGGTCAAATATTGAATGCGATAATCGTTTGCATGGTGAATCTCGCCATGGTCTGCTGGTTCTATACGAGCAATAACTTTTAATAAGGTGGACTTTCCTGTACCGTTAACACCTATTAAGCCAATTCGTTCACCACTAGTAATATGACAGGTAATCGAATTAAAAAGTGTTTTATCACCAAATGATTTTGATAGATTTTCTATCGATAGCATGTTTCATCATCCTTCATTCTTTCTGTTTTTCCACCAAGTTTTAGCAATAAGCACAATTAACAATAGCATCCATGAAGTTACTAAATAAAAAATCACCTTTGCTGGTTCTGTCATGTCTGAGAAGAAAAAAGCCATGCCAATCCAAACAACAGCAATGATTACTAGCTGTGCTAATAAGAGCTTCAAAACAATCTCCCCCATATGTATCATCGTTGAACAAAGGCGCAGGGTGCCCGTTTAGCAACGTAGCGAATGGAACGAAGCAACTAAAGTTTTAGGAAACACGGTGAGGTAACGAACCAATGAGGCCTTATCGAAGAGCGCATTTCTAAAGTCGCATCGTTGCTGGGCGCTTGCGCCGGACGTGACTAGTCGGTTATTTCGTTATCCCCAAGCACCTCATTTGATACTTTCTTATCTTATAAAAAACTCTCCTAAACTAGAAAACTAGTATCCCCAAAAACAATATGTCATTTTCTTGGATTATTGTAAAATGATGCACTCCATAGCGCTATCGCTGAAAGATCTTATCACTGCTATGGAGTAGCAAAAAGGATAGTAGGAGAGAGCCGTTTGCAATCTCTATCCCATTGTATATAATAACCCTTATATACTCATAATATCAATTCGTTATTGCTTTAAAACATTACTAGGGGCTAGATATTACTAGCTATCTAAGTGTACAGCTTTACATGCTACGAAGCAAATTCACCATTTCAATCGCTGCAATGGCAGCTTCGGAACCTTTATTTCCCGCTTTTGTTCCTGCTCTTTCAATCGCCTGTTCTATTGTTTCTGTTGTTAAGATTCCAAAAATCACTGGTTTATTCATTTGTAGCGATGCCTGCGATACGCCTTTTGCTGCTTCATTGCAAACATAGTCGAAATGTGGCGTAGCACCACGAATCACGGCTCCGAGAGTAATAACCGCGTCATACTCCTCATGCATAGCCATCTTTTTAGCAATTAATGGGATTTCATATGCTCCAGGTACCCAAGCAACCGTAATCTGATCAGCGGCTACCCCGTGTCGTATCAATGTGTCTTCAGCACCTTCTAATAGTTTCCCAGTAATAAATTCATTAAATCTACCAACAACGATTCCAATCCGTAAATCCGTTCCAACTAAAGTTCCTTGTAATATGTTACTCAATGACGTCACACTCCTCGTTCTCATTTATTCGATATCCTACTAATTGCTGTACAGATATGAGCTGCAAACCAAATTGTTCAGCGATTTTTTCCAAGTCTCTTAGCCTTGCCATGGAACCATCGCTATTTATAATTTCACATATAGTTCCTGAAGGACTAGCTCCACATAATTTAGCCAAATCTACAGCTGCTTCCGTATGACCTTGGCGAACAAGCACTCCACCATCTCGAGCAATTAATGGGAATACATGTCCGGGCTGATGAAAATCCTTTTTTACAGCGAATGGGTTAGCGAGTGCTCGAATTGTTGTCGCTCGATCCATTGCACTAATCCCTGTTGTTGTTTCCTTATGATCGACACTAATGGTAAATGCGGTAGCATATGAGTCTGTTTGTGTTGATGGCATTAAGGTCAATCCAAGCCTCTTTGCTATTTCGCTACCCACTGCTGTACATACTAATCCTTTACCATGCGTTATCATGAAATTAACGACTTCTGGAGTAATTGATTCCGATAAAGCAACAAAGTCACCTTCATTTTCCCGACTTTCATCATCAACCACAATAACTGGCTTGCCTGCTTTCAAATCCTTGACTGCAGCTTCTATTGTATGCATGTTTTTCTCCTTCCTTTTCAATAGTATTTGATCCAACGGAAAACAACACATCTTCCTATTTTAAAAAGGTATATAAGCTTTTATCATCTGCAATTGTTACCGTGTAGTTTCTTACATAAAGCCATTCGCTATTAGATAGGCTTCATCCAATATTTCTTTTTTTGATGCAAATGTAAGTAGATGTTCTACATGCTTTATAAGCATGTCACATTCTATATTGACCACGTCTCCAACTTCCTTTTCATCTAATATCGTTATTGAAGCTGTATGCGGGATAAGGGAAATTGTAAAGCGGTTCTGCTTTACATGAAATACGGTTAAACTAACTCCATCAACAGTAACGGAACCCTTCGTAATAACATACCTCGCCAGAGTAGCTGGTATTTCAATATCATAATAAATAGCATTTTGCTCCCGTTGCTTGCGAATAATTTCTCCTACTCCATCTACATGCCCCGAAACAAAATGACCACCAAACCTCCCATTAGCAGCCATAGCACGCTCTAAATTTACAGGAGAGCCTGCTCTCAACGAGTGTAAGGAAGTTGCATTTACCGTTTCTGCCATAACATCCACTGTAAAGCTGTGCTCATCAAATGAGGTTACCGTCAGACAGACGCCGTTTATAGCGATGCTGTCTCCTATTTGGACATCATTTAAAACAGTAGAAGCTTTTACTCTTAACAAAATTGCCTGATCAGAAATATGTTTCACCGAAGCTAGCTGTCCTTGTTCTTCAATAATTCCAGTAAACAAACGAATCATCCTCTCCTTTATTTATGAACAAGATTTTATAGCCTATTGTTTCTGGGAGAAGGTCTGCAAATAGGGGCGCATCATTGTAAAAATAAACTGCCATTAATACCAAGCTGGATAACAGCCAAAAGCCCCTAAACGAAAATTTAGGGGCTTGAAAAAATCAGAATATCATCCTACATATTTTTGCTTTTGGGAAGTTAGTTGGAATAAAAAGGATTAAGTACATAAAAAGTCACTGGTTGCATAGCGCTATTCCCTTAATTCTGCAGTTATTCACAAAAGGAAATCTTTAGCGACTTCAAAATTTACCACGATAACTATACCCTTTTCGGTTAACATAGTCTTTAAAAGAACCACGACTATACTACAGATTAAAAATAATCCGTTTTTGATTCTTCCAACAGAAAATATCATTGCATATAGTCGGTTAGCGCTTTCTTTAACACGTCCATCCCAAATAAGCAACTGTTTTTAACCTTAGGATTGCTTAAAACACCATTTGATCGTAATGATAAATGAGCGAGTAAAGCCATCCAGCTTCCAAAACAGCTATCACAGATATGCAGTTTCTTTCGTCTTCCTTCTCCCATCCAGACTTTAACTGTCGGTTCTAGATTTGCACCAGATCCACCGTTTGCATAAATATCAAACGGGTCACGGACTTAAAGTGTTGTACCACTTATTACCGTCGGTCGGGAATTTCACCCAGCCCCGAAGGAATCATATACTATTGTATTGCTGTTAAGTATAAACGAAAATGCAGTCCTTTTGCAAATTTTATAATTTTATATCCAACCAATATAGCGAGCTTCTATTTTTAGTTATCGTTTAATTCATGTGTAATAGTAGTCAAATGATCGGCTGAAGCAGCTACCTCATCTACAGCTCTACTTAATTCAGTAATAATTTCTATAAAGGATATAATTTCTTGTTCAATTACATTGTTTTGGTCTTTCGTTTCATGCATGACTCCCATTATTTGCGAAAATTGCTGTTCTACTTCTTGTAATCCTTGGTTACCATTTTTTATCTCTATGCCTACGGTTTGTAAGGAATTAGTAATTTTTTCTACTTGTCCGTTCATATTCCAAATAAGTGAAGATACATTGATAACGGATTCTTTTGTTTGTTCGGATAACTTCCTAACTTCATCTGCAACTACCGCAAAGCCACGTCCATATTCTCCAGCTCTTGCTGCCTCAATAGATGCATTTAAAGCAAGTAAATTCGTTTGTTCTGCTACTTCTTTAACTATGTTCACAATGGATTGCATTTGCTTGGAAATATCTATTAAATGGTGCACATCGCCTTCTAAATAATGTACTGAATCATACAATTTAGCCATACTTTTATCCTGTTTATTTAACTGTTTTTTTCCTGTTTTCGCTCTATCATAAGCGTCCTCAGAGAGCGATGTACCATTGTTAGCAATCGAAATGATTGCTTTTGACTGTGATTGCAATTGCTGAAAGGAAGCATTCGTTTCTTGAGAAATAGCTGCCAAGCTTTCTGAGGACTCAGCTACACTATGACTAACTTTTTCTCTTTGTAGGTCAGCTCCACGTTTAATTTTATTCATATGTTCATCATATGCTTCTAACACAAGCTGCTGTTCTAAATTGATTATTTTCGTCACTGCCCGTATGGCTAATAGAGATTCCTTTTTCGTATGGACGTTTTGTTCGATGATATCCATTATAGATAAAAACAAGTCTTGAAAAGCACTCATATACCATTTCGTTTCAAGACCAATTTTCACATGCATGTTAGCAATATTTATTCGTTTATTGAAATAAGCTTGATCAATCAAGCCATCAAACATTTCACATATATGTCGTTCTAATGTTTGTTTTAGCTTTTCAATGGAGCTGTGCTGATCAATGATTTTCAGAAGAGATTGTTCCGTTGCTAAATTATCGTAAAATCGATCTACGATAAAGTGAATATTGTCTACTATATAAGGTTTTAACTGATGAATTAATGATAAATCAGACATTGTTAAACCAATCATATGTATTTGATTTGCAACGTCACTCTCCTTTCTTACATTTAAGCGTACCTGAGACTCGGTTACTACATTCGGTTGAAAAAATGATACCTTGCTATTTTTCTTAAAAATCATGTTGTCTCCCCCTTTGTTTACTTATATCTACAATGTTAACTGGTTATATTTTACATTAATTCACTGCTTTTTTCCTATAAAAGATCTTAGAAAGACTTTATTTGAATCCATTATGAAAATATTATTCCTGAAATAAAACAAACCTTAAAATATTAGGTCAGTAAGCTTTTTCTACTTTTCCGTGATATTAGTGCCATAAAGGAAGGCCTAAACAGAATAGGACATTTGGCTTGTAGGTTGACCTCACTCTTCTCCTCAAGTAATAATATTGACAGCAGTGCTTACTAACCATAAATTTCTTTTTCAACATATGTAAATTACTGGATCAAAAACGATCGCTAATACCAGAATTGGCTTAACCTGTATCAACCATTCTAGTAATACAAATTTATAAACCTAATATGTTACATACAAAAATGAGCATACTCCTTTCTTTTTCATCCTATACTCGACTATATCGGCCATGTTCCTTCTTTTTCGAGCAGTCTTTCCTATATCGAACATTTCTCTTTCCAACTGAAGCAAAGGGTTAAAACCTATCCAAGAACGAAAAAAACTGCCCCAAAATTATGGAGACAGTTTAATGTTACTATTTATCTGACTGCACAGCGATTTGGACCAATCTCCATCTCACGCTGTTTTTCTTCGTCAGGTTTATTTTTACCCATATTAGTTTGACGAATTTCCTGATATGCGTTTGGTTGAGGCGGTAAATTTTCGGTCACCATTTTTCTGAATTCAACTTCACTTTCAATATTTAAACCGTGGTTCTCGGCAAATAATTTGCCAAGCTTTTCAGCAACTGTACCATCGTCATTCAGTTCTTCAATAATCATATAGTGAGCTGGAAGAACAATTAACTCATCGGACAATTCACGGTAGCGATGATATAGCGTTTCCCGAAGGTCTCCTACCCAGTCTTCTGCAAGTCCAGCTAAATCGGGTCTTCCTATAGAATCAATAAATAAAATATCTCCAGTTAATAAATATTTTTCATCTACAACAAAGGAAGTAGATCCAATGGTATGCCCCGGGCTGTATAAAGCATGGATATTTATAGTCGTATGTCCAATTTTTATTTCTTCTCCATCCTCTAATGGTTGATAGTCAAATACAACTTCTTCAGCATCTTTAGGTGGCAGCCAATACGTAGCTCCGGTTTCTTTTGCGATCGTTCTTCCCCCAGAAATGTGATCAGCATGTAAATGTGTGTCTAATACATGTTTAATCGTTACTCCTAGCTCCTGCGCAAACCTAGTGAAAACCTCTATCATTCGAGTTGGATCAATAACTGCAGCTTCTCCATTAGAAATAACCATATAAGATAAGCAACCTTTTCCTAAACGAACAAATTGGTACAGTTCGCCCCCATTGCTTAAATCTCCAACTTTAACCGGCTCCATATATTCGCTCCAAGCTTTCATGCCACCTTCTAAATAGAAAACATTTAATCCTTGTTCGGACAGCATTTCAGCAACCATCACCGAAGAGCCTTCTTTTGCACAAACAACTAAAATATCTTTATCCGTGGGCAGTTTATCTAAAATATCTTCTACACCGTCAATAAGATCAAAATAAGGAACGTTTAGATAGGAAAAGTTTTCCCCTTCTATTTTCCAATCTTCAAAGTCACTATTATTACGAACATCTAAAATAAATAATTCTTCCTTTTGAATAACTTTTCTTGCCAATACTTGAGACTTCATTGCTTTAAAAGACATTTTCATTCCTCCATTAAACATTGTATTTTATCCATAATCAGTAGAAGCTAGGTGTTTCGATTCATTTAGATAACCAATCATGCGACCAGATAAATACCCGAATAGGTATTATTTAATGTAAAAAAATACCCTGTTTCATATTCTCTTTAGATACATTCCATGACCATCGTAACCCGAGAAAACATTCTTTAACATTTATCCTGTTATCATAATAGATGTTTTAAACAAGTAAATCCCACCAAATTTTAATAGCTGTAGCCAGAATTAAAAATGCGAGTATGGATTGTAACAGTTTTGTATTCACACGTTTTCCAACTTCAGCTCCAATAGGTGAAGCAATTAAACTTGCGACAATCATTACAATAGCCGGAATGAGCAATACCTGTCCTGTTACTACTTTTCCAATCGTTGACCCAATAGAAGAAATAAACGTAATGGCCAAAGAACTTGCAATGGTTACCCTTGTCGGTATTTTTAAGACAATAATCATAATAGGTACTAGTATAAAGGCTCCTGCAGCACCTACAATCCCAGCTGCAATCCCTACAATAAAAGATAATCCAGCAGCAACGGATTTATTAAACGTCACATCAGTCAAATTTTCTTGATTATCATTTGATTTAGGCATAAACATCATGATTACTGCAACCGTAGCTAAAACAGCATACACAATATTAATTGCAGATTCTGACAACAAATTCGAACCATAGCCCCCGATTAAACCACCTATTAAAATACTAACCCCCATATATAGGATTAAATCTTTGTTTAAATACCCACCTTTACGATAGGCCCATACCCCTCCGATTGTAGCAAAGAACACTTGAACAGCACTAATCCCAGATACTTCATGTGCACTAAAGGCGGCAAATCCAAGCAAAGGAGGAATATATAATAGCATTGGGTATTTTATAATAGAACCCCCGATACCCACCATACCTGAAATAAACGAGCCTACAAAGCCAATAATAAAGATAATGATAAAAAATTCTATACTCATACGTTATATCCCTCCTTTGTAAGAGCATATGCTTCCAGAAAACCCCGTTTATTAAAAACGTGGTTTTAAACTTATGCTTTTTTATCGCTTTATTCATAATAGAAATTTATTAAAAAAGATGCTTATATTAAAATAAATCTTCCATCAATACTATATCTTATTCAACTCCCACTTAATGTTAGCAACCGAATGAGAGGACCTAAAAGCCTCTTATGGAATGGTCATTTAAGGATTTTATCTCCTACTTTGACTTGTTGCCAGACCATCCAACTCCAACGATCGTGTGGTTACTTTGTATTTAAACAAATTGTATAACGCATTTTTTACAGATATACCGCTATTCTGATTAGTATATATCCTATTCGTAGTGGTGAGTATGTCATGCAATATTTAAAGCGTTCTTTGAATCTGTTTCTGTTGGTATAACTTTCCGGGGTAGAACCCGGAAAAGTTATTACGCCTTCTTAATCCAAAACTTAAATACGTCTCCTTCTTCAGTTTCTTTTACTAATTCATGCCCACCAGACTTAGCCCATGCCGTTAAATCACTTTTCGAACCTTGATCTGTCGTATGCACCTCTAAAACCTCTCCAGAGTTTATTTCTTCAATTGCCTTTTTTGTTCTCACTACTGGCATTGGACATGCCAACCCTTTTGCATCTAATACTTTTACTGCTTCCATCATTATATCCTCCTTAAATTATCCAAACCATATGTCGGTTCCATTTTATTGTAATTTTATTGTTAACAGGAATTTCTAATATTTTTCTGTCCGAGTTTAGTCGGGCTACAATTTGGTATTATCCTATAAAATGAATCTTCCATCAGCGGGTGCTTTCATTCATTCTTCAATCATTGTTAGTACCGTAATGGTATAGACCTAAAGACCTCTCAGTAAATCGGGCATTTAGGTGCTGCTATCTCCCACTTAGACTTGTGCTGTACGAATAATCCAACTCCTAAAGTGGGAATCCTTATATACGGAATAAAATGTAACCACTTTACTCGTCAAATCACTTTTGTTAAAACTTTACTAAATCTGAACAATTTGCTAGTCATGTTTTTCCATCATATTAGCTTAAATATAAGTTTTCCCGACCTTATGCCTATTAGAATGTTAATGTCATACTTGCATCTTTGGCATATTCAATGAAGGATGCTGCTCCAGCCACTTCAATACCATCGATAAATTGATCTTTTTCCAATTTCAAAACATCCATGGTCATTTGGCATGCTAACATTTTCACATCCAACTCTTGTGCGATAGTTAGTAACTCCTCAATGGAAGGAGCGTTTGCTTGCTTAAATCCTGATGCAAAATGTTCTTTTCCCTCAGGCAGTGGCAGGTTTTTATGTGATTCTTTATGAATTAAGTTTAAACCTTCAAACGTGAAAAAAATACCTACTTCAGCATCAGATGCAGCAGCTGCAGTTGCCAGATTAAATACTTTATACGCATCAAATAAACCCCCATTTGATGCAATGATCGCTACTTTTGTAGTTGCCACTCTTCATACCTCCTTGATTAATTATCGTGATTAAGCGGTCCTTCCCACTCTGTCATCCCGGGAACAACGTTGATTACATGTTTAAATCCTTGTTCAGTCAATTTTTGTGCAGCTAAATCACTACGACTACCTGTACGGCAGATAACATATAATTCATCCTGTTTATTTAATTCGTCTATACTTGTTTGCAGTTCACCTAAAGGGATATTGGTCGCACCTGGAATATGACCAAAAGCAAATTCCGCTGGCTCCCGAACATCAAGTATCGAGATTGCTTCTTTTCCATCTACTTTTGCACGTAATTCAGTTACATCGATTACGGTCTCGTGTTTTATCTCATCTTTTTTTTCTGCCTCACTTGCCACACGGATATAGTGCTTCAGAACATCTCCATCTTCTACCGTACCTATATACTGGTGTCCTGTACTTTCAGACCAAGCTTTTATATCTGCAGTAGAGCCTTGATCTGTAGCTTGCACTTCAATCACTTCTCCTGCTTTTAAATTACTGATTGCTTTTTTTGTTTTTACAATTGGCATTGGACATGATAGTCCTTTTGCATCCAATACTTCATTAGCTGTAATATTCACCTTTATTCCCCCTTACTTTTCTACTTCAGCATCCCATGCCAGCATGCCACCAGCCACGTTTGTGCAATCAATGTTATGTTTAGCTAAAACCTCACATGCCGTTGCACTTCTGCCACCAGAACGACAAATCATATAATAATGTTCTTGTTTATTTAATTCCGTTACACGATTTTCTACTTCGCCTAATGGAATGTGACGCGCTCCAGGAATTTTTCCTAACGCTACTTCATCATCCTCACGAACATCAATAATATTAATCTGTTTATCCTGTTTATATTTTTCCATTAATTCTTCCGTGGTAATTTCCTTCATTTTTATCCCTCCATGATGTTTTAGCTCTTGCAATAACTATATAAAAATCCGTATATAACTATTAGACAAATAACGTAATATTTGCATCTTCAGAATCCCCTACATATGCTCCGACGCCACCATATTCAATATTATCCAGTAATTCTTCCTTTTGCAGTCCTAATAAATCCATTGTCATTGTACAAGCAAGTAACTTCACATCCTGCTCCTGTGCCATAGAAATTAAATCTGGTAACGGCATGGCATTATGTTTTTTCATTACCTGTTTAATCATTTTTGGTCCCATGCCTAGATAATTCATCTTGGATAAGCCCATTTTATCTGCACCTCGGGGCATCATTTTTCCAAACATTTTTTCCATAAAGCCTTTTTTCAGAGGAACTTGATTGTCTTTACGTAATGCGTTCAAGCCCCAAAACGTATGAAAGATGGTTACTTCGTGGTCATAAGCAGCAGCCCCATTTGCAATAATATAGGCAGCCATTGCTTTATCGTATTCTCCACTAAATAAGATAATGGTTGTTCTCTTTTTTACTGGCATTTATAATCTCCTCTCTTGTATACTTATAGGTGTAAGGGTATTATGTGAAGTTAAAAAATAAGCGATAGATCCATATTACTATTATCATAATTTAACAATAAATTATTTGTCAACTGTAAATTTCCAGTATAATTTTTTATAAATAGCATTACTTCGAGCACATGGGCTCATTTGATGAGCTGCTGCTCTTAAGGCAGCCGTCTTGTTAATTATAGACATTCTTGATATGTCACATTACATAAAATAATACCCCTTCACAGAAAATCCTTTATTCCGTAAAAATCGACTTGCTATATTTTTTTCTACGTTGTTTGAGGCAACTAGAATAACTGAACAATTAGGAATATCCTGATAATGTCGGTTTAAATATGCTAGTGGTAAACATAAGGCTTGTTCGAACTTGTCTTTATAGGAAGTATTATAATCCCTTAAGTCCACTAACACAGCATGATTACTATGGGCGATAAGTTTGTCTTTTTCTATACTTCTAACTCCCCGTACTGGGATATATCTTTTATATAGAACAGATAAAACAATAGCGACTATCCCAATTAATAACAGTTCCATATTATGGCTCCTTTATAGGTCAGAGGCAGCATGTATCTATCATACCCAGGCGCCCATGCCGCCTTTTACATTAATAATTTTTTCAAAGCCTTGTTTCTTTAATATTTTCGCTGCACGCATACTACGCATGCCACTTTGACAAATAATCACAACTTCTTTTTGTTTGTCTAAATGGCTGGTTCGTTTTGCAAGTACTGGCAATGGTATATTTTCGAATGGTTTTTGATACTTCGAATTATACTCTTGGGGCGTCCGAACATCAATAAATTGGACTTGTTTATCTTTTAGCTTCTTTTTCACCTCTTGCGGTGTCATTTGGATAATGCCTTTTACGGGCATAAATTTGCGAATGATAAAGATAATAGCTATAGCAATAATTACCCATTGGATCATTTCCATACGCTTCTCTCCTTCCAAATAGGGGCGGGGGTATTTGACATGGGACAAAAAGGTTTGAATTCGTGTAAACATAAACTATCGAGCTTATTGAAAGGCAGCCATTACTATACCAGTCTACTTTTCCCTTTGTCTAACGTTATGCTTATCTGCTTTTGACAAGCAGATTCACTGCTTCATTAATTAATGGTTCTGCGTCCTTATCATCTGCCTGGCGAATACAAGCTTCCAAGTTTTTACTGACCACAATAGCAGAAGTTCTGTCTAAGGCACTTTTCACTGCTGATAATTGCATCACGACATCTTTACAATCTTTCTCTTCTTCCATCATCTTGATAATCCCTTTGATTTGGCCTTCAATCCGTTTCATCCGGTTTTTCACTTTTGTATCATATTTCATGACTACTAACTCCTTTCTTTCATTTAGCTGAGGGTTTTTTTGTTTCACAAATATAATCGCCTAGATTAAAATTTGAAACATCAACAAGCACTTATAACCTGAAATCAAATATGACATTTCCGTTTAATAGAACGTGATGCGATGGGTAGAGTAGTTTTCTTCATGATTCCTACTCCATAATATACCCTGTCAGGTATTTTGTCAACAATAGAAAATAGATCACTCTTTTATACCGCTCAATAAGCAAACGAACGTTCCTATCAAGCTATGCCTATACTTATAAATTTAAATGATAATATTAACATAGCGTTAGTAGTTGACTAGCTGTTGGAGTTAAATACCATCTCATAAGTACTATCCTAGTATGAGTCTTACGTATTCACTAAGCACAAAGACGAAATCGCCCGTTTAGTAACGTAGCGACTAGAGCGGATCAACTAAGATATAGGAATCTTGGTAAGGATACGAACCAATGATGACTTATCGTAGGGCGATTCGTGAAGTTGCCTAGTTGCTGGGCGCTTAAGCCAGACGTGGCTATTCCGTTTTATCGGTATCCCAATGCCAAAATTTTTATACTTTCTTATCTCCTCAAAAAGGACCGCAGCATGAGCGCTACGGTCTTCGCTTTCACTTATTTGAGTTTAATCTTGCGTTTAAATGATGTGAAAACAACTTTTGTACTCTATATTTGAGCAGCAGCAACTTGCTCAGCTACCTGCTTATTATCATTTGCTCGTTCAAAAGCCGCCAGTAAAAAGTCGACAATATGGACGGCATCCATGTCCTTAGATAAGCCTTCTCTTTCAATTCCGAGCTTCGTTTGCAGCAAGCAACCCGGATTTGCAGTTACAATTGTTTTGGCATTTGTTTTCATAGCTTGCTCCATTTTATAGTCTAAAATTTGCATCGACATTTTCGACTGGACAATATTATAAATTCCAGCTGAGCCGCAACAGCGACTAGCATCGGTCATTTCAACATACTGTACACCAGAAATCGACTCCAATAATTGTCTTGGCTCCATAAACGTTTTTTGCCCATTTTTCAAATGGCAGGAGTCTTGATACGTAACAATTTGCTCTGGTAAAGACAGTGGTTGTTTATGAAAGTCCAATTCCACTAATATCCGCGTAATATCTTTAATTTTTGCACAAAAACCTTCTGCCCGTTCATGCCAATCCGGATCATTTTTTAAAAGATGTGCATATTCAACTAGAAAAGCACCACATCCACCAGCATTCGTTATAATATAATCCACTTCCGACGCTTCAAAGGCTACAATATTGCGCTTAGCCATTTCTCTTGCTTGCTCCAGTTCACCACTGTGCCCATGTAATGCTCCACAGCATGCTTGCGTTTCTGGCACGACAATTTCACAGCCCGCATATTGCAACAACTTGATCGTTGCATCGTTCGTTTTCATAAACATCGTATCCATTAAGCAACCAGAAAAAAATGCGACCTTCTTTTTACGGGTTGTATGTAACGGCTGTAAGTGGCGTGGGCGTTCCTTCATTTCAGCCCGCTTGGGAACAGTCGGAAGAACCTTTTCCATTGTTCGCATCGTTTCAGGGAAAAGCTTCATGACTCCCGTAGCTTGCGCAAGCTTTTGTGCGCCAGAGCGCTGATAAAAGCTAAGTAATCCAGTAAGACCAATCATTCGGGTTTGCTGTGGAAATATATTTTTCAGGAAGATTCCTTTCATGACTTTTTCAGGCAATGTAGGTTTTTTACTTTGATAAATAGCATCTCTTGCTTGTTCCAGTAATCGGCCAAAATGGACACCAGAAGGACAAACTGGTTCACAAGCTCGGCATCCAAGACACAAGTCAATCGATTCCTTTACTTCTTCACTTGGCTCTATAACACCATCCACTACCCCTTTCATTAAGGCAATGCGCCCCCGAGGTGAATGCACTTCATTTCTACCTGTTTCAACATATGTCGGGCAACTCGGAAGACAAAAGCCACAACGAGTACAGTTCATTAATTCATCGTAATCCATTTTCTCTTGAAAGGCGGACTGAATGCGTTGTTTTTCTTGCGTATCCATTATTTTTCCACCCCCGTGCTCTGCTTCGTATGCGGAGCAAACATTTTCCCAGGATTCATAATCGCATTAGGATCTAACGCTTTTTTGATACGACGCATCGCTTCTAACCCATGCTCACCTGCTTTTAAATGTAAATATGGAAGCTTCATCATCCCCACACCATGCTCACCTGTAATGGTTCCTCCAAGCTCAACAGCTTTTTCAAAGATTTCCGCAAATGCTTTTTCTACCAATTCAATTTCTTGCTCATTACGGGCATCCGTTAAGCAAGTCGGATGAAGATTTCCATCTCCTGCATGTCCAAATGTACAAATGGTTAATTGATACTTGTCAGCAATTTCACCAATTGCCTTTACCATTTTAGCAATTTTCGAGCGAGGAACCGTTGCATCTTCCAAAATCGTTGTCGGCTTCAATCGAGATAAAGCAGATAAAGCAGTTCTCCGTGCGGCTGTCAATTGCTCTGCTTCTTCATTTGTTTCGGCAATTTGCACGTCAAATGCCCGATTACCTCTACATAGTGCTGCAATTTTCTCCATATCACGAGCTACCACCTCAGCCGCACCATCCTGTTCAATTAACAATACAGCCTTTGCTTCCGTTGGTAAGCCTATTTTAGCGTAGTCTTCTACTACTTGCACCGTCGCTTGGTCTAAAAATTCCAAGGTCGCCGGAATAATTCGATTCGCAATAATCGCTGACACACTTTCAGCAGCTGCTTCTAAATCATGATAGAGAGCAAGCATCGTTTGCTTCGTTTCTGGCTGTGGGATTAATTTTAAAATTGCTTCTGTTATTATACCTAATGTTCCTTCTGCCCCAACATACAATCTCGTCAAATCATAACCAGCTACATCTTTGGCAAGTTTACCGCCTGTTTGAATAATTTCACCATTTGGTAAGACGATTTCCAGACCAAGTACATAATCTCTTGTTACACCATACTTAAGGCCTCGCAGTCCGCCAGAGTTTTCGCTAATATTACCACCGATCTGTGATATATGCATCGACCCTGGATCTGGAGGATAGAATAAACCAACTTGTTGGGCTGCTTCTAAGATATCTTTTGTGTATACCCCAGACTGTACGGTTATGGTTAAATTTTCGTCATCAATTTCCAATATTTTTCGCATATGTTTAAAAATAAGTACTATGCCACCTTCTGACGGCGTTGTACCTGCACATAGATTCGTTCCTGATCCACGAGGTACAATAGGAATCCGATGTTCATTACACACTTTTACCACCGCTGCGACTTCATGTTTATTGCGCGGAGCAACCATGGCATCAGGCAATGCTTGGTATCTGGCGGTTGAATCATACGAATACGCTAACAAGCTTGCATTGTTATCCTCTACGTTCTCTTCCCCTACAATAGCGATTAACTTTTCTCTTACATCCCTTTTTAACATACACATTCTCCTACATAGTAATAATTCCATTTTAAGAAAAATTCAAAGAAAATGATATGTTTAAACGAACAAAAAAATAGTCTTGTAAACGAATTCCTTTGTTCGTAAGTCCAATTATTAAATATAGAGCTAAGCAAATTTAAAACTCCGTAAGTTGATACGCAGAAAACGATAAGCAAATTAATAGAGTCAGGGGCAAGACTTCGGATATGTCATTATCTACAAGCCTCTTATTTTATATCTTCCTAAACAATACAAAAAAATTCCTAAAGACACCAACTAGCAATGGTTAGCTTTTGCAAGTATGAACTTCGGCGTTTTTCATTTTATATTAAAAATAATATCCCGAAGGTCGCTAAGCTCTCAGAATTTTTGCCCGATTTGTTTCTTGCTTTATATCAATACCGCCTCAAAAATGGCGATCTTATTCATAACAAGCGATAAGTAGCATAACAACGAATTATTTTTCACTGTAAATTAAGCAGAAGTGTGAAAACGAAATGCGATATACAGTAACATAACATCATTTATGTTTTTTAAATTTAATTGCGTGATTTCAGCAATTCGATTTAACCTATAACGAAGGGTATTTTTATGAATGTGTAAGGCATTTGCTGTCACTTGTGTTTGTAAATCATGGGAAAACCAGCTCGCTAATGTTTTCATTAACTCTTTTTCTTTTGATAGCTCCTTTAATGTTCGCTTCATAAATTTTTCTTTCGTCTCCGCACTAATTTCATGCTCGAGCATTTCAAAACGTAAGTCCATTTCAAATACAATCAGATCGTTCTCGTTAGCATGTTCACTCGATTTTACAGCTTGGGAAAATGAATGAAACAACTGCTCTGACTCTGTAACATTCCCTACTCCAGCATATAAACGTTCTCCCAGTTCCTCATATACAAAGTCCATAAACCTCAACAGATGATGCTTTAGCCGTGATTCATCCACAGGCTCCGTTAGCATAACAATCCGATCTTGACCCCACCTAACAAATAAAGCTTCTATGGAGTAGTCCCAAGCGGATTTTAACTTTTCAAACCGATGGTAAGACAGGCCTGTCTGAGGTTCCTCGCGTTTGAATACAACAACCTGCTTATACTTTTTCATATCAATGTGGAAAAATTTACTTCTTTCCAGCAAGCTCGGATAACTACTCGTATGGTTCAGCCAGTCAAAGACAAAAAATTCTAAATCACGAGCTTTACTTTCCTGATTCATCCTCATAACTGTATCTTGGATAAACAGTTCAGTAACTTTTTGCACAAGCCGAGCATAAGGTTCCACCATCATTGGGTCTCCAGTGATCCCTAATACACCTAAAGGAATTTTATTAATTATAATGGGGAAAACAACACCTTCCCTTACGCCATACAATCTTTCTGTAAGCGCTTTCGACATAATCATTTTTTCTTGGTGCTGCATTGCTAACGAAGCACCCTCATGATAATTTCCGATCCGTTTTGCATCTGTACTCGCTACGATAAAGCCTTGCTGGTCAGTTACAATCACTTCTTCATTAATGAGTCGACTCATTTCTTGGACGATCGAATTATATAACTGATCTGTTTGTAGCAAAATGTTTTCCAATGCTGTCACCTACTTATTCGTTACTAACTTTATTTTACCATGTTGCTAGATTGTAAAATGACTGATTTAGTTAAATTTTCCAAATATAAATCCGTTGTATTTAAACATAATTCCTTAAATGCACAGAATTATTCTAAATCAATAACAAGTGTTTTTGTATCTTTGTTAAATCGATGATTCATATTTGCTAGTTCTTCATCCACATAATTAGATAAGATTCCCTTATAATCTGCATCCAGTTGTTCGTTGGCACTATATACCGAGATTTGATATAGCAAATCTTTCTCTAGGGTAAGTGTTACCCCTTTTTCTTCATATACAGCATAATAATCACCTGATTTAAAATCCACATAAATGGGAGTTTCCTCCGGTCTCACTCTAATAATATATGTTTCTTCTAAATTTGGATCATTTATATGAATGGCAGCTTCTATGGTTCCTTTTTCATCGGGATTCGAATTGGGATTCGTACTAGAATTGGAACTAGAACACCCTGAACTAACGAAAAACATAAACAGAGCGATAATCGTGAAAAAAGCTATATATAACCGATCTCGAAAATGGTTTATTTTCCTTTCATCACCTATATCATTCACTGCTTCTTCCTCCTTTTGGATTCTGATAAAGAAAATTTAATTGTAACCTAGGCGCTAATTCACTACACTAGTAAGTAATATTCTTATATTGTGTTTACTACATCATACATGAAGTTTTAGCTAGTTTCCATAAGTGTTGTTTTGGATTTTCTCTACTTAATCTATAGAATAGGGTGAGGATATTGAAGTTAAAAAAAGGGGAAAACAACTGTATTACCGATGTCCATGGCGTCCAAGTCGGCCATGTGTCGTTATATGAAAAATTAGATAACCAAACAACCATCTGCACTGGCGTAACGGCGATCTTGCCGCACCATAACAATCTGTTTCGTCATAAAGTTCATGCAGGAAGTGCTGTGTTAAATGGGTTTGGTAAAACGACCGGTCTAATCCAAGTGAATGAACTCGGACTGCTTGAATCCCCGATAATGCTTACGAATACGTTTAGCGTTGGAGCTGTATGGCAAGGTACACTCGACTATATGCTCGGCGCAACCGAAGAAATTGGCGATACAACGAGTTCGATTAATATCGTTGTCGGCGAATGTAATGATAGCTATTTAAACACTGTTCGTTACCCTTCCGTTAAACCAGAGCATGCCATAGAAGCGATTGAATCAGCCCGTCCTTCTCCAGTAGTAGAAGGCGCAGTGGGTGCTGGAAAGGGAATGGTCTGTTTTGGCTATAAAGGTGGAATTGGAACAGCCTCACGTATCGTTAAACATGAGTCAACGAGCTATCAGATTGGTTGTCTTATATTAAGTAATTTCGGTAATCGAGAGGATGCGTTATTTGCTAACTGGGAGCCTGTCAAACAAGATACTCCAGATGGTTCAATAATGATTATTTTAGCAACGGATGCCCCACTTCTGGAAAGACAATTGCAGCGTCTGTCCAAGCGCTGTGCGGCAGGTTTAGGTAGAACTGGAAGTCATTTGGACAACGGGAGTGGAGATATTGCGCTTGCTTTTTCAACAGCAACTACTATTTCCCACACCTGGGATCAGATTACCCATACCGTTGATTTTTTGCGAGACGACCATCCGCTTATGAACCAACTTTTTCAAGCAGTCGTGGAAATTGTTGAAGAATCCATTATTCGCTCTTTACAAATGGGGCAAACAACAGTAGGGCGAATGGGAAGAATTGTAGAAAAAGCACCGTTATAAAGTCAACCTTCAAGCCGTGAGGGGGCATCTCCCCACGACTTATTCGTACAGTAATAATGTAATGGTATGACCTAAAGTTTTGCTTACGAAATAGGGCATTTAGGTGCTGTTAATTCCTATTTAGACTTGTTGCAGTATGGATTCCCCACTCCTTGAGTTGGAAGTCTTATAGCACCTTATATGTGGGAAAAATTCAACCTAGGAAAGTTTACATGTACCTATCTCAGGGAACAACTCCTCTACAACTATTTTTAGTAAGGAGTGATGAATCGCATGCGTACAAATCTAAACCATTTCATCAACGGGGAATGGGTCCCTTCAACAGGTTCCGAAACCATCCAGGTGATTAATCCCGCAACGGAAGAAGTCATTGGTGAAATTAGTTCCGGCACAAAGGAAGATTTGGATAAAGCAGTATCGGCAGCCAAAGCATCGTTTCCATCCTTTTCGAAAACGAAAAAAGAAGAAAGAATGGAATTGCTCAAGGCGATAGCAGCCGAGTATGAAAACAGAAAAGACGAGCTTATCGAAGTAATAACCGAAGAATTAGGCTCGCCTCTATCTATTTCAGAAAAAGTCCATTATCACATGGGATACAACCATTTTTCACATGCAGCAGAGGCATTAAAAAACGTTTCCTTCGAAGAAGACCGAGGGGGACACAAAATTCGCAAAGAATCGATTGGTGTTAGTGGATTAATTACACCTTGGAATTTTCCTACCAATCAAACATCGACCAAAATTGCAGGTGCGATTGCAGCAGGTAGCCCAACTGTGTTAAAACCCGCTTCGATGACACCTTATGCGGCTATGCTGTTAGCTGACATAATAAATACAGCTGGTGTCCCTAAAGGCGTATTTAATTTAGTAAATGGATCTGGCTCAACTATCGGCAATGGAATTAGTACTCACCCGGATATTGACTTTGTCTCCTTTACTGGATCAGGTAAAGTCGGGGAGCAGATCATGAAAAACGGCGCCGAAACGATTAAAAAAGTGGCACTTGAACTCGGTGGAAAGTCACCGCTTGTTGTTTTAGATGATGCAAACGTTGAAGATGCCGCTAAAACTGCAGCTTGGAATATGATGATGAACACAGGTCAAGTCTGTTCTGCAGCAACTCGGGCAATTATTCCTGCATCGATAAAGAAACCTTTTGAAGAAGCAATAAAACAAGCACTTTCCTCTTTTAAATACGGTGATCCAAAGCAGGAGGATATACAAACAGGACCACTTATATCTAAGGAGCAATGGAACACTGTACAATCCTATATTGAAAAGGGCATTCATGAAGGGGCTACCCTACTCATCGGAGGTACGGGAAAACCAGCGGGACTGGAAACTGGCTATTATGTAAAACCTACCGTGTTTACAGATGTAACCAATGATATGGTAATTGCACAAGAAGAAATTTTCGGACCCGTACTTTCTGTCATTACCTACCATAATTTAGATGAAGCTTTAGACATTGCTAATGATACAGTTTATGGTCTGGCAGGCTACGTTGTCGGTAAAGATGAACGTACACTTTCTTATGTAGCCAACAACATTAAAGCAGGACAAATTACGGTGAATAATGGGAAAACAGATTTCTTTGCTCCATTTGGAGGCTACAAACAATCTGGCATTGGTAGAGAGTGGGGCGACTTTGGGATTGAAGAATATCTTGAAGTGAAAGCAATTATGGGATTATCCTCCTAAAGTTAATTTCAAATAGTGGAGTTTTACCCCCAGTGCTTGAAAACCAGCTAATCACGTATTTGACTTTTGCAACATCTCCAACTTACCCTTTTAGGTTTTAGAGAGACTTTTACAAGCTAGTTACGTAGGGGTTCTATTGGCTTTACACTTCACCACCTCATTTTAAGCTAAGGAAAAATGATGAAGCTGCATGACAGTAATTGTTAGGTTTACTATCACGCAGCTTCGTTTTTAATGCATTTTACAATAATTATTTTTCACTTATTCTCTAACCTCGGATTGTTAATTTGCAAGTAATAGAATTAGGCTACAGAACAAACGAATCAACGAAAGATAAAGTGACCTTCCATCAGCCGGATTTTCTTCATCCCCGCTGGTGGTTAGTACCACCAGGGTGTAACCTAAAGGCCCTTGGACAAATCGGGGTTTTAGGTGCTATTACCTCCCGCTTTGACTTGCTCGCTCGCATCTTCCATTATTAGACCGTGGGAGTCTATGACGCCTCTTTACGGGGTGAAAAAAATCCATGCAATTAAAACTTGAAGTCAGAAGATGTCTGGGCGGGTGGCAAGCCCGTTTTTAGTCGGCCTTCCTCTTACAGGCGTACCGATGAGGCCTTATCGTAGGGCACATTTCTAAAGTCACACGTTGCTGGGCTCGCGCGCCCGACATGGCTATTCGGTTAGTTCGTTATTCACAAACACCTAGTTTCTAATTTATTAGATAAACAATTCTCAATTAGTCTTCATCTTTTACGTCCAAATCTTCAGGAATTGGCTCATTTAAATAGTCTTGGATCATTGCTCGGTACTTTTCCACCTGTTCAAAATGTGTTTGAAATTGTTCGCTGTTAATTAGAAACTGATCACCATCATGAATCGCGCGGATTCTTCCCTGCAATACGAGAGCATGTATTTGCCTTTCATCTATCGACAGATATTCGGCTGTTTCGGGTATCGTCATGTACATGCGTTCTCATCCTTTCTTGATGTTCATATCCATAGTCATTTTTAGAAATGTGGATCACGAGCAGTTTGCCCACACACCTTCTCGACATCTGCGGTAAATTAACTTGCATCGCTATTATTTTTACCATTAGTGTCCAACATCGGATTAAAACTATGCATCGTTACTTCGTGAGAAAAACTGAACTGATTTCTTTTCCTCTTTTACTCCACTTTCTAATATTGAAAATGTCTTCGCTTCACAGTTTATTTCAGCTATTGCCCCATATGGCAAAATGAATTTCGGCTCTGTATGACCAAAGTTCAAATTATAAAGTACTGGCAAATGCTCTAAATCATATTCTCGTAACACAGTCCGAATCACAGATTTATATTCTTCATAATACTTCTCATTTTGCGGCTTGGCAAAAATAATACCGTTTACTGCTTGTAAAATTCCTTGGACAGCATAATTTCTTAACCAGCGTTTCACAAGGTCTGGTGATGGTTTTTCTTCTGATGTTTCAAAAAACAACATGCCATCCTTCCAATTATTCATTTCCGGCCAAAGATCGGTTCCTTTGGCAAATTCCAATACTTCCATACATCCACCTAGTAAACGTCCAGAAACAATCCCTTCTCCTTGTAGCAACTCATACCCGTGATTCGGTTGCATGTTTCTTTTTATCTGGCTGTTTGAAGAGACAAACCAATCTAAAAACTCACTCGTCCATTCCTTTGCTGGTTCAATGTTTCCGATCGGATCATTAGAGAACAGGGTTCGCTCGATAAAATCAATCGTATACGAATGCATTTCCACATTTTCAGCAAAATCCGTTAAGATCGCTGGCCCATAGAAAGAAGATAGACCCGATTTGTAACAGAATAAATGTACGATGGTTGCATCAGAATAACCCATAAAAACTTTCGGGTGATTGCGAATGACAGAGAAGTCGATATAAGGCAAAAGTCGAACACTATCTTCTCCACCAATATTAGAGATAATGGCTTTTATCGTTGGATCTTGAAAGGCTTGCATTATATCCTCTGCGCGAGCTTGTGGATTTTCATATAAATACGCAGCGCCTTTAAGACTGTTAGGCATTGGAACAACTTCGAGGCCAAACTTCTCTTTTAATCGCTTTACACCAATTTCATAACGATAGCGAAGCTCTGGTTCACCTGCCCCGCCCCAGCTTGGGCTGACCGTTGCCACGCGATCACCTTTCTGTAGTTTATTTGGTTTTATTAACATGTTCTCCACTCCCTTTTCTAAAATGTATCGTTTCCTTCACAGCTTTCCTTATATTTGCAACTGGCAAAGAGCCATTAACAGCTGTATCAGCGGAAGCTTTCACACGTTCCAACGCTTTTCTTCCGTCCAATAAATATTGTTTCATAAAGGAAACTACATCTAGTTTATGGTAATCTCTTATTACTCCCTTGCCATCGTCATCCAATAGAGTATTAATGTACATTGCCAAGTCAAACATAGATGATATACCCTCATTTAAATAAGCCAAAGAAATGTGAAAGAATTTAGTCCGGATTAGCAGTTTCATACTGGCTTTTCCCATCATGTATAAAGGATCCAGTTTCCACATTATAATTCGCACCACGCTTTATCCGACTAGCAAAATCAGTAGGGGCATTAGAAAAATAATGATAACCACCGAAATATAACCCTATTGCGTTATCGTACTCGACTTCCAATTGTTTCGTTATGGTCGTTTTGCAACTACCAGAAACGCCTGATAACAATACATATAGTTTTCATGCATGATTTTACAGTTCTCTTATTCGCCTTAAATACATCATGACATTGGTTACATCTTCATGAGAGAATACAAAATCAAGTGTATCTGCCACATGCCTAGATAACCTATTAAACAGCTGGCACATGGTAAATAAAGCTTGCCATATTTGTTCAAAATCATTACCGCCACTATATGTCTTCATGTAATTTTCCCAGTCCTGTTTATCTAAGTATATGGGATAGTATTTTCCAAGTTTTCCTGAACTAGCCTTGAAATTCGTTTTCACACCAATATGCCAATCGATCATTTGCATAAGCACGTTGCGATTAATTTGCTCGTACATGAACATCGTGTAGGTTATTTCCTTTCGCCATAGCCCTTTGCCAATATTTAAGCATATCCACCAAAATTCATTACACACATCTGCAAATTCCTGCTCGTTTGGTCTTTGAATATAATAATCCTGTTCACTAGGCGGAGGTAGTTCTCCAATTAACTGATCTTTATCCATCATTAACACACTTAAACTATCAAACGGTTGAAAAATAGCCAGTTTCTCTTTCGGAATCAATGTTAAATCAAGCCGATTTCCATCGATAAATTGCATTAAATAAACAAAATGACCTTTATTCTCAAGCGGTGGCGTAACCTTTTCCTCAGGCATTTGCATCATGATTCGCTCCCCAAAAATATCAACCCATGTATGATCAGAAGTAAAAGAAGCCATATTTTTCACCACATAAACAATATCAAAGTCTTGAAACATATCTTTTTCCACATTGGGATTGGCTCGCGAACCATTTAAAACTACTGCACGTATTCGCTCATCCTGCTTCGCTGTTTGCATAATAAGCTGCATCATTTCCTGTTCCGTTCGCATTGATATACTCCTTTTACTAACTAGATTTTTTTCGATTTTTTTAATTATAGGGAATTATACCATATTTTTACGACCAATATGTGCAAGTTCATGGAAAAGAAAAATTCATGGATCACTTCTGATTTTCACCAAACGAAATAGGAACTACTGTGAATTAGCTCGGAACTTCAAGCAATTCATGCTACAATAGATAGCAAAGACACATATATAGCAATGCCACCTATTGAACAAAAGCGCAGGGCGCACGGTTAGCAACGTAACGACTGGAGCGAATTAACTAAAGTTTTAGGAAACATGCTCCTGCAACAGGAGTATGCCGACGCCGGGCGGCAAGCCCATTGTTAATCGGCCTTCCTTTTAACCACGAACCAATGATGACTTATCGTAAGGTGATTCGTGAAGTCGCCACGTTGCAGGATTCATGAACTGAACATGGCTATTCGGTTATTTTGTTATTCACAAGCACCTAAGTTTATACTTTCTTATCTTATTATATCAACTTGGCTTGTCATCAATTTGTATTTTCATGATGGGTTATTTTATTTTGCTATATATATCCGAGTCTTTATGGCAAAAGCTAGCGTTGTTCTTAAACTATAAGCTATAAAGTTTTATGCTCTCATGAGGGCAAAAAGGAGGTAAGTAACATTGTCTAATCATGATCGATGGTTTATCCAAATTCGAAAAGGTCTCGCTGAACTCGCTGTTATGATACTGATGAAAGATAGTGCTGTTTATGGATATCAACTTGCCAAAGCACTAAAGTCCAATCCGATGTTCGAGCTTTCGGATGGGTCTATTTATCCGCTTTTAAAAAGATTAGAAACTAACCAACTGGTAGATACATATTGGAATAATCCGGATACGGGATTGCGTAGAAAGTACTACCAACTATCTACCAAAGGCGCCCAAGTTTTAACAGAACGTTTAAAGGTGTTTCAACAGTCTATGGATATGTTATGGAAATTACAGGAGGAGGTTAAGAAAGATGAGGATGAAGAACACTGATACCTATTTAAAAAAATTAGAAGAAGAGCTAATTGAATTGCCAAAAAAAGAACGCCAAGCCATCATTGCTGAAATTGAAGACCATTTCTCCAATGAAATAATAGAACAAATGCATCAAGGAAAAAGCAAAGAAGATGCCGAACGGAATGTACTTCACCATTTTAAATCTCCCAAAGACTTAGCAGAAGCATATGTAACCACATCTAATCAAAGCAACTTCGACCAACTTACAGTATCTTTTTTTGTCATTAACCTCTGGGTAGCGGGAAGTGGTGTGCTACTTGCACAATTACTAGACGTCTACAATCTTGGAGGTCTGACTGCAGGCATACTTGCTGTAGCCATTTCTATTATTCATCTTTTCCTTAAAAAGGATTGGCGAAAATTAGAAGTGCAAGCGCTATATAATTTTAAGTATCTAATCCCTTTCTTCCTGTTCCCAGCATCGCTTTTCCTGTTTTGGCTTCATGGAGAAATTAATACATACACCGTTACTTACTTGGTCAGTTATTGGGTTTTTATTGGTTTTAGCTATCGCTTGTCTCAATGGTTTTACAAGCGATCGTTAAACTAACTCTAATGTTACCATCATTAATCACAGGTATTCGGAACAAGAGAGGTGAAAAGTTAACTGGACTACTATTGCTGAGAATATTATGTAAGTCCGTATAAAGCACACATCTTCTTGTTTCATACATCATAGCTTTGTGAAGCAATAAGAGACCCCAATAATTCCTGTCATGAGTTTTAGCCAAACAGATAAAAATAGAAATACATAACAACCGTACTGTTGTATGAAGCAACTTTATGGGCTTAAAGGCAGAGAAATATTACTATCAGAGTCAATTATAAGACAATGTGTTAAGGAATTAGATGACAGTATAAACACCACTCCGATCCAACTAGCTAAACAAGGCGAAAACGTTTAATCGCTATCTTGCTATCACCTTTACTTAATAAGTAAGAATAAGACAATACTAACCTATCAATTGTCATTAACATACGTTAACTTCTCAACAAATTACATGTATAATAAAATAGAAAATAATAAATTAAAATTAATTAAAAAAGGATGGTTTCAATTGCAAGCATATGCGGATAAACAGGCCTTGGTTAATGAAATAACTAAAAGAGCAAAGCTATTTATAAATGAATTTCGTTCTATCAATCATCTTGGTAAAGATGTTTTAGTAGAAGAAGTTGATAGAACACCATCCCAAATGATTGCTTACCAATTAGGATGGATAAATTTAATATTATCGTGGGAACAAGATAATAAAGATGGGAAAGAAGTCATAACACCAACACGAGATTATAAATGGAATAACCTTGGCGGACTTTATCAAAGCTTTTACGATCGTTATGCTGATTATTCGTTGGAAACGTTAATAGATATGTTTAATCGCGATGTAAATAAAATTATTCAACTAGTTGAGAACTATAATGATAAGGAACTATTTGAGCAGGGTGGTAGACAATGGGCAGCTACAACTCCTTCTAGCTGGCCCATTTGGAAATGGATACATATAAATACAGTTGCACCATTCAAATCATTTAGAACTAAAATTAGAAAATGGAAAAGATCATGTGACGCTCAGCAGTATCAAAATAACAAAATATAAAGCAATTCTTTAATTAGCTAGTTTTTATTTTAACTTCACTAGCACAGTATATCAAAGAGGTAGGAACGAAGACGTTCAAACAAAGATACAGGGAGCCCGGTTAACAACATAGCGAGTGGAACGAACCAATGATACCGTAGGACGAGTTCTTAAAAAAATACTCCTTTTGTGTTGTACAAGGGTATCAATTTGCGTATTATAAAAACATCCCATAGACCTTATTGATCTATGGGATGCAGTAATAACGTTAAATTTTAGTTGCTTTCCAGCTTTTCCAAGCGCTTCTCCAACGCTTCTGTTTTTCTCAATTGACCAACCATGCGCTTAATTAACTGAATCTCAGCTTGTGCTGTCATAATATGATCCTGCGCATGAATCATGAAAAAGCTTGGTGCTTGGTCTTCATTTTGGCTTTGAATTAACTCAGTTTGATACTTATGCCCTTTGACAAACTCCTCATGCGCTTCTTCCAGTTTCTTTTCTGCTTCGGTAAAATCATACTCTTCTGCGGCATCCAATGCTTCATATGCGGCACCGCGGGCATTGCCGCCGTGCAAGATAAGCTGCATCATAATTGTTTCGTAGTCCATCTTCAAACACTCCTCTAGTTGACGCTTGTTTCAGCTGGTTCCTCTTGTTCTTGTTGTACTAATTGTTTTTCATATTTCTTGAAGAAAGGATAGTAAATAATGGTAGCAATAATAGCATTCATAATTTGTACAAGCCCCGCTAACCAGGACCCACCTGTTGCAATAAATCCTCCAAAGAAAATTGGTACCGTAAACGGTGGTTGAATAACGACTGGCGGTAAAATGCCAGTTGCAAATAGAATATAGTTGATCGTAACGATTACTGCTGGCCCCAAAATAAACGGAATAATTAAAATAGGATTTAATACAATCGGTAATCCAAAAATAACTGGTTCATTAATATTAAATAATGACGGAATGATTGCTGTTTTCCCAACTTGTTTTAATTGGACGGAAGCGGAAAATAACATAAAAATGACAAGTCCAAGCGTTGCACCAGATCCACCGATATGTGTGAACATATGGAAGAATGGCTCTGTTACAATACCAGAAGCTTCCGTTCCAGCTTTAACTGCATCCGCATTTTCAGCTAATTGCGTCATCCAAAATGGATACGCTACAGAAGAGACAACGTTCATTCCGTGAATTCCTATAGACCATAAAATGAGCATTAATAAAATCATACCAAGTGCTGCCCAGTATGAATTAGATGCACTTACTAATGGGCTAAATAAATCAAGCACTAATTGTGGTAGCGTTACTTCAAAATTTGCCCACACTATCCAGGCAATCGCCCAAACCAATGGCAAAATAATCATAAAAGGAATTAATGCGCGAAATGTCCGCATCACATATGGGGGCACCCCTGCTGGCATTTCAAAGGTAACACCTTTATTAATTAAAAAGCGCATCGCTTCTGTTGTTAAAATCCCTAAAATGATAGCGATAAATAAACCTTGTCCACCAAGGTAATTTAAAATTTCCCCAAATGGAACTTGTGTAATATCAGTTACAGGAAATGCTGTCATAAAAAATGCCAGCATGGAAAGAATTCCAGCCATCACCGCATCCATATCATAGCGAATGGCTAAGCTGTAACCGACACCAAAAGCTACGGTTAAAGCCATCAAACCGAATGTTAAATTAAACGGAAAGAGTAACTGTGCCTGTATCGGTGTGACCGCATCTTCCCATGCATTAATAATCCCCCAATCTAAAGATGTTGGCGGGTTGGCAATAATTAGAAAGATTGCTCCAGTAATAATAACAGGAAGTGCAAAAATAACAAACGCATCACGAATTGCTTGCAAATATCTATTTTGTGCAATTTTACCTAACGGCTCCATCAAGTGATTTTCTAACCATTCAACCATTTAAAACGCCTCCTAGTTATTTATCATTTTTAAGACCTGATCCAATACTTTGTCTCCGTCCATTAATGCGAATGCTCGTTGATCAACAAGTTCCACCGGAATTTGGTATGCATCAGCAATTTTGGAAACTTCTTTTTTTAGGTGACGTACTTGGGGCTCTAACAACGCAACATTGTATTTTTCCGCTTTTTGCTTAAATTCTCCTGTTCCACCAGCGTCAACGGTCATATGCAAACCTCTTTTCTCGGCAGCTTCTTGTACCTTTTTAGCTAGTTGGCTTGATGTAGCCCCCCAACTGCATAAAATAACTACGTTAATGTCTTTGTTTGTTTCCATTTTCAAAACTCCCATCTGTCATTTTTTATTGTTTGTTTTGCGCATTGCTTAAAATATTCTTTGCTACGCGATCGACTTTCTTGTAGTGGCACATAAGCCAATAAGAAAACCAGGAAGCTAAACAGATAACAGCAGAAAAAGCAATGCCGAACCCTAGTATGAGACTGGCTGATTCCTTCCCTGACCACCATGCATAGATGCCATAGCCTATCCATATCGTCGTAAAAACAGAAGCGTAAACGGTTAAAAACTTCTTCACTTTCCTCCCTCCTCTCTGATTTGTGCCTTCCACTTACTATTATGCAAAATTCATGCCAACACAAATAAACCCCTTAAGATCAAGGAGTAAAACGCATTAAAAAAATGTGTGCAGAAAAATTGCACACATTAACGTGATAATTTTACCAACGCTTTTCGAATAGGAGCATAGATCGGAAGGTGGTACGTAGCCTCCAATTTTGTAAACAATGGCTCCCAAACGTTCATCTCTTCGTCGTCCATTGAAAATTTGCGATCAATTGGTATAGACGAAAGTAATTGCTCTATATTATTTTGTAGCTTTGCTCCTACCAAACGGTCCATCAAACTGCCAATATGCATCCACATACCTAATTTTCTATTCATATCCCACTTATAAAAGGAAGTAATTGGTTCCATATATTCATTTAAAATGGTAGCTAAAGATTGCGGATTAATATAGGTAACGATTTCAGCAAGTCCTTTGGAAACGAGTGGTAATATTTCATTACGCTTGATGTCTCCTTCACGTAGCTTAGGTGATTTTCGAGTGACTTCTAATAATTTAGTCATTCTGGATATCCCCTCCTCCTGCAATAGCTCCCAAGCAGGAATATAAGGAACACCTTCTATCGTTACTGGTACCGTTCCGATAATTGCAACGATGTCATAGTGTTGTTTTAATTCTTCTATAATTGTCGTATCCTTCGTAGTCGGATCAAGACGAACGGAACGAATGAGTACATCCTCATCCACATCAGCCAGCTGATCCTCAATCCAGGATTCTAATAACTGGGCGGCACCTTCACCAGTAAAACATACTGTTGTAATCATTCGTTTCTTTTCCACAGGAGAGTAAGATGTTTTTTCTTTCACAAAGACAGTCATAGCTTTTTTTGTATCATGGTATATTTCTTCCAATGACATATTGGAGATAAGTGATTTCCTCCCCGCTTCCAATACCATCGGTAAATTGACGCTGGATAAAGTCTTCACTTCTACATCTAACTCATGTTTAATAGCATCTCCCATTGTGATAAGAGAGCCAATATCTACAAGTAGAAGCGCTCCTTTTATGTGAGTCATTGCACTAATTTTTTGTTTAACATGCTGATATATTTCCGTTGCTGAAACATGTAACGGCATATCAACAGCCTGAATGACTTTATTCCCCAGTAATGTGTTAGTCACTTCCGCCATAGAAGAAGCCGTTGAGGTCCCATGGGTTACTAAAATAACGGCTATCGATTGTTCGGAATGGACGGTGTTCTTTTCGTCCGTCGTTAAAAAATGCGCCAATAATGCAATTTCTTCTTTAGGTAATTGCAAACCAATTGTTCTGTTTAAATAGGCAGCTAATTGTTGGGCAGCTTCTCGGTAAATCGGGTTTGGATGCGTTACAATCGGTAGCTCCTTTTTAGTCTCATACTGGTGATTACGATAATTCTGCAAATGCAGTCCAATAACATATAACTGATTATTGTTAAAATGTAACGGCAAATAAGATAACTGACTTTTTGCTTCCGACAAGGCATTAAATAAATCCTCATCAATTAATTGTTGCCACCCTTGTTGGACAAAATGTGGTTGTCGGTATTTCTTTGATAAGTCGGAAATATACTTTTTAATGGTTGCATGAATAGAATGGTAATCTTGTTGACTTGCTATTTTTTGATAAATATTAGGCAAATGCTCACTAATTTTCTTTTCACTTTCTATTGTGGAGGTCACTTCTTGTTGATCAAATGATAAGGAATTTGCAAAGCTAGCAATATTATCTGGTAGATCTGCCGTTTTGATAATTACTCTTTCTTCATGCTTATTTAGATAACGTAAGTAAGCATGTGCACAAGCAATCTGAATATCACTTTTCAATTGACCAATATTTCCAGGACATGGGTAATGAAGCAATGCTTCGCGGCTATTATCGGTAATAGCTAAGCTCGTATCCATTTTATTCGCTTCTTGCTTTAAAAAATGGTTAACCAGCTCTTCCCTTTCTTCACGAGTTCGTTCTTTTAGCGATGGCAGTGTCAACTTAATAGAAAAGCGGCGTACCAAAGCAGGTAGTAAGGCCTTATGTGGATCTTCAGTTGTCGCTCCGATAATCGTTATATTCGCATAACGATCTTTAGTCGCCTCTCCGAGTACCCGATACATTCCCTTATCCATCAAATAAAAGAGCATTTCCTGTCCAGACGGTGGTAAGCGGTGAATTTCATCAAGAAATAAGATCCCGCCATTTGCTTTTTCTACTAAACCAACCCGATTCTCAGTGGCACCGGTAAACGCTCCCTCTTTAATTCCAAAAATTTGTCCAACCAATAGCTCTGCATTTTGTGCATAATCTGCACAGTTAAAAGCTACAAAAGGTACTTCACCTTGATCACTCATACGTTTTTTCGCTAATTCACATAATGTTTCCGCAAGATACGTTTTTCCTGTACCAGTCTCTCCAGTAAGTAAAATGGGGATATTACGAGAGGGATATAATAGAGCTGCCATTCCCTGTTCTAAAATAGGGCGTAGGCTTTTGCCGATGCCTTCTAAATCGATAAGATCAGCTTCTTCCTCAGCAGGAGTATGTCCGATGTATTTTACTGGTTTTCCCGGTACTTTCACAGCATTATTTTGCTTTACTAATGCGTTTAAGTAACGACTAGCGGTAGAACGATCAATATGTAGTTTTAGACTGACATCCTTAGCAGTCAATCCTCCGTTCTTTCCTGATTCTGTCTGAAGCAACTCTTTTACTTCATTTATTCTACTCATTATCGAAACCTCATTTACAAGTATCATTTACTCTTTCCATTGTAACAGCTTACACGAATATTTACATATAGATTGCTACAAAATTAGTAATACAAAGAAAAATGGATTACGTGTAAGTAAATAACGTCGAATAATTTACATTACAACTGATTCTATTTCCCTAGATATAGCGAAAGATTGATCCAAAATTTCGTTCATTAAGTCTAATTATACTTTAAACTTTGTCATATTTTGAGATGTTTTGACAACCTTTGTTGAATCTATTGCTTTTTTTTTGTTTAATGAGCATACTTATTTTTGTGTGTTTCCGACATAACTCTATAAAATTCTCGATAGGAAGGGAGATTTAAAACAATGAAAGTGATAGAACCAGATCCCTCTCGGCTAGCCGCAAGGATCAATAAGAAAAAGCAAGAAATGATTGCGCTAGGCTTAAAGTACGGCTTAACAGATCGAAGAACGGTAAAATGCAGCCAACAGCTTGATACATTATTAAATTTACAACACAGCTTAAGACCATTATACTTAACAAGCTTTATCTTTTTTTATTTTCTTGCTTAATTTTTTTATGAATGAATAATCATTCACATTTGTATTAATCAAGAAATTTTTCAAGTTCCACTACGTAGAACACCTTTGATGGAACAACCAGATTAATGCATCAATATGACCCACCAAAGCGAGTTTGGAACATGAGAGATCAACGATTATTTCTTTACTCCTATATAGATGAGGCAGATAGTTACTTTTATAATATTGCTTCCTTCATTACAAATGATACGTTTACTTATTCAATATACCTTATCTGCCTTGAGCCCTTTTTAAAATACCCAAAAAAAGGACTCTACCGAAAACTCAGTAAAGCCCACTTCTCTATTTATTCACCCAACACCGTTTTGGCAATATTCTTATCCAATGCTTCAAAATCGTTATAGGAGATGGTTTCATATAATTCTTTTCTCGTTTGCATGTCCGTAATACCGTTCTTTTGTGTTCCTTCTTCTTTAATCAGCTTGAAGATTCGCTCATACGCTTTAGCTGCCACTCGTAAAGAGGTTACTGGATAAATCACCATACGAAACCCCATCCGCTGAAATTCTTCTGCTGATATATACGGCGTCTTGCCAAATTCCGTCATGTTTGCCAGTAATGGTGCATGCACCTTTTGAGCAAAAACTTGAAATTCCTCATCCGTTTGGAGCGCTTCAGGAAAAATAGCGTCAGCTCCAGATGCTACATACGCGTTTGCACGTTCGATAGCTGCATCCAATCCCTCATTTGCCCGTGCATCTGTTCTTGCAACAATCACTAATGAAGGGGCTACTTTTTTAATTGCTTGCAGCTTTTGTTCCATTTCTTCTTTAGTGACGAGCTGCTTTCCATTTAAATGACCGCATTTTTTCGGTAATTGTTGATCTTCTATTTGGACGGCGGCTACGTTTGCTTCTAACATCTCTCGCGCAGTACGCGCCACGTTTAAGACGCCACCGAAGCCTGTATCTATATCTACTAAAACAGGTAGATTTGTAGCTCTGACAAGATCTCTTGCTCGTTCTGCTACTTCGGTTGATGTGACAATCCCTAAATCTGGTAAGCCCTTACTTGCTGTATATGCACCACCTGACAGATACAATGCAGAGAATCCCGTTTGTCGGGCTACGAGTGCTGCCATAGCATCATGAGCTCCTGGAATTTGCAAAATCTCGTCCGCTTGCATAAGCTCCTTAAAGCTTTTTGCCAATTCCTTTTGTGTTTTTGGTTCATCCACAATCCATGCCATCTTTTGGAGACCTCCTCGTTACTTTACAAATAGTTCCATCCATTCATGAACATCCATTTCTACTAGTTTATCATAATCATAGCTCACCGCTTCAATTTCCCGTAATTGCTTACTGGCGAACTGAGTAGCTAAATTCGTACCATATTTTTCTAATATCTTTGGAATCGCTTCTTTTCTACGGAAACGGTGTCCTAACGGATATTCACGTTCAATAGCTGCTGTTTTTGTGCCATCTTTGAAATGAACTTGTACGGCATTGGCAATCGAGCGTTTCTCCGGATCTAAATAATCTACTGTGTATGCTTTGTTCTCCGTTACAACCATTTTATCCCGTAGCATATCGACACGTGGATCTGCGGCTACATCATCCTCATAATCTTCTGCGACAATATTCCCTTTTAATAGACCAATTGCTGTTATATATTGCAAACAATGGTCACGGTCGGCAGGATTATACAATGGTCCTTGTTTGTCAATAATTCGAATAGCCGATTCATGTGTGGAAATCGTAATATAATCAATTTCATCTAAGCGATCCTTTACCTCAGGATGTAGTTCAATCGCCGCTTCTGCTGCTGTTTGGGCATGAAATTCAGCAGGATAAGATACTTTAAAGAGCACGTTTTCCATCACATAACTATTTAACGGCTGCTTTAACACAAGCTCTTGCTTGTTGAATAACACGTCTTGAAAGCCCCATCCTGGAGCACTTAAAGCCGTAGCATAACCCATTTCACCTTGAACTGCCATGAACGCTAATCGAACAGCTCGACTCGTTGCATCGCCAGCAGCCCATGATTTACGTGAGCCAGTATTTGGTGCGTGACGATACGTACGCAGACTTGAATTATCAATCCAAGCGTTGGATAATGCGTTGATAATCTCTTCCCTGTTACCACCAAGCATTTTCGTTACCACGGCGGTAGTAGCAATTTTAACATAAAGCACATGATCGAGCCCTACTCGATTCAGACTGTTCTCTAACGCTAGAACTCCTTGAATTTCATGAGCTTTGATAGCCATTTCCAACACATCTTTGACTTTTAGTGGGTCTTTCCCATTTGCCACGTTCTGGCGACTAATAAAATCAGCAACCGCTAAAATACCGCCAAGGTTATCAGAAGGATGCCCCCATTCCGCCGCAAGCCACGTATCATTATAATCGAGCCAACGTATTATCGTGCCGATACTAAAAGCCCCTTGCACAGGATCTAGCACGTGAGATGTACCAGGCACACGAACCCCATTTGGTACAATTGTTCCAGGGGCAATTGGTCCAAGATGCTTCGTACACTCTGGGTAATTAAGGGCAAGAATTCCACAGCCAATTGAATCGATTAATACATAATGGGCGGTCGAAAAAGCCTCTTCACTAGTGATCTCTTTATTCAATACATAATCAGCTATCTCTTCTAATAATACATCTGTTTTTCTTTCATCTTTAACTTGTACCATTACATTCGCTCCTTCTAGTTCCTTAATAGCTTTCTCCGATATAATGCACACGTGGACGGAAGATCCGATTATTGTTATGCTGTTCAATGACATGTGCAGCTAATCCAGCAGTACGTGCACTGAAGAAAATGGGTGTATACAGACCAATTGGGATTCCTAGCATCCAATAAACTGGGGCTGCATAGTAATCGAGATTTGGATATAACCCTTTTTCCTCGCGCATGACTTTTTCTCCTGCTTCGCACATTTCTAATAGTGTAAAATCGCCTTTTTTCTCACATAATTGCCGTAAAGCATCTTTCAAAACTAAAGCTCGCGGATCCATCTTTTTCATATAAACACGGTGTCCAAAACCCATAATCTTTTCTTTATTAGCAAGTTTTCTTTGGATAAGCTCTTCAAAAGCAGCAGCGGTTTTCACTTCATTTAACATATACATGACCGCCTCATTCGCTCCACCATGCAAATTTCCTTTTAAAGAGGCAACTCCACCCGTTAATGCGCCATAAAGATCGGAATTCGTCGAAGCGATTACTCTGGCAGTAAATGTTGAGTTTGGCATCTCATGCTCACTATAAAGAAGTAATGTGCGGTCAAAAATTTCCGCTTCAAAGTCGGTTGGCTTTTCTCCTGTTATCATATATAAAAAATTAGCACTGTAAGAAAGCGATTGATCCGGTTTCACAGCCTCCTTCCCATTAATGAGACGATAACTATTCACCGTAATAGCAGGCAACGTTCCTAGTAATGCATACGCTCTACTTTTATTCGCCTCCAATGAACGGTTATCCATGTCTTTATCGTATCCAGAAAGCGCTGACATTCCTGTGCGTAATCCATCCATTGGGTGTGTTCCTTTTGGTAGTAGAGATAAAATTTGCATGACTTGATCTGGGATGTTGTAATTGGAGGTTAGTTGTTTTTCAAGAGCCGTCTTTTCTGAGGCATTTGGTAATTTTCCATCTAATAAAAGGTGGACAACATCAATGTAATCGTTGCTTTTCGACAAATCGATTAATTCATGACCTCGAATAATGATTTTTTCTTGCTCTGTATCAAGAAAAGAGATTGCTGTCTCTGCTGCAATAACACCGTCCAAACCAGGGACAAACTGCTGCTTCGTACTCATAAACATCCTCCTTTGTTTATTCGATAATTTTCTTTATTTTCTCTATTCCCATTATAAAATTGAAATGAAGATTAGGAAAATATATAATTTTAATTAATAGGCATAAAATTTTTCAATATCTAAATAATCGAAAGAGTGGTGTTAATTTATGAGAACGGAAGATTGGGAAATGTTAGCAGAACTTTATCGTACGGAAAATATCACTCAAGCTGCACAACACCTATTCTTATCTCAGCCAACATTAACGTCAAGATTAAAAAAACTGGAAAGCCATTACGGAGTTCAGCTCATTATTCGCAAACGGCGCGGCATTACGTTTACTCCTGAAGGGGAACAGTTGGCACTTCATGCACAAAAAATGTTGTATGAACAAAGAAAAATTGAAGAACAACTGCATAATATGAAGGATCAAGTCTCTGGCACCATTCGGGTTGGCGTATCGAATTTTTTTGCTTTAAATAAAATGCCAAAACTGCTACGTTTATTTAAGCAAAGCTACCCCGATGTCGAATTTCAAGTCGTTACGGGGTGGAGTAGTGAAATGCACCGGCTCATTTTAAATCATGATGTACATATAGCCTTCATTAAAGGAGATTACATTTGGAACGAAGCCAAACATTTACTCTATGAAGAAGAAATTTGTGTTGCATCGCCATGGGATTTCACATGGGAGGAACTTCCTCGCTTACCTCGGATTGATTATCATACAGACGAAAAAATGAAAAGCATTGTGGATCATTGGTGGTACAGCAACTATAAACAAAATCCAAATATTAATATCCAAGTTAACCAAGTAGAGACATGCAAGGAAATGATCATTAACGGTCTCGGTTATGCGATTATTGCTAATCTAGTTGTTCGCCCATACACGGATTTAATTATCAAACCCCTTCCCCTGCCGTCCGGTGCTTTTGTTACCCGTAAAACATGGATGTATTACCACGAAGACACGTTGCAGCTAAATATTATAAAAGCTTTTGTTCAGTTTATCGAGACGTTAGATGTGAAAGCGTTATAATTGATGTTTTTACATTTTTATCCTGCAAAGGAATATTTTGTTCATTATAAATATTGGCATCCTGTGTCTCAACTTAATTAGATGGGATACATGAAGAAAAAGATAGATGAGCAAGCCGAGGTCCAGCTTCCATCTATCTATTTTGTATGCATTTAGATCATTCACGTTAATATCTAAATTCAGAAAGAGTTCCTGTCTGTTTAAATATGTTACTTTGCAACTTTTCTTTTTAATTCAAGTAAACAGGTTGTTTCATTGAATTGTTACCGTTTTTCTAAGCTTGTGATTAAATACTTACATAAGACGCTATAGAGTTCTTCATATAAATAATGAGTGCACGCACCTCTGATTCCAGCCCTTCCCAATTATCAGCATATTCCCCTAGATAGCCTTTTCTAGCTAAATCAAGTAAATACGCATATTCTTGAGGCAACCGAGGAATAGCCCAATCTGCAGCAACATCTTTTGGCGAAATTTCTCCATCAGCTACTGTCTGCCACATGCGAGCCATCGTTAAAATTACATTACGTTCGTCACCTTTCATCCCTTCTATTAAGTCTGGTAAGGAATCTTTAATTGCCTTTCTAATATCTGCTTTTGGAGCGGGATCAAGTATAGCTGAAGCATCAGGGCCATATAAAGAAACACTATTCTTTCTTGCTTTGGCTAAGACAATAGCTAAATCAGGGTTACAAGTTGGTTCTGGGATCTGACCTGCCTCAAACTCACTTCGAAGCCACTCTCCATACAAAAATTCATTTCTTGGCGGATATCTCCACGGTACCACATCACTATGGTTGATTACCGTGACTTCAAGCGGTCGGATACACTTTGTATTCCCTATCTTTCCAGAGATACGCATGAGTCTCTCTGTCAGTTTTCTTCGCATCTCTTTTGATAAACGGTGATTTACGACAACTAGGATATCTACATCACTATTCATACGTAAACCACCAATTACAGCAGAACCAAACAAATATACACCAATTACCGTTTGTTCCAGCACCTCCAGCGTAACTTTTAATGCTTGAACCGCTTCCTTTGGTATCTCTTCATTATTTTGCTTGCCCACTTGTTACACTCCCCCTTTTATTAGTATGAATGCCTTCATAAACCTTAATCGTTGCAAATCATACCGTTTTCAATCATTACTTTATGGGTATATACTAGTTGCTAAAATCTCGTCCCATAAATGGAATAGCTATGGCAAATTATACATAACGTTCTCCTGTATTTAAAGAACAAGATGATTTTCATTTGCTGAAATAGCTGCTATGACCGTATAAGTAACGGGTAGTCAGAAATTTAACAACTAATTGTAGAACGTTTTTATCCATAGCTACTTCCTTGAACAACCACTTGCTAAAACAGGTGGAGTTAGACATAAATGCCGTCGTCTAAAGTCGTTTTTTAGGCTAAAGTCCTAAGCAAAGATCCATAAGCTGAAGCAACCTCCAATTATTAATAAAGCTTTTCATTCATCGCCTTGGACACTAAAAATTAGACAATGGTAGTTGTTTTATTCAAAATATAAGGAGGCGCAAATAAAAGGAGGTAATTGATTTGCAAATTACAATAGGTGCAAATACATTAGAGCTGTTAATTGGAGATATTACTAAACAGGCGACAGATGCCATTGTTAATGCAGCTAATGGATCATTGATGGGCGGTGGAGGCGTAGATGGAGCCATTCATAAAGCAGCAGGACAAGAATTGTTACAAGCTTGCAAAAGACTTCGGAAAGAGCAGTTAAATGGGGAGCCTTTAGGAACTGGAGAAACTGTTATTACTCCTGGATTTCAATTACCTGCTAGTTATGTGATCCATACAGTAGGCCCTATTTGGAATGCACATAATCCAAACCAGGACGATCAGTTAGCAGATTGCTATCAAAATTCCTTCAAGCTTGCTAAAGAATATAAGCTAACTAGCATTTCATTCCCTTCTATTTCTACTGGTGTATATCGTTTTCCCATTGAGCAGGCAGCGAAGATAGCAATGAGAATAATCACCAATTACTTACAGACAGTAGATTTCGGTCAGGTGAAGATAGTGCTTTTTTCAAAAACTGATTTTTCCGTATATAAATCCGCCTTAAGAAATATCATTTGTTCTTCTGGTTAATTAAACCAACACCTGCTAAAGCAGGTGAAGTTAGACATACATGACGACTAAAGTTATTTTCAAGTCTAAGCAAAGATCCATAGGCTAAAGCCACCTCAAAGCTAGACTAAACTCACTCCTCTAGCTTGAATATTTGGACAGGTTACTTGACTAGACAAAAAAATAAGGCTAAAAGCGGACACCGTATAAAGCAGGTGGATTAGACCGCACATTTGTAAGTTAAAAACAAGGTAAACCAACATTCTCCAGCATCGTACACTCGAATGAATGCTACTTACTGCTTGCTTGTTACTATTTTTGCTTTCAACAAATTCATAATGGCGGGCTTTACTACTAGTTCCAACCCGCCATTTATTCTTATGCATAAGAAAAGTTACGATTGGCATGATAATAGGAATAAGCGGAAAGAAAGCAGAAAGAAATGGAGCGTTTAGTTATGACCAAGCAATCTGTTAAAACATGGAGTATTATTAGTCTTGCTTCAATACCACTTGTAATGACATTAGGAAATTCCATGCTGATTCCTGTACTACCTGTTTTTGAAAAACAAGTAGGAATCACTACCTTTCAATCGAGTATGATCATTACGAGCTATTCCCTTGCCGCCATTTTCCTCATTCCAGTGGCAGGTTATTTATCCGATCGCTACAGTAGAAAAATTGTCATTTTAACCAGCTTAGTATTAGCATTTATTGGTGGATTAATTGCAGGGTTCGCCTCATGGAAGCTGTCAGATCCATTTACTTGGATTATTATCGGTCGGGTACTACAAGGTATAGGCGCAGCAGGAGCTTTCCCCATTATTTTACCTTTAGTTGGAGATCTATTTAAAGGGGATGATGAAAAAGCGAGTGCTTGCCTTGGGATTGTTGAGACCTCCAACACCTTTGGAAAAGTGTTAAGTCCTATTTTAGGAGCGCTGTTTGCGTCTTTTTTATGGTATATCCCCTTTTTTTCCATATCTTTGTTTAGTCTTATTTCGATTGTGCTTATTTATCTATTTATTAAAGTTCCAAAACAAAAAGAAGAGGTGCAACCATTTCAGGAATTTCTTCAGAAAACGAAAAGCACTTTCAAAACAGAGGGTAAGTGGTTATATACCGTGTTTTTCATTGGAATTCATTTAATGCTAATTTTATTTGGGGTACTATTCTTTCTATCGGATATTTTTGAAAAACAACATCAGTTATATGGCGTGACCAAGGGTCTTGTATTAGCTATCCCATTATTTGGTCTGTGTCTTGCTTCTTTCATTACTGGCCGTAAAATAAAAGGTGATTTAGCAACGATGAAACGGGTGTTATTATTTAGTTTGCCTGTTACTGCAGCAAGTGTTGTATTTGTTGGCTTTTCAAGTGGCAATTTATACATTTTACTTATCATAACATCTATTTTGGGGATTGCAATTGGTTCTGCGTTACCTACACTTGATGCAATGATTACACAAGGAATTGATAAAGAAGAACGTGGAACTATTACTGCATTTTATAGCTCCTCGCGTTTTATTGGTGTTGCTCTAGGGCCGCCTGCTATATCAATGGCTATGCGCCAATATCTACATGTCAGTTATATTACGATGGGAATCATCGGATTGTTATTGTTTTTTTTAGTGTGGCATTTTATTCATGCAGATGAACATATAGCAGCAGAAAGCGGATAATGTATTACCATAAGGGGTAGGAAAAAGCTGTTTACTTTCTGGAATTCACACCTATATTATCATTCAAAGTTAAGCATTCCTATCATCTCTTGTATGTTTACCTTATGGACGGCAGGGGATCTAATACTTTTCATCTCTGACACTGCTAGAGCTTTATTCAAAGCTTGCTTTTTTACCTCTTCCGCTTCCCCCAAACCTGAAGGGAGCAAAACATGCCAAATAGAGGTTTGTCCATTAAAGGGAATAGTAGTTTTGCCTTCCAGATTACTTGCACGTCGTTAATCTTTTCATTTGTCATCACAATAGGCATAGAAAGCAAAATCAGGATATTACGCCATTGTCCAAGCAAACTCGCTTTCTGTTATACGGATGGTAAATCCATTTGCCCACTTATATGATGTTGTTTGATAGCAACCATTAAAGTATGTTTTACTTCAGCTTCCTTAAAGAAGCTTACCGTTATTAAATCTTATATAATACATCAGCATTTTCTGGAAGGATATTATTTTTCCCTCTAACTTGATTTATCTCAACCACGTGATCGTTCAATCGACCTATTTCTTCACGTAATTGCTTGTTTTCTTCTGAACAAAGGCGCAGGACGCCCGTTTAGCAACGCGCGAATGGAATGAATCATCTGAGATAAATAACCATGCTCCTGCAACAGGAGTATGTCCACATATGAACGGCAAGTCAGTTTTTAAACAACTTAACCACAAACCAATGATGACTATCGTAGGGCAATGGAGTGAAGTCGCCTAGTTGCTGGGTGCTTAAGCCGGACGTGGTTATTCCGTTAATTCCGTATCCCCAAAGTAACCATTTTTACGCTTTCTTATCTTTCCAAGAAAATCCACTTATTGATCTTGCGTTGTAAACCCGACAAATATAGAAGTAGGGTGAGTAGGATGGTTCATATCAAAAACCACAGCATTTCACAACTCCGTATGATAAAAATAATAACGTAATAAAATGAAAAAAGCTTCGCAAAAGGTATGAAACCATTGTAAAAAAACCATGACATGGGAATGCCATAGATATAACCTCAAATGATGCAGATGTGCTTATACTTTTTTAATTTATTCAATTCATCTTTTTCTTATACTGGATCAAGCTTTGAAATATGGTCTGTTACCAAATAAACCGATGATTTTCCACTTTCGACATATTTTCCTCCGCTAAATTAACATTTCCTCAATTTAGCATAATTACTGCAATGACTAATTCAATAAAATTTTATACATAATAAACCCCATTAAGAGCATAATAACTTCCATAAATAAATACGCTTTAAAAGGAGTATTCTGGAATGACAGTAAGAGAAGGTTTAGAGCAAACCGAAAGAGCCTCATTAATATTAATAGAAGTCAATCAAATGATTACAGATGCCTTGTTACATGCTTTTTTATTCACATGGCAGTGGTGGTTAGGAGTTATTTTATTCATCCTTCCTTGGACACTATGGATTCTATTTAGAAATAAAAATAGTACTGGACGTTTATTAGGTTGTGCCTTCCTAACCATTGCACTATCTTTACTGATCGACCTTATATCCTTATCTTACGGTTTATGGTCCTATCCGATGAAATTTTCACCCGTATCTCCTATTCTTTTTCTTCCTTATCACTTGGCACTAGCCCCTGTTGCTATTATGTTTGTCCTCCAAATTAAGCCTAAAGCAAATCCACTGTTAAAAGGAAGCATTTTTGCAGCGATTGCTGCGTTCGGCGGGATGAATGGTTTCAATGCCCTTGATTTTTATAATCCAAAAAATTGGTCAATCTTTTATGATTTTTTTATTTTCTTGTTCTTGTTTTTTAGTTCCTATTGGTTATTTCATATGCAAGGATACGAAAAAATTGTTACGGAGGAAAAAGTTCATTAATCTATAAAAGATATGTCACACTGTTGTGTGATAATATAATTCGAAAACCCTTCGTTTCTAGTCAGCGTTTCTCTTAGTGATGAACCGATGAGGTCTTATCGGAGGGTTTCTAAAGTCGCATCGTTGCTGGGCTCATGAGTCGGATGCGACTATTCGGTTATTTCGTTATCCACAAACACCTCATTTTATACTTTCCCATCTTTTAACAAAGGCTAAAAATTGTAACTTACATGAAAAAGTAAATCGCTTTTTCAGTTTACAATGGCTTTTTAAAACAGCTTTCCTTGTCTTGTTGCAACCCCTTTGTGATCAACATCTTGTCGCCCCGAGCCAATTGGGTATTTAGATACGCTGGTTAGATTTTCATTGTACACGCAGAGAAAGGAAAGGCTCCGCAAAAACCTTTCCTTTTTGCATGTAACATAAATAATAAGCTAGAGAGCCAACAAATGCAAAACAGCATTTACATAGTATGATGACTCATTTTCACCAAATTTTCTGACCTTCTTCCTTTGCTTCGAGACGACGTCGATGAAGAATGGGTTCTGTATAACCATTAGGTTGCTCTTTTCCTTTAAACACTAGGTTGCAAGCAGCTTGAAAAGCAATGGAAGCCTCAAAGTCTACAGCCATTGGTTGATAATTTACATCTCCTTCATTTTGCTTATCGACCATTCGCGCCATTCTTTTTAATGCATCCATCATTTGTTCTTCACTGCAAATACCATGGTAGAGCCAATTAGCTAACATTTGGCTAGAAATTCGTAATGTTGCCCTATCTTCCATTAAGCCAATATGATTTATGTCTGGAACTTTAGAACAACCTATTCCTTGATCCACCCAACGTACGACATAGCCGAGCAATGTTTGACAGCTATTATCCAATTCATTTTGGATTTCCTCTTTTGTCCAATTTGTTTCCTTAGCAAGAGGTACTTGTAGCATAGCTGCTTTATAGCTTTGTTTATCTTTTATGAGTTGTTGCTGCACTTCTTCCACATTTACTTCATGATAGTGTAAAGCGTGTAGTGTAGCTGCAGTTGGCGATGGAACCCAAGCTGTATTCCCTCCTGCTTGCAGATGACCGATTTTTTGCTTGAGCATATCCGCCATTAAATCAGGCATCGCCCACATCCCTTTACCTATTTGTGCTTTTCCTTGTAATCCTACTGTCAGACCTACTTGAACATTATTTTTTTCGTATGCTTCTAGCCAAGCGGACGTTTTCATGTCCCCTTTACGAATCATTGGCCCTGCTTCCATAGACGTATGAATTTCATCACCTGTTCGGTCAAGGAATCCGGTGTTTATAAATACAATTCGTTCTTTAACTTGATAAATACAGTTTTTTAAATTTAGCGAAGTTCTTCGTTCTTCATCCATAACCCCAATTTTAAGTGTATTTCGTTCTAAATCAAGCATATCTTCAATTTGGTTAAACAACTCATTTGCAAAGGCAACTTCTTTTGAACCATGCATTTTTGGCTTCACAATATAAATAGAACCTGTTTGGGAATTTCGATAGCGCCCATTTCCTAATAAATCGTGTCTAGCCATTAACGAAGTAAAGACTCCATCCATAATCCCCTCGGGAATTTCTTCACCTTGTTTAGTAAGGATCACATTGGTTGTCATTAAATGACCAACATTTCGTACAAACATAAGTACTCTACCAGGAAGCGTGAACGTTTCCTTTTGCGGACTTGTATAAGTGCGATCCGCATGCAAGGTTCGCTTTATTTCTTTCCCGTCTTTTTTAAAAGAAGTAGACAAATTCCCTTTGTTCAACCCTAGCCAATTACGATACACAAGGGTTTTATCATCTGCATCTACCGCAGCAACCGAATCTTCACAATCCATAATGGTTGTTGTGGCAGCTTCCAGTACAATATCTTTTATTCCAGCAGCATCTGTTTTTCCAATCGGATGAGAATGGTCGACTTGAATTTCTACATGTAAGCCGTTATGGACAAGTAAAATAGCACTTGGAGCTTCGGGATCTCCTTGGTAGCCTGCAAATTGAACCGCTTCCAGCAATTCTGTTGTTTCCCTATTCTTTAATTCTATACTCAATTTATCATCGGTCACAAAATAACGAACTGCGTCTTCATGGGAGCCCATTTGCAATGGAAAATGCTGATTAAGAAAGTTTTTCCCATAAGCAATTACTTGTAGACCGCGTATTGGATTATAACTCGTACCCTTTTCAGCCCCATCCTCTTCACTTATCACATCTGAACCGTAAAGCGCGTCATAAAGAGAGCCCCATCTAGCATTGGCAGCGTTCAGCGCGTAGCGAGCATTATCAATAGGAACAACAAGCTGTGGCCCTGCTTGCCTGGTTATTGTGTCATCTACATCTTTTGTAGAAATTGTAAAATCCTCTACTTCTGACTCTAAATAGCCAATCTCCTGTAAAAATGATGTATATGCTGAAGTATCATGCAAATCATGCGTTTTATACCACTCATTTATTTTTTGTTGCAACTTTTCCCGTTCCAACAATAGGGCTTTGTTTTTAGGCACTAAATCAGCAACAAGCTGATCTAAATCTCGCCAGAACTTTTCCTGATCCAACCCTGTATCCGGCAAAGCTTCTTTGTTTACAAAATCATACAGCTGCTCCGCAATCTGTAAGTTTCCTTTGGTTACATAACTTGTCAACGCCGTTCCCCTCTTTCTCTTGTTTATTTCATTGTAATTGCAAAAAACAAAAAATTGAAATATCTGTTTTGCATACATACTATTCCTTTTAGCTATCGTATTTAGTATAATAATGAAAAATGGGAATCTATTTAATGGGAGGATGGATAGTGGACGTTCGTCAGGTTGAATATTTTGTTGCTGTTGCTAATAAGCAAAACTTTACAAAAGCAGCCTCCATGCTGCATATATCACAGCCCTCTTTAAGTAAAGCGATTAAAAACTTAGAAACACAGCTTGGAGTAACTTTGTTTTATCGTGGGGGAAAACAAATTGAGTTGACTGATGCTGGGGAAGCATTTCTAAGTAATGCCAAACCATTTATGGAGGCATATGATAATTTAACTACTGAACTTTATGATGTTGTGCAATTAAAAAAAGGACAAATAAAAATTGGCATTCCCCCGATTATTGGTGCCACCTTTTTTTCTAAATTAATTAGCAAGTACAAAGCTGCACACTCTTCTTTTCATATTGAATTAAATGAAGTCGGGAGTAATTTAATTCAATATGGGGTTAAAGAAGGCGAACTCGATGTAGGATTAATTTGCAATCTTCCTGTTGAAAAACATCATTTTTCCACGATTCAGCTTTTAAAAGATCCTTTAATGGTTGTTGTTCAAGCTGGACATCCACTAGGCGCTAAAAAATTTGTTGAACTATCTGAGTTAAAGAATGAAAATTTCGTTTTATATCAGCAAGATTTTTCCTTGCATGATCGAATTGTCGAAGCTTGCAGACATTGCGGATTTGAACCAAACGCAGTATGTAAAAGTTCACAACGGGACTTTATGATTGAAATGGTCGAAGCAAAATTAGGTATTGCGTTATTACCAAGTAAAATCTGCCAACAACTCCTTCATCATGACGTTGCTACCGTTCCATTTAAAGACCCTACCATGCATCTTGAGTTGGCTCTCATATGGAAAAAAAATAAATATTTACCATATGCCGTGCGGGAATTTATAGCTATGGCGAAAGAATTTACTAGTTAAAAACCCAAAACAAGAGGCGGGAGAAAACTGTTTCTTGTTTTGGGTCTATTGTCATTATTAATGGAAATAGCGAAAAATGATTGGTTCAGAATCACTGACATATTATTCCTACTATTTACTCTCTTTACAATAAGATCATCCTAATCGTGAAATGATTCCCCTTTATTCTCGAGCTTGGTTAAAAACGAACGACCTAGCTGATTTTCTGCTTGTCCCAAGAATAACCTACCTTATAATGTCATAGCTTAGTTGTAGTGATGCTTTTTAAGGAGGAGAAAAAAATGAATGCACAGACGCCAGCATTTACGAGTGCTTTTGATCCCTATGTTTACCAAACATTACAATCGATCGTCGGATCAATGCTTAGTGTACAAACCACCCAAGGAACTGTTACAGGAAGTCTAAAAACCGTTATGCCAGATCATATTGTAATGGAATCAGGTGGTTCTTCGTTCTACATTCGTACGCAACAAATTGTTTGGGTCATTCCTAAAAGCTAAAAAGGAGGCTTACCATGTTTAAGCGTGAAAACCGCATGTTAATTGAATTACCTATACCCGAACACGGAGATCCCAATGCAGCAGCGGCAGTTCAAGAGTTATTAGGTGGGAAATTCGGGGAAATGTCGACATTGAATAACTATATGTTTCAATCCTTTAATTTCCGACAAAAGGATAAGCTCAAACCATTTTACGACCTCGTTGCCAGTATAACAGCTGAAGAATTCGGGCACGTGGAACTTGTTTCAAACACCATAAATCTACTCTCAAGAGGAAACACCTTTTATACAGGAGACCCAGATGTGACTCCATTACGAACAGGGAAAGATAGTCGAAATACTTATCAATTCATCGCTACGGCACAAACAGCACTTGCAGGTGATTCCATGGGTCGCGCTTGGACAGGAGATAATGTCTTCAGCAGTGGCAACCTCGTGCTTGATTTATTGCATAATTTCTTTCTTGAAATTGGGGCTCGTACACATAAAATGCGTGTATATGAAATGACGGAGCATGAAACAGCAAGAGAAATGATTGGATATTTACTAGTCCGCGGTGGTACTCATATTTTGGCCTATGCCAAAGCTCTAGAAATCGCTACAGGTGTTGAAGTGAAAAAACTGATTCCAGTCCCTGATCTCTCTAATACCAAATTTGATCATGCACGAAAATTTGAGGAGCAAGGCTTAGCAAATGTATTATACACATGGAACGACGTCGGAGATTATGTAGACATTCGGCAAATTTGGAAAGGAGAAAATCCAGAAAATGGGGGAAAACTGATCGTGAAGGAAGGAGCACCAAAGGGAGCACCAATTCCAAATCTAGATGATCTTCCAGAAGAATTTGCACCGGGAATTGATCGGAATGATTATCAAAAAATCGCTAAACGACTGTTGGAAAATATGTAGACTTAAAAAGGCAATTATATAACAACCCTACTAATCCGCGAGCGTGAAATTTTTCTCACCGATTAACATGATTCCAATTAGCTACATGTTAGCAAATAAAGCCTTTCATCCAGCTGCTATATGTGGCACAACATGAAAAATGATGATTTCATGTATACTAAGTAAATGAATACTTCGTACCAGTTTGGGATAATTGGCAATCAGAATTTGGGTATTTAATTTGCTCTGTAATTAGGAACTTCTATATCGCTTTTTCATTTCCTTATCTCATTCTTGGAAGCTGGCGATAAAGGCTACGCTTGTAGTTCAGGTATGGCAGCCATCCAATTGGAGCTGTCCCTTTTCCAGGCTGGTGATGAATTGATCGTTTCTGAAGAATATATACGGAGGGACGTATCGTTTGCTGCAACACTATGCAAATGCGTATCAGTTCCATATAATCTATGATTCTTTTACCAATTATAGCAGAGTATTACGTACTTAGTGAAGATAGCTACCAAATAGAGTTACTTGCCAATTTAGATAAGCTACCAGCAACAGGTGCAGTCATTTGTAATATTGCTCCAAAAGCAAAAAACGCTTCCGGATTTTCGGTTCGTTCGTTTGCTATTTTACCTTAATTTGTAAAGATGAAAGTGTTCATAATGGATGATTTTTGTGTATGCAAACCACGCTTACAAACATGGTCAAAGATCGCAGCCATATTTAAGAGATTATGAGCTTTGGTTATTTTTAAAAAGTTTAATACAACAGCAGCCCCTCATCTTCTTACCTGAGGTTAGAGGGTGAGGGGCTTTCATACATTTTGGACAATACTTTTCTAAACTCGTGATTCTAAAAAGAAAAGCTTTGAATGGAGGTTTTTAGAATGGGAGCTTCCCATAGCGTATGTGATGAAACGATTCGGGAAAATAAAAGCTTTAAGCGGGAGCTGACAAAAAGAAAAAGCGGTTCAGGCATTAAAGCATTAACTGCCTTTCCAATATTTATTCTGAATAGCGCTCTGCCAGCTTGCTTTTATGTAATTGAAACACTTCTTTCAAAGAAATGTCGTATTTATTGGCAATGACAATGACATTGCCTAGTACATCTCCAAGTTCTTCGGTTAACGCTTGTTTATTTTCTTCAAAAGTACTTTCCGCTTCATCTGGTCGGTTTCTCCCTATTTCAAGAGCTCTTATTGCTCTAGCTACTTCACCTGTTTCTTCAGCTAAAAAGCCTATCCGAATGAAAATATCTAAATCCGACCATCCTCTGGTTTTATAATACTGCTTTACCCACTGCTGAAATTCAGTTACATCCATTTTTACCCACCTTCTTGTCTAGCTACAAGTTTTAATGACCTTCAAAATCTATTTTGATAAACTAGCTCCAAGGGAAAACAGGCTAATCTACTTTTCGTTTAAACACAATTTGATTGAAGTTCACACTAATCCTACCACTAGAGCCCTCTCCAACTTGAGGAATAATATTTACTAATTCCCAGCCTTGCTTACCATACTCATTTAATTTGTCCTCGAGTTCTTCTCGATCGGCAGAGGTAATCCCTAATGTCCAAGTTTCTACTGCATATTCCCATGTTTGCATAAACAACACTCCTTTTATTTGCGTTCGCGTTCAAGCGTCGATATCAAAGAAAGTTATCTCCTTTTGTCTATGACACCTAAATGCATTATCGTCAGCCTAAATATGTAATTCCTTTACATAGTAGATTGAATATAAAAAACATCAAGTGGTTATTTAAAATTTGTAGTCTCATGCCAAATATAAAAGGTTCAGTTACAAATATTGGTTTTCACGCGTCACCATTATTGCTATGAACCAAACCCTTAGTTACGTTTATCCATCAAGTCCATTCTCTCTACCAAGCAAGTCCGATTTACTTTCAGCTTATTTTACTTGTTAAAAGCTTCCATGGCTTGTCTCAGCTTTTCAGGTATCATCACAACTTCTGTACTAAGATCTATGGGCCTAAAATTAGGATCTATGCATTCATGCCAATATTGCAAGTGTTTTTTGTCTATCCAGTTTTCGGATTCTTCTACATCTTGTCCGCCTTGTCCCTGTACAGAGTACCAATATAGATACTCATTTCCATTAAGCGTTTCTCTAAAAATGGTTTCAACGTACATTTTTTCATCTGCTAATGTAATTAGGACATCCTTCATATGCTCATTTAGAAATGATAACCATTCATCTACAACCTTGGATTTTCCTTCTTTCACTTTAAATCTTGTTAGTTCTACTTGTATCACTTGCAAACCTCCATCTTTCTAATATGATCTATTTCTATATTAGCTACTGAATTGATCGTAGCATAAACTACTAATTTAGAAAACAGCAAGTTTTACATCTAATAATTTCGGTTAAGTTTGCTCATGGTTCACAACATATAGACTAACTAATTGCTGGACAATTGCAATTTTAATCAACAAGCAGGTAAATGGAATTTTATCTCTTTTACGTTTCACGTCCGTATATTAATTTATGTGTACATATGTTAAAAATATTTAGGTTCTTTAATCTACCGATATGTTCCTTTTCAAGTTTGGATTCTAACAGCACTTGAAGTCATGCGCTAAAATTATACTTACTTTATATTTTTATACTTCGATAAGGATTGTACGATAACCAGTTTTTCTATGCTGCAAATTAGCTTTTCAAAGGCAAAATTCTTTAAATAGAATTATTGCTTGGCTAAACTGCTCTGTTCTTGGCTTGCCTATATAGTATCTTAAATAGTTTAATAGGCAAATAACCAAGCACTCCTCCAAGTGTATTCAACAGCATATCATCTACGTCAAAGCTTCCAAATTTAAAAATGAATTGCAGCAGTTCAAACATTAAACTTAAGCATAGCGTTGCAAGCATGACTTTGGTTATCTTTTTGAAATCTTTTCGATATCAATGGAAGGAGTAAACCATACGGAACAAATCCAATCACATTACCTACTATATTTTGAACACGTATAGTAAAATTAATATTTTCTGCTAAAAACAAATAATAGAAGATCGTTTTAAACGGGATAAAATTATGCTCATTCCAAAAAGGTCTTTCATAACTAAATGTAAAATGACTGATAATTTCAGAAAGAGGGAGATACTTAAACAAGATAAGCTTAGAAAGAACGAGTAAATAAAAGCACATCCCTGCAATTAAGCCTGCTTTTATTATTTTTCTCATATTTTTTCTCACTTTCTCTTTATAAATTTTCTGTTGTGGAGGGGATAGATGATATTTCATTTTTAATACGCTGTAAAAATACGAAACACCAAAAACCTATACTGCTGCCAATGGTGTTTAAAATAATATCATCTATATCAAACTGCCCAACTTGTACAATCAGCTGTAAGAGTTCAATGGATAAGCTAGCTATCGCTACAAACACCAGCATTTTCGAGAATACTCTATACTTTTTAAATAATAGCGGCAGAAATAATCCTAAAGGCAAAAACAGCAGCACATTCCCGATCGTATTATGAAGAATAACGGATAAATTATAGGAGTCAGACTCCAGCATATAATGCAGCGTTGTCTTAAAAGGGATAAAATTGGCATTTAGATGAATATATGCGAAATCAAATATCCCCTTGTAATTTTTTGGAACAGCCACATAATGATTCAAAAAAACACCCTGCTTAGAAGTGAACGCTAAATTAATAATTCTCTCCAAGAGCAACTTAAACAATATAATAAAGGCATACAAACCAAAGAGAACGCTTGTCATTATTTTCAAGACTTTATATAAGGGGGATAAAGACGTTTGTAAGCCAGTTGCTATGTGATCTTGCTCACCAAAACTTTCTAATGCTTTATTCACAGCCGCTTCGTTTGTAAACCCTGCTTCTTTATATTCTTGTATCAACAAATTTAGATGATCTTCTACTTCATCGATGATGTCTTTTTTTTCTTCTTTACCACAATGTAACTGACTTACAAGCTTATGAATGTAAGCTTCGACTTTTGGCTCCAACTCCATTCCTCCGAACATACTTTAATTAAATGGCTGATTTGATTCCATTCTTGTAATTTTTTATCTAACTCGCTCTGCCCTTCCTGCGTCATTTGATAATATTTCCGTCTGCCTCCATTTTCAGAGTTTCCCCAGTAGGATTGAAGCCAGCCTTTCTTTTCTAATCGCTTTAAAGCAGGATACAACGTTCCCTCACTCATGCTATAAAGTTCATTACTGTTTTTCTTTAACGCCTTGACCATCTCGTAACCATACATATCACGATGACGTAAGAGCGATAAAAGTAAAATATCAATGCTCCCTTTCATGATCTCTTTATCCATACTCACACCCCTTTTCATATAATATTCAAATACAATGTAACACATAGTACATCGCTTTACAAGGTAATAGGGAATATTATTTGCACAGTTTTGTTTTTTAATTCAAATAACAGTAGTTAGTGGAGAAAAACGGATGGACAGAAAACACTAGACTATACTGACGGCTATATTTCACCTCCAACTACACAAGCCGACAGTTCACATATTTATTTAGATTTTAGTGAAAAAGTGAACAAAAGAAAGTCACAGACAGGGATATAGAAGAGAAATGAATACGACATAGCTTTAAAAAAACAAGTGAGGATTCCAAACACGGATAAAAACATGAAGTCGCCTAGTTGCTGGACGATGGACTCGGACGTGGTTAGTCGGTTATTTCGTTATCCAGAAGCACCTCATTTTATCGTTCCCTATACAGATTATATAGAAACATCCTCCCTAGAATCTTATTAGATTTAGGGAAGATGTTTGCTCTTCAACTATTTATAAAGTAATACTTTAATACGTACAAATTCCCTTTAACTCCTACTTAGCGTTCCGTATAGCTAGGGGATGGACTAAATTTAAACAATCAAGCATTTCGGTGATGTTATTTCCCATTTAAAGTGTTTGTATTCATTTTTCACTTTTGAAAAGGTTTATAGCACCTTCCATGTGAAATGAACTTTCATCCACGCATGTTGAATTAACTTAATTTCACTAAGCTGTAATTTTTCTTCCCTTTACGAATAATAATAAATCTTCCATCAAATGAGTTGTCCGCTGTTACATCCATATTAACATCATTTACTCGTTCGCCATTCATGGAAATAGCCCCGTTGTTAATATCTTCTCTTGCCTGACGTTTAGATGGCTCAATACCTAAATCAACTAACCATTCCACGATATTTTTGGTTTCCTTTTTAGCTTGAAAAGTAGGCATCTCTTTAAAGCCTTGTTCAATTTCATCTGCTGTTAGTGATTTAATATCCCCGCTAAATAGTGCTTTCGTAATTTTTAACGCTTGATTCAAAGCATTCTCGCCATGAACAAATTTAGTCATTTCTTTTGCCAGCACTTTTTGTGCTTCACGTTTGTGAGGTTCTGTTTTTACTTTAACTTCTAATTGATCAATCTCATCTTTAGTTAAAAACGTAAAGAATTTTAAATATTTTATAACATCTTTATCATCTGTATTAACCCAAAACTGGTAAAATTCATATGGCGTCGTTTGTTCTGCATCTAACCAAATTGCCCCACCTGCAGTTTTACCAAATTTTGTACCATCTGCTTTTAATAATAGTGGAATGGTTAATCCAAATGCTTTCGCTTGCTGCCCTTCTTTTTTACGTATTAAGTCTAATCCACTTGTAATATTTCCCCACTGATCGCTACCACCAATTTGTAATTGTACATTTTCTTCTCTAAATAAATGAAGAAAATCAATAGATTGTAAAATTTGGTAAGAGAACTCAGTGAATGATATACCACTATCCAATCGACTTGCTACAATATCTTTTGCCAACATACTATTAACACTAAAATTTTTACCGTAGTCACGTAAGAAGTCTAAAATACTTAAGTTATGTGTCCATTCGTAGTTATTAACTATTTTAACTTCGCTATTGTCAGCAAAGAATAACTTCTTCATTTGCGCTGTTAACTTATCGACATTATTCTGTACTTGCTCTAATGTTTGTAATTGACGTTCCGTTTGCCGTCCACTTGGGTCACCGATTGTACCCGTTGCTCCTCCAATTAAAATAATTGGCTGATGACCATGTAATTGAAAACGTTTCATCATGATAAACGGAATTAAGTGACCAATATGCATACTGTCACCAGTAGGGTCAACACCGCAGTACAAGGAAATCTTTTTCTCTTCGATTAATTCGCGTAATCCTTCAGCATCTGTTTGTTGGTTTATGGCTCCTCGCCATTCTAACTCATCGATAAGATTCATGCTTTCCGACTCCTTTTATTGTAGTTCCTATATAAGCTTGGAAAAAATAAAAAACGCCCTATGTCTAATATAGACATAGGGACGATTCTAACCGTGTTACCACCCAAATTGTATTAATAGCAAGTTATTTTATATCTATTAATACCTCTCTCAGCAATCATATCGTTTGCTAATCCGCTTAGCATTACCTAAGATACTCCAGAGTGTAATTCACAAGTTTGTTTGTACTAGGTCGCATCAACCCCTAGCTTTCTAAATGAACAGTGACAACCTCGCTACTAGGCTCCTTCAACGTATTTCTAATATAATGTTAAGGATATTATAGTGAATAAAAATTTACTTGTCAACCAGTTTTAATTTTGCATCAACCTATTTTCCTTTAGGTTAAATAATTCATCCCCACAAATGTAAGTGTTATCATTCGAAGGAATACACTACCAATAAGTTAGATGAAAAAAACATCTGACATTTTCAAAGAAAATGTTGATCGCCGGAAGTGTGATATACAAAAGTTTTTTCTTTTTAAAGGTTATTTTCAAAAACCCCTCCTAATTGAAAGTTCACTTTATATGACCTTAATGTATCTGTCCAACTAGGTGTAACCTATTCAATTAGGCCTCTTTGTATCTCCTTGATCTTTCGAAACAAGGTTATTACGGCATCAAGTTTTAGGATAAAAGCATGGAATATAATAAAGTGACCCTTAATCAGTAGGTACGATCCTTTACTGATTGAGAGTTCACTTATAACTTGTATAATGCTTGTTTAATTTCTGATTTACCTGCAACGATTTGAAATTCTTTCCCAATGGTTGTATCGTTTTCTAAGCAACCATAAATAACACCAGCTACGTCTTCGCGTGGAATTTCTCCTCGTTCCACTTTCGTTGCAGCATTCACTTTTCCAGTTCCTGGTTGGTTCGTTAATAATCCTGGATGAACGATCGTGTAGTCTAAATCAGTGCTTCTTAGCCACTCATCTGCATAATGTTTTGCGACTACATATGGGGCAAAAGAAGAAGAGGCTGCTTGGATGGCTTCCCTGCTTGTGTCAAAAGAGCTCACCATCACAAAACGTTTCACACCAGCGGCTTTCGTTGCTTCAATTGTTTTTACCGCACCATCTAAGTCCACCATTAATGTCTTGTCTTTGCCTGTCTTCGGACCTGATCCTGCTGTAAACACAACAGCATCCACACCTTCAGCCGAATTTGTAATCTCTTCTATCTCGTCTTCCAAATCAACGACAACCGTCTCTGCACCTAAATCTTTAAAATATGGTGCTTGCTCTTGTTTACGAATCATCGCTCTTGCCATATGCTTTCCGCTATCTTGAATTTGTTTCACGAGATGTTTTCCAACTTGTCCATTTGCTCCTACAACAAGAATTTTCAATGCAATCACCCTTTCTTTCTTATTGTTCGTGCTTAATTCCATCGTAAATACATTTTGTATATATGTCCACCAATCTGATTAGTGGCATAATCCCTTGAAATCAGCAAAAGATTGCAACTCATATTATAGTATAGTTAGATGGAATTAATGACGGCTCCAAAATACCGGTAAAATCTGCAATTCAGGAAAAAGAGGGATATGATGAAGAAAGGCATTCTATTTTTGGTTATTGTTTCATTCATTGTATTGTTATTTAGCACTAATCTAGTGAAAGAAGCAGAACCTGAGCTTAGTGAAGATGAACGCTTAAGTAAAGTGATGGATAATGCTTGGGATAATTATGATATGTTCGCATCGGTTGTAGACGACGAAAACTCTGAAGTTTTCTTTGATATAGATCAGATAGATCAACATAAATTTATAGCGAACATGGAAAACAAGCTGAAGGAGTATGATCTCTCAGATAAATATTCCATTAGTATAAAGCGAAGTAATGCGAAAGAGTTAGAGTTACAACAATTTAAAGAGGACATGAAGTCCTATGTTTCTGACTATATACAAGAAAATGGCTATGAAGGTGTTGAATTTGAAGCCAACTATGAGGGCAAAAAACCTCGCTTCACATTCTATGTAGCGGAAGATGCCAATGTCTCCAAAGAAGAGTTAGAAAAAGAAATACACTCATTGCTGCAATTCAAGGGCAAATAAGTAGTAGTGAACAAAGGCGCAAAGCGCCCGTTTAGCAACATAGCGCCTGGAGCAAAGCAACTAAAGTTTTAGGAGTCATGCCACTAAAAACAGGGGTGTGCCCACGCCTGAGCGGCAAGCCCGTTTTTAGTCGGCCCTCCTCTTTGTAACGAACCGATGATGACTTATTGTAGGGCGTCGCCTAGTTGCTGGGCGCTTAAGCCGGACGTGGTTATTCCGTTATATCGGTATCCCAATGCAACAATTTTTATACTTTCTTATCTCCTTAAAAAGGTAGTCAATTGTTGATATACCCCTCCTAGGTGGACAGATTAAAAAATAAAATCTGTTGTACGTAAAGCAAGAGTTTTCTGTGTCCAACACGTTTAATTCTAGTCACTAAACGATGAAGTGTTAATATCTTAAAAAAGTCAATTATTCAATTGAAGAGTTATGCTAATGTATGACATCAAAAATGATTAAAACGGCCACATCCCTGTAGCCGCTTATAATCTTCCCCTGTCTACTGGGATGAGGGCCAGTTCATGCAATAGTCTAGCTTCCTCACATTTTATTACTTTCATTCGATTATTCTTACTTCATTTAGACTCTCCGTTTTCCCTATCTCCCTCAGCTTTATATTCTAAAATATCACCTGGTTGACAGTCCAAAGCTTTACATATTGCTTCCAACGTAGAAAAACGAATTGCTTTTGCCTTACCATTTTTTAAAATAGACAGATTAGCCATAGTAATACCTACTTTTTCAGACAGCTCCGTCACACTCATTTTCCTTTTTGCTAACATGACATCAATGTGCACTATAATCGCCATGGACTCACCTCAGACGGTCAACTCATTTTCTAATCTCATGATTAGTGCATTTTTAAAAAGCGACTGTAGAACAGCACTAAACAACATAATAACTATAGAAGAAAAGAGAATAACCAGCCCCATAATCGCTATACTAGGATGTAAAGCATTTTGCGTTAAAAGAAAAATCATTCCCATAATATACAATATACTAATCATACTTGCACAGTACTTGATACGAACTAATGTATATACTGCTAAATAAGAAAACGCCTTACCGTTCTCAATAAGATGTAACATCCTTAACCCCTGATATAACGCATAAAAAAATGGACCTGTGGTCAAATATAAACCTAATAATACTGGATATCTTAAATAAGCAAACTCCGGATACATTTCTGCTAAACTCTTTGCCAATGAGGGCAATGCAAATATACATAAGCTTAATACGACAATGCCAATGGCAAAGATAGCTGCCTTCAGAACCGTTACGGATCCCCGTTTCATAACAGCACCTCGCTTTTCATCATTAACCATAGTATACCTTTTCTTTTATTGATTATCAATAAATATTTTCCTCTTTTAAATATGCATTTTTCGCAGTATATCTAATCAACTATTTAGTGAGGAAAATAATGGTACACAAGCCCTTCCTTAAACAATAAAATGAATGGATTACATTTCCAAATGAACTTCCGTTGGATATGTAGAAGTCAAGAAAGAACAAAAGCGCAAAGCGCCCGTTTAGCAACGTAGCGACTGGAGCGAAGCAACTAAAGTTTTAGGAATCATGGTGAGGCACGAACCAATGATGACTTATCGTAAGGCGATGGAGTGAAGTCGCCTAGTTGCTGGGCGCTGGAGCCGGACGTGACTATTCCGTTATATCGGTATTCCAATGCCAAAATTTTTATACTTTCTTATCTCCTGAAAAAAGAAAAGTATTAGCTTTCTGTCATTTCAGCTTAGAAGAAGTAATATTTCATTTATTACTCGGCAAAGAACAGGGGGGTACCACTAGATCCACACTTTTGCATTTATTAATTATTATTAAAAAAGGTACAAAAGCCTCATCCCCCCTTCTAAAATGGGGATGAGGCTTTTGTTTTCCTGCAACGGAGCCGATTGTAGTATACCTTGCTCATACTTTATTTATAAGTAACTCATGTTTAGGGGCGATGCACAACATTAGTTTAACGCCCACTTGATATGCTTCCTTCTCGTGCTCATCGCTCCATCAACACGAACCACCATTACTATACTCAAAGTTATCCAGCAATATGCGTACTTCGTCTGTTGATTCTGTGCTCATCAATTGATTTCTTAGTTCACTCGCTCCTCGAAAATCACGGACATATATCTTAAAAAAGCGACGAAGTGGTCTGAATGGACGTGGTTCTATTTTTGAATGCTTATCATGAAGGTCTAAATGCAATCGTAAGAGATCAAGCAATTCCTTACTACTATGATCTTTTGGCTCCTTTTCAAAGGCAAATGGATTTTTAAAAATACCACGCCCAATCATAATCCCATCCACACCATATTGATGAGCAAGTTCCATACCCGTTTGCCTGTCCGGAATATCCCCATTAATCGTCAAAAGCGTATCTGGTGCTACCTGGTCACGAAGAGTCTTAATTTCTGGGATCAGTTCCCAATGGGCATCTACTTTACTCATTTCTTTTTTTGTACGCAAATGAATGGAAAGATTTACGATGTCTTGTTTCAATAAGTGAGTCAACCAGTCATGCCATTCATCTACATGAGTATAACCAAGCCTTGTCTTCACACTTACAGGCAATCCCCCTGCTTTTGCAGCTTGTATTAGATCTGCTGCAACTTCAGGGCGTCGGATAAGCCCACATCCCTTTCCATTTGCTGCAACATTATGGACAGGACAGCCCATATTGATATCCAGTCCCTTAAACCCCTGTTTCGCCATACCAATACTCATTTGTCGAAAGTATTCTGGTTTATCTCCCCATATGTGAGCTACAATTGGTTGTTCATCTTCGGTAAAAGTCAAACGTCCACGTACACTCAACTTCCCCTCTGGGTGACAATAGCTCTCCGAATTTGTAAACTCTGTAAAAAACACATCTGGTCTTCCTGCTTCACTAACTACATGGCGAAAAACAACATCCGTCACATCTTCCATTGGCGCCAGCACAAAAAACGGCTTTGGTAAATCACGCCAAAAATTATCTATCATATATAAACTCAAATCCTTTCATCATGGGACCACGAATCAAAATCTTGTTCCAAAATATGAACAAAGGCGCAGAGCGCCCGTTTAGCAACGTAGCGACTGGAACGAAGCAACTAAAGCTTTAGGAATCATGCTCCTGCAACAGGAGTATGCCGACGCCTGAGCGGCAAGCCCGTTTTTAGTCGGCCTACCTTTTAACCTCGAACCGATGATGACTTATCGTAGGGCAATGGAGTGAAGTCGCCTAGTTGCTGGGCGCTTAAGCCAGACGTAGCTATTCCGTTATATCCGTATCCCAAAGCCAAAATTGTTATACTTTCTTATCTATTAAAAAAATCACTTCTTTTACACTTATACCATGCTTTATCGCTTTTTATCAAACTATAGTAAACCTTGATCATTATACACTTTAATAATAACAAACAAAAGTGAAAAGAAGATCGATTATAAGAAGTGATCTGAGGCATGAGAGACAAATTCCACAAGTTTACTACATATATTGTTAACAATTAAGGTCCATAATAACTCTAACCATTGACTCTCTGAATAAAAATCTCATAGTCTTTTTAAAGTTAAGTTTTATGGGACAAGACCACATGCAATTATTGCTAGAGTTTGCGTACCTATATATCCTTTCATACCAGTAAACATTAGCACAAGAGAATATATATAAATCAGAAAAATATTTATTATTTTAAAATTGTGTTAGTATATAATTATTGTTATAATTTGAGGAGGATAAGAATGACAAAAAATAATAGTTTATTAATCTGCATTTTATCAGTCTTAATTTTAACCACTTTATTTTTACCAAGTAGTCCCACCCAAGCTCAAAATATTAATGTTTTAAATTATTTTAAAGAACCAATTTCAGAAAATTTAACTACAACTGCTAGAAATATACAAAGTAATGAGATCAAAGAAACAATTACTCTTATAAATAATACTCAAGGTAACAATAAAAAATTATCTTTTATAATTCCCTTCACCCCTACGAATGGAGAATACATTATAATTAATAAGGATAATGAGGGAAATCAAGTAAACTCAGCTAATGTATACAATGCTAATGGAGACTCTATTGGAATTATCTCGTTTGAAAATAAAAAAAATATGGATTTATCTATAGTGAATGGACATTTAAAAATACAGGTTAGTTCTCAAGAGAAAATGATAGATATAAATTATTTAATAGCTTCGTATACCTATGAAGATTATTTTAATTCAAGTAATTGGATTGTTAGGGACAATATAACTTCCTTAAGTATCCATCCTAAACCATTACTATGGGATTCAGGAATTTTAGAATGGTCATCCATACGTAATGATAGTTGGGCTAAACTTCTCAATAAACATATTAATGATAGCGAGTTTAGTAATCAAAATGGAATGAAAGATCAATATTATTGTCATTACGATTTTGCGAAGGGAAACAAAATCCCGTGGAATATAGAACCAAGTAGACCAGATGTCGGATATATAGAAACTGTTATCAAAGCATGCAATCCCTAATATACAATAATGGTAAAACATAAGTGTCAGTTCAGGAGTTTGCGTCCGGCTTCCTTCAGCCACTACCTCACGATAGCCACCTTGCCTTTCGCTAACAGTTCCTACTGCCAAGCCTGTAGTGGACTTTCGCCACCAAGTTTCCGCCCATGCAGGGCGCACAACTAAAAAAAGATGTCAACTAAAGATTAAAAGCTGACATCTTCTTCATATGCTCCAAACCGTTGTGCCATCAGGTGTTATTGGTCTTTGGAACAGTTTCTTATTGTTTTTCTACCCCCCTGTTAGAAATGGGGGGTTAAGGCGTGGCTGTCGCCACGCAGGCTTAGCCCAGCACGTCGGCTTTCGCTTCGCACGCCGCCGCACTGGGCAGCCTTTATCGAGCTAGTTTAGCAATTTCATTTAAAAAGTCATGTTCTTTCGGGACAAGTGGTGTATAAAATTCTGAAATGACATTATCTCCTTTATCAACATACCCTCGTCCTTTGATCTGTTTTAAGAAAAATTCTTTTTGTACGTCCGATCCGAACATTATGCCATACCCATGTTCACTCATACGACCTAAAGCAACCCGAAAATTAAACTGATCTCGAATGCCGTCTCCAAGGTATTTTGCGTCTGGTCGTTGACAGGCAAGAATAAGAAAGAAGCCTGCTTGTCGTCCTAGCATAACAATCTGTTTTAGTTTGGTTAACACTGCTGTATTTTCCTTGGAAACAAGCATTTCCATAAATGCCACGTACTCGTCAAAAACTAAAAAATGAGGAGATAAGCCTAAATAAGCATAGTTTTCTCCTGTTTTATAGTTAGGCATTTGTTTCATTTCTTCACTACGAGCCATCATATCTTCTTTTTTATAATACACATCAGGCATAAATGTGGCTAAATCCGCTAAATCGGCATTTTTTTGGATCTAGGATATACAATTTTGCATCTGTTTTTAATAGCGCTTCAATCAGTGTGAGAATAAAGTACGTCTTTCCGCCGCCAGTTCCGCCAGCGATCAACATATGTGGGAGGCTATCATATTCCCAATACATCGAATCCATGAGCTTTAAGCTACCATTTTGTGCAACCACTTCATCAATGGAAATACGACTATTAATTGTGTCATAGAGCAAGATATATTTCACAAAGGAATCATGTAACTCTTTCGATACCAATTCACAGTACAAACCACTTTCCAGTTTATTTTCGAGGTTTAGTAACTGTTCTTGATATTTTCCCAATGTGATTTCTGTTTGAATATGAAGCAATCCTTTTTCCAGCCGATAATACATTTTAGGAAAATGACTAATTTTATCTTTTGCTTTTCCATTTGGTATGTCTTCAAAGAAGCTACTTGATTGTACTTGTTTCATTTCATACCAACCGTTTTCTATAATCATTTTGGCGAGTTTTTGACGGTGAATAACTTGCCTGATACGATCATACCGATAGCGATAATAAACAAAAGTATAACAAGCTACCATCACTAAACTAATCACCAATGAAATCAACCCATATCTACTGATAAAGTGTGCTTGAAATAAATCAAGCTGCCACGTTGTAGAATGTAAAAATGACAGATGAAAAGGGATAAAAGAAGCGAGCCATACACCAACGAGTCCAAAGAATACAAATTGAAAAACGAGGGACACATCACTCGCTCGAATTCGTTTCCCTCGTTTTCTAAAGACTTTCACTATTTTTCCTTACTAGGGGTAGACTTTGGAATGTTACTAGTTTATATTGTCGCTTTTCCCTTTAAGACCAGATCATCTGCCTTTATATACCAATCAACATCTGGAGCATGTTAGGGAAATGGTGTTTTGTAATAGATACAGGTGCTTTCTCTATCTCACTTGCCCATGTCGGACTAATTCCGTAACGAGAACCAGATAGAGGAAATACCCCGATTCCATCAAATAAACTTCCCAATGTTAGTCCAGTCATATTTCACCTCTACTCTTCATTTTAGGCATAAAAAAAAGACGCTCATTTTAATTGAACGTCTAAATTTTATAGTATCTATTAAGTTAAAGTTTATAATTCTGTTGTGTTCCCACACACCAGTTCAATTCCTACTGAAACCCCAATATGGTTTTTCATCACTTTTTTACGCCCATTTTCACCATTTGGTACAAAGTGTGCATGCTTGTAAAACGTTGTGAAACTAAGAATTTCTACATAATTTTCCGTTGTATCAACGCTATAGCCTCCACATGATTCGTCTGCGGAAACATGTCAACTGGTTGCACTTCCTTCGTTTCATAGCCGCCTTCATCTAATATTTTTAAGTCTCGAGCTAGTGTAGACGGGTTGCAGGAAACATACACAATTCGTTTCGGTTCCATCTCGATCATTGCTTGCAGAAAGTCTCCGTCACATCCTTTTCGTGGCGGATCAACAATAATTACGTCAGGATGCAACCCCTGTGCCTTCCACCATGGCATAACTTTCTCAGCTTCACCTACAACGAATTCAACATTGGTAATTCCGTTCAGTTTGGCATTTCTTTTTGCATCGCTAATTGCTTCTGGAACAACCTCTATGCCGTAAACCTTTTTCGCCTGCTGCGCTAAAAATAGTGAAATCGTACCAATGCCACAATATGCATCAATAACTACATCCGATGAATGAAGCTTTGCATATTCCAAAGCTTTTTCATATAGCACTTTTGTTTGTGGTGGATTGACTTGATAAAACGACTTAGCAGAAATAGCAAACCGAATGTCGCCAATCGTATCGTAAATATAGTCATCTCCCCAAATAACTTTCGTCTTTTTACCTAAAATGACATTCGTTTTTTCCTTATTCACATTGTGAACAATCGATTTAATATGAGGATAGGTTTCCGTCAATGCTTGAATCAGCTTATCCTGTTCTGGAAGTTTATCCGTTCGAGTTACGAGAACAACCATCGTATCCTGTGTTTCACTACCGGTACGTACCATGATATGGCGCAACGCCCCGCGATGATGGGATTCATCATAAGCAGTGATTCCTAATTGGTTGGCAATCCGCCGAACTGCTTCTACCATACGATCATTAACTTCATCCTGAATGATACATGTATCCATATCTTCAATGATCCGATGACTGCGCTTTTGGTAAAAACCAGTAATCAACTTGCCATTCTTTTCACCAACCGGGATTTGCACTTTATTACGATAACGCCATGGATCCGTCATACCAATTGTAGGATGAACTGGAACATGGCTCATATGGGCAATTTTTCGCATCACGTTTTTTACTTGGTTTCGCTTCATATCCAGCTGCAGTTCATAACTCATATGCTGTAATTGGCATCCCCCACATTTATAATACACATCACAAGGTGGTGCTACTCGATCTGGACTTGCTTGCTTTACTTCCATAAGCTTCCCAAAGCCAAAATTTTTATTTACTTTTATAACTTTAACGAGAGCTTGTTCGCCTGGCAATCCATACGGTACAAATAGAGGGTAGCCATTTACTTTAGCAACTCCATTCCCTTCGTGGGTCAAATCTTCAAATGTGAGCATCAAGATCTCATTCTTTTTTACTGGTACTGCTTTTTTTGCCATGATTCTCTTCCTTTATACGCTAGTTTGTGTTCCTATCTTATCATAGAAATGAATGGTTACATAATGAATTCATGCACTTGGAAATATGTAACCATGTTATGTTATCTTAATTTACCTATTCAGCTTATCCGCGTTCCCAACGAACAACAAACTAAGCGTGGCAATGGGTCCTATAAACAAAGGCAATTAAAAACCAATTGAAAGCTTTCTATTCTTCCCTTGCACTAACCCAGCATTAATTAACGCTAATGTTCCCCATCCGACATAAAATTCTCCATTCAAAAACAATACCTCCTATCAAAAACTTCTTCTATTATTCATAAGCTTAGCAGACTTTTCACCTTTTGGAAGTGAGTTTTAAAAACCGATAGTAAGGACTCGTTAACGTTTTATTTATGGATAAAACAGTAAAATCGCTGAAGTTCACTTGATATCGACGGAGTTCACCATTTTTTCGCCGAAGTTCGCAATTAACAAGCTTTACAAATATGCATAAAAACAAGATAATCCTTCCATTACCAGCAGTCAGTTTCAGTCGACTCGCTCAGCAAAACAGCGCAAAAAGCCTTTTTAACATGCAAAAAGACTGCCTTAATGATGTGCACCACAAAAGTTAGATGTATCATCTAAGTTTTGGGTGCAGTTCATACATGCAGTCCGTTAATTCTTTTCGATAAATTCAGCTGGAACGAAGAATTCAATATGCTGCTGTAAATTTGCAAATTCTCCTGGGAGCAGTCCACCGTATTCACCGTCAATATTTAATTGCATTTTCTCATCTGGCGTCACTTTAACATGCTTCGCCTTATCATAGATGACGTGTCGATCCTCTAAATGTGCTCCGCGTAGTGCTAATGTCGCAATTCGGATAAATTCTGCCAAATTTGTTTTGCGCAAGATGATTAAATCAAAGTAACCGTCCTGCATATCCGCTTCCGGAGCGAGTTTTTCAAAACCTCCAACTGAATTCGTATTGGAGATGAGAAAAAGCATAATATCTTCATCAATGACATTGCCATCATATTCAATTTTTGCTCTTGTCGGCTTTAAAGAAGGGAGCATCTCAATCCCCTTCATATAATAAGCTAACTGTCCTAGCATCGTCTTTAGCTTGCTTGGCACTTCGTATGTCAGTTCAGTGAGTTTACCTCCACCAGCAATGTTCATGAAATAGTGATCATTCACTTTTCCAATATCTAAACACATCGATTTTCCTTCCGTAATTACATCAACCGCTTTTTGAATATCACGTGGAATATGTAAGGCTCTGGCAAAATCGTTCGTCGTCCCTACTGGTATAATACCAAGCTTTGGACGACTCTCCTGCTCAGCTATCCCATTAATAACTTCATTAATTGTTCCATCTCCACCAGCAGCAATAACAAGGTCATGACCCCTTTCAACAGCCAATTTTGCAGCTTGGATCGCGTCTCCCTCACAAGTTGTTGCGTGAGCAGATGTTTCATAACCAGCTACTTCAAGCTTTTCTAATACAGCTGGCAATTCTTTTTTAAAAGCTTCTCTACCAGACGTAGGATTATAAATAATACGCGCTTTATTCATTGCTTTCCCTCCGCATTGCACCAAGTATGCAGGACCATAATTTTTAAAAATTGCAAACATATAATGATATTTAAAAAGTATGTAACTAAATAGACCTAACCTAATTCATATGCTTATTCACAGCAACCTAAAACAGGATGTATCTGCAGTCTACTCTTTATCATAGCGCTTTTCTATAATTTTGAAAAGAGGACACAAGCAAGATTGTATGAAGCATCACTTACATATGTCAACATTAACCGAATGAAGTTTGTGTACAGCTGCTTCTGATAAAGTGAATCTCATTATTGGGGTATTCATCCCCTACGGATTGTTAGTACCATAATGATATAACCTAAAGCAGCTTACGGAATAGGGCATTTAGGCGCTGTCATCTTTCACTTAGACTTGTTGGTTAGTACAGATTATCCAACTCCTGAAGCGAGAGCCTTCCAGCACCTTATATACGGAATAACATGACCAACGGAAAGTAGCTAAATTCTCGTTAAAACTTTGTCGTTTCCCATGTTTAAAACTCACTACAGATTTCTATTATCAGTCGCCTAATATGCCTATAGTAACTCAGTGAATCGGTACCGAACAAAGGCGCAAGCGCCCGTTTAGCAACGTAGCAAGTGGAACAAATCAACTAAAGTTTTAGGAATCATGCCACTAAAACCAGGGGTATGCCGACGCCTGAGCGGCAAGCCCGTATTTAGTCGGCCTTCCTCTTAACCACGAACCAATGATGACTTATCGGAAGGCGATTTCGTGAAGTCGCCTAGTTGCTGGGCGCTTAAGCCGGACGTGACTATTCCGTTATATCGGTATCCCAAAGCCAAAATTTTATACTTTCTTTCTTATCTCCTTAAATAAGGGAAAAATCCCTGCCCACAATGAAACCCTTGCGTTAGTTAACTGCATTAACCCGAGCTTCGAAAGTTTTTTCTGTCAAACCCTCTCGAAACAGACATCCACACGCCGCTATCATTCCATAGACTGCTAATTTGTTATCGCGCTTCACAAAAAGAGACCATCATATCACAGTCTGGACTACCTGAAAGCGATCATAATAGTCCAGATAATTTATTATCGTTTGTTTATTTCTTCTAATAAAATTTTGTTAACCATTGGTGGGTTTGCTTGACCTTTAGTAGCCTTCATCACTTGACCGACTAAGAAACCAACTGCTTTATTTTTACCATTTTTATAGTCAATAATCGATTGTTCGTTTTCATCAAGCACTTTAGAAATAATTTCTTTCAACTGACCTTCATCAGAAATTTGTACAAGACCCTTTTCTTTCACAATCTTTTCCGGATCGCCACCATTTTCCACTAACTCTGCGAACACCTTTTTAGCAATCTTTGAAGAAATCGTGCCATTATCAATCAGTTTTATCATTTTTGCCAACGCTTCTGGCGTAATCGCTAATTCATCCAACTCTTTTAAATGCTTATTCATGTAGGCAGATATTTCACCCATAAGCCAGTTAGAAACTTGCTTCATATCCACACCGTGTGAGATTGCCTCTTCAAAGAAATCAGCCATTTGTTTAGAATTGGTAATCACGGTTGCATCGTATTCCGGTAACTCAAGCTCTTCTATATATCGTTTTTTGCGGGCATCAGGAAGCTCTGGAATTTCTTTACGAATGCGCTCCTTCCAAGCTTCATCAATATACAATGGAACTAGATCCGGCTCAGGGAAATAACGGTAATCATCGGAACCTTCCTTCACACGCATAAGGATCGTTTCCTTTGTTTTTTCATCGTAACGCCGTGTCTCTTGCAGGATTTTTCCTCCTGCAAGCAATTCTTTCTCTTGACGCTTTTCTTCAAATTCTAATCCTTTTTGCACAAAGCTAAAAGAGTTCAAATTCTTTAGTTCTGTTTTTGTTCCGAATTCTTCTTGCCCAATTGGACGTAAAGAAATATTAGCATCGCAACGTAAAGACCCTTCCTGCATTTTCACGTCGGACACGCCAGTATATTGAATAATGTTTTTGAGTTTTTCTAGATACGCGTAAGCTTCTTCTGGTGAACGCATATCTGGTTCGGAAACAATTTCAATTAATGGTGTGCCTTGACGATTAAAATCAACTAACGAATAACCATCGTCACCATGCGTTAGTTTACCCGCATCTTCTTCCAAATGAAGTCGAGTAATGCCAATCCGTTTTTTCTTTCCATGTACTTCAATCTCAATCCAGCCATTCTCACCAATAGGTTGATCAAATTGTGAGATTTGATAAGCCTTTGGATTATCCGGATAGAAGTAATTTTTGCGATCAAATTTCGTATGAGTCGCAATATCACAATTTAAAGCCATTGCTGCTTTCATAGCAAAATTAACCGCTTCTTCATTCAATACAGGCAAAACACCTGGGTATCCCAAATCGATTGGGTTCACGTTTGTGTTTGGAGCTGTCCCAAACTCATTAGTACTAGGACTAAAAATTTTCGACTTTGTTTTTAATTCAACGTGTACTTCTAAGCCAATGATTGTTTCAAAATTCATTACTTGGCACCTCCTAGCTGAGGGCGCTGTTTATGGTGATCCGTCGCTTGCTCATACGCATGTGCTGCGCGGTATACAGTAGCCTCATCAAAATGCTTCCCAATAATTTGCAGACCGATTGGCAGTCCTGCCCCAGAAAACCCACATGGAACGGAAATACCTGGTACGCCAGCTAAATTTACCGGGATGGTTAAAATATCATTTGCATACATCGTTAGTGGGTCGTCCACTTTTTCCCCGACTTTAAATGCTGGAGTTGGCGTAGTTGGTCCGATTACCACATCATAATCTTGGAAAATCTGATCAAAATCCTGTTTAATTAATGTACGCACTTTTTGTGCTTTTTTATAGTACGCATCGTAGTATCCAGAGCTAAGGGCAAACGTCCCTAACATAATCCGACGTTTCACTTCTTCGCCAAATCCTTCGCTGCGTGACTTTTTGAACATGTCAATCATATTTTCTGCATTCTCAGAGCGAACTCCATAACGAACCCCGTCAAAGCGAGCAAGGTTGGCTGAAGCTTCCGATGAAGATAGCAGGTAGTATGTTGCAACAGCATATTTAGAGTGGGGCAGGGAAACCTCTTCCCACGTAGCTCCTAAAGATTCATATACCTTTAATGCTTGCATAACTGTCTCTTTAACCTCTGGAGTTACACCTTCACTAAGGTATTCCTTTGGTACAGCAATTTTTAATCCCTTCACATCATTCGTTAAAGCTTTTGTGTACGTAGGGACTTCTACATCTGCACTCGTTGAATCCATCACATCATGTCCAGAAATCACTTCCAGTACACGTGCATTATCTTCTACCGTACGGGTAATTGGACCAATTTGATCCAAAGAGGACGCAAAGGCTACTAAACCAAACCGAGATACCCGTCCGTATGTAGGCTTTAATCCTACAACGCCGCAAAATGCTGCTGGCTGACGAATAGAGCCACCTGTATCTGACCCTAATGCAAATAGCACTTCACCTGCTGCTACAGCAGCTGCTGAGCCACCACTAGACCCACCAGGAACATAATCGGTATTCCAAGGGTTACGAGTTGGTTCATAGCTTGAGTTTTCATTGGATGATCCCATTGCAAATTCATCCATATTCAATTTACCAATGGTGACAGCTTTTTGTTGATTTAATTTATTTACAACCGTTGCGTTATATAAAGGGTCATGAAAATTATCCAGAAATTGGCTAGCACATGTAGTACGTAGCGATTTCGTTACAATATTATCCTTTATCCCGCTAGGAATGCCAAATAAAGCTGCTGTTTTATCTGATTCCTTATCCAGTTCTTTTGCTTTTGTTCTTGCTTTTTCTTCATCTAATGTAAGAAATGCATGAACTTGGTCATCCACTTCATGGATACGCCCATAGGAAGTATTTACTAGCTCTTCTACGGTAATTTCACCATTATGTAATTTCTCTTCTAATTGCTTGATGGTGTAATCAAATAACGACATTCTTTTCCCTCCCTACTCCAAAATTGATGGTACACGAAAATGGCCACCTTTGTGATCTGGAGCATTTTTCAGTGCTTCTTCTTGTGTAATCCATTGCTTCGGTTTATCTTTACGCATCACATTTTTTATATCAAGCACATGCGTTGTCGGTTCTACATTCGTTGTATCCAATTCATTTAACTGCTCTGCATAAGCTATGATCGAACTTAAATGCTCAGTAAACATTTCTGCTTCCTCTTCTGTTACATGCAAACGAGCTAAATGAGCAACATGCTTTACTTGATCTTTTGAAATTTTTTCCACTTCTTTCCCTCCAAACTACATACTTTTATATGGTACACACCAGAAGTGCATTCATAACGTGAATTATTCATGAGTAGTACTTTCCTTCATCCTTTACTGATGGTGTATAGGATGAACCCTTCAATCAGTGAAGTATTTTTTCCCGCTATTGTTAGTACCGTAACAGTATGACCTAAAGGGCGTTTACAAAACAGGATATTTAGGTCTGTTATCCACTTAGACTTGCTCAGGGTACACTCTCTAACTCATGAGGCGATATCCTTACAGCAACATATATACAGGGTAACCGCAGCGGCATTTAACTTACAGTTGGTTCCTCCCTTATCTTTCCTCGTAACTTGAAAGAGGGGGCGTTACTGTTAGTTACATTCGGGCTAGACAATTGATTTATCTTTGGTTATAGAATTTGTTTTCATTTTAAAGGTCCTGTCACCTCTTAAAGCAAAATAAACGTTGGTAACACTATTGATAATAGCAGAATGTCCTATGACTAAGCAACTAAAGTAGAGAAGTAAACCGAATTCATGCACCGTTTCCTCGTCCATCCTGAAAAAACGTGTCAATGAAAATGATAAGAAGGGCATTCTCATTCTTTACATATATTTCGGAACATTCCTTCTCTTTCTTGTAAAGTGCCAGGAATATAGTTTTGATTAACTAATCAGCCCTTACAAATACTGTTTGGTAGTCATTTATTTACAATTTTTACTAAACCAAGTTATAAAAGCACCTCTAAAAGACAGATTTTTCACTCTTCTCCTCAAAGTGCGGTAACTTCGAGTTTCTAGATCAAAAGCGTTTTGACACAACCTTTTTGGATTACACTTGCAATTTTTTCACTGTTTCATCATAATCAGCAATTAGCTCTTCATTAGGCTTACCAAGTAAACTAACGATAATCGTTGTGCATAAATTAAAGAAAAAACCAGGAACAATTTCATATAAATCAAAAATCCCTCCGGATAAAATCGGCCCCCAAATAATAACTGCCACTGCACCAACTACAATACCTGCAAGTGCGCCATTACGTGTAACCCGCCTCCAAAATAAAGCTAACAAAATAATGGGACCAAATGCTGCACCAAATCCAGCCCATGCATAGCCAACTAAATCCAACACGGAACTGTCTGGATTTAGGGCAATTAGAAGTGCAATCAAGGCAATAATGACAGTTGCCAGCCTGCCTACCCATACCAGTTCCTTATCCGTTGCTGTTTTACGAAATATAGCTCGATATAAATCCTCTGCTACTGCTGAGGAAGATACAAGTAATTGCGAGTCAATCGTGCTCATAATTGCTGATAAAATGGCAGCTAATAATACCCCTGCTACAACAGGGTGAAAGAGAATTTGTGAAAAGGCAATAAAAATTTTCTCTGAATCAGCCAATACTTGTAACCCATTCTCATTTACAACTTGAATGCCAAATTCAGAAAGGATAGAAACCTCTTGAGTACTAATAAATGCTAGACCAACAAACCCCGTAAAAATCGCACCATACAATCCTAAAACCATCCATGCGGTTCCAATAAACCTTGCTTTTGGTACATCTTTGTGTGAACGTAAAGCCATAAAACGTACCAAGATATGTGGCTGACCAAAATAGCCTAATCCCCATGCAAGTGAAGAAATAATTGCCATCACCCCAACGCCCTCAACCATATTCAAGTGGGTAGGGTTAATTTCCCCAACTGCTTGCACAGCAGCATCCCATCCGCCCATTTGCGTTAATGCCACAACTGGTACTACAAGTAATGCAAGAAACATCAGTAAACCCTGGACAAAATCTGTCCAAGCTACAGCTAAAAAGCCTCCTAACAGCGTATAAGAAATAACAATAATACCACCAATCCAAAGGGCGGCTTCATAGGAAAGCCCAAATGAAGCTTCAAAAAGCTTTGCTCCGGCTACCATACCAGATGATGTATAGAAAGTGAAGAATAATAAGATAACTAATGCTGCAATCACACGTAAAATATGTGATGTGTCCTTAAACCGATTTGCCAAAAAGTCCGGAATGGTAATCGAGTTATTACTTACTTCCGTATATACACGCAATCTTTTGGCAACAAATTGCCAATTTAAATAGGCGCCAATTGCAAGTCCAATTCCCATCCACGCTTCCGACAGACCTGAAGCATAAATAGCACCAGGCAATCCTAATAATAGCCAACCGCTCATATCTGAAGCTCCAGCACTAAGCGCAGCTACTCCCGGCCCTAAGCCTCTCCCGCCTAAAACATAATCCGATAAATTATTCGTTCGATAATACATAATCATACCAATCGTCAGCATTCCTACTAAGTAAACGATAAAGGTGACCAGTGTAGGTGTAGTCATCGTTTATTCCCTCCTCTCTGTAAATAAAGTAATGCATGATAAAATAAGTACAATAGGCATTGGGACAAATAACCAAAACCACGTTGCCCCTTGGATGGTGTATTCCATATAACTTTCCCCTCCCTAGATACAATTCAGTTTAAGCAATATTATTTCTTAATAGAATATTACAACAATAACGCATTTTATTGAAAGCGTAAACACTTTTAAACTACTTGTAATCATGTGAACTACTAATGAGGCAGGAACAAAGGCGCAGAGCGTCCGTTTAGCAACATAGCAACTGGAACGAAGCAACTAAAGGTTTAGGAATCAAGGTGAGGCACGAACCAATGAGGACTTATCGTAGGGCGCTTCGTGAAGTCGTCTAGTTACTGGGTGTTGAAGCCAGACGGGGCTTTTCCGGTTATCCTGTTTTACACAAGCTCCAAACTTTTTTACTTTCTTATCAGCGAATCACTTTGACATAGCAGTGATTGTAATGCAAATAAACGGAACAATTATAAATGGATTGTTCGGCTTATGGTATATCGTATTTGCTTATGTCCCAGCCTCTTCATCCGAAGTGCCTGTAAATATAAAGAAAATGAGAGGGATGTGTAGCAAATTCACTTCAAGGCGTCAGTCAAAAGGAGGCTGTAGAGGGCTACAGAAATGGATACTTTAAAACAAAAAAAGTCCCAGAACGGGTTCCACGCCACTCTGGGAAAAATTCTATCATAAATAGGGTAAAAAAGTTAAAACAGATTGAAAAGAATGAAATGAATTAAAACTATTTAGTTGGGTTCAGAGAAGTTGTTTCTGGATGACCTCTTCCAGCACTATCTGAAAACTGCTGCTCCGTAAAGAAAAATCCCCCAATAAGAAATGCACCACATAGTACGGATAGTATCACTTTTTTCACTTTATCCCTCCTCATTTTAACCTACATGTTCACAAACTCCTCGTAGCTTCTGCTTGCTAACTTATAATATTGAACAGATTCCTTATACTTTCCCCATTGTTCTAAATGATTTGCCAACATTTTAGCATAGAATGCTAATTCACCATACTCGCCGGCGTGCTTAAGGTAAGGTATAAAGTCATCTGTTAATAACGCTTTAAATTTATCAAACTCTTCATTTAACAAATAAGTATGTACCTGAATGCTATACTTGCAAAATTGGTAGTAGAATTTGTGTACGTTATTTGCATCTTGTCTAAGCAATTCTTTTGCTTTTTCCAGATACTTACTTACACTTTCGTAATCTCCAATAACATAAAATTCTTGAATTAAGTAGGTTATTGCTTCAACTTTTAATTTGTATTCCGGTTCTTTATTTTCTTCAAAAGCTAACAAATAATTCTTAATTGCTTCATTTGGATTACCCATTTGTGAATACAAATACCCTAGATTTTGATATGCTAAGGTAACGACATCTGCATTATCACTCAGTACCCCTAAATGTTTGGCTAATTGAAAATTTTTAATCGCTTTATCGTACATTTTAAATCTTTGGTAAGAGATCCCAAATAGAATATGGCATTGACCACAGCGTACAAAATTATACTCACGTTGAAATACTTCCATTGCTTCCTTCGTATAATCAAGACATTCTAGTTGCTCCCATAATTGGCTATGCGTGATAGCTAATGCATATTTGAAATCGGCAATCTCCGTCTCTTTCAAACTAGCAGTTGGTATTTTTTCTTGCGCCAACTGAAATAATTCCATTGCTTTAACGTGCTCATCCATATAAGAATAATAATTCCCCTGGAACTTGTGCCAATAATATTCTTGTTTTACATTAAATGAATCGACCAGTTCCCGTAATTCGTTTATTTTTGCCAATGCTTGATCCAGTTCACTTAAAATAACATAGTAACGTATTTGATGTATTTCAAACATGATAAAGTTTTCATTAATGCTATGTTCCATAAGTGATTGTAATTCTTCATACCTAGCTTTCATTTCTTGTTTATCACAATAACTAAAAAGCATCTCATACCACTGTTGGCATTTTTCCTCAATATGCGCATTCGTTCCCTCTGCAAAGTCAATCCCTAATCGATTACAAAGCAATTGAATGATTTCTGGGCTGGCCTTCGTCTTTTTATTTTCGATTTTGGATAAATAAGACAAGGAAACGATTCCTTCCGACAATTCCCCTTGTGTCATTTGCCGCTTTGTTCGTTGCAATTTGATAAACGGTCCTATATCTATCAAATTCCGCCACCCACCATCCTTAATAATTAGGTTTCCTTTGTATAGTGTCATTATAACATAAATTCAGATAATTCATATTGGGAAAATAATGGCGTATTAATATATTTTGCAATGAAAAGGGGCGCAAAAAACTTTCCTACTTTCTTCATTAAGGAAAATCACTGAATAAAGTGGATGAAAATGCAAAAATACCGTATTTCGAAGCATTACTTTTTGAATAAACATTAAAATATTATCGGTCAATAGTTTAATTTCAAACTAAACTTATTAGGAAATAAGACATAACTAATAAATTAATTCAATACCTTATTTTCTTATTTTCCCTACCTTTTCAAATCCTTTTAGTTATGAACAAAGGCGCAAGCGCCCGTTTAGTAACGTAGCGACTGGAACGAATCAACTGAGATAAAGGAATCACGGTGAGGTACGAACCGATGATGACTTATCAGAGGCGGTTTGTGAAGTCGCCTAGTTGCTGGGCGTTTGCGCCGGACGTGGCTAAATAACTTCGTGAGTTTATCCACAACTGGAAAATTTGATAATTTCCCAGACAAGAACAAAGGCGCAAGCGCCCGTTTAGCAACGGAGCGACTGGAACGAATCAACTAGAAATTAGGAATCATGCCATTAAAACTGGAGTATGCTGACGTTTGGGCGGCAAGCCAGTTTTTAGTCGGTCTTCTCTTTGTGACAAGCGATGATGATATATCGTAGGGAACATTTCTAAAGTCGCGTCGCCGCTACGAACCGGACACGGCTATTCGGTTATTTCGTTATCCACAAGCACCTCATTTTATACTCCTACTCCCTTTACATACTTTCTTATGTTTAAAAAAAGCCTGCATAAAAACAATATTTTCTACACAGGCTACTCTCAAATTCTTTTAATCAAACATTATAAAATATGCACCGTCGGCTTTTTCGAACCAGGTTTTCGATAAATAAGGCTTTCCAGTTTATCACTGGACGTTATTTTTACTTCTATGGCATAGTGATCCGGGAACATTTCCTGGATTAGACCATATGCATACTGGGAAAAACCGACCACTTCCCCTTTTCCATAAAACTCAATCGGAATTTCAATTGACATTTTTTGGAGCTCACCATTTACGTAAAAGCCTTCGCCAATGACACCGACATAGTTCGGGAAATAACTGGCGATTTCTTTACCAAAATTGGTAACTAGTTCGTGATCTTCGAAATGTTTTTCTTTTCCTTCCTCTGATGGGAATAATACATATTTTTCTCCTATTGATTCCCATTCACCAACAGAAGAACTATCTGCTGGGATATTTGTTTTGGCCACAAAGTTTCCAGGAACCGGGGAAGCTTCGTCCTCTTCCCGATAAATCGCCATCATCACTGGCACATTTTCCAAACCTTCCATTTCACGCAAATTTTCTAGAATTTTAGCGGCGATTTTATTTGCTTGTTTCATCATCTCAGATTGGCTAATATCCCTTTCGTATGTCGTCCCGCCTGTCTCCGTTTGGAATTGGTATGTAGATTTCATTGCAATCCCAATAGAAACTCCTCCTAGGGTTACCGCGTTTTCCTTATTTTTCACTAGATAGTTCTGCTCTAAAACATGGGAAAGATAGCGTGGGTTTTTTTCGTGATATTCCTTAGATGCCTTTTCTTTCTTTTTTGGGTTTAACGCATCAATCCAGTTTATAACTGTTTCTTCATCAATATATTGTCCCTCTTGAAACAAATATTTTTCGGGATCGTATACTTCTTTTGAATGTCTACGTAAGCCCTCCTCCATTTCGTCGATATCAAGTCGGTTAGCTACTTGGCCAACGATGACACCTCTCGCTTTACCAGGCTTAAAAGGAAGGATCATTTTATAATTTTCAGCAGAAAGCTGATAGCTAGGGACAATTGCCTGTTCTTCTTTTGAATTAGACTCTTTTTTCTGCACAACTTCTTCATCATTCAGATTAGGGGCGCAACTCGTGAGTAGTAACAGCGCCCCAATAAACCAAATACTTGTCTTTTTCACGATTCCACTCCCTCATTTTCGATGGCTTGCTGAAATTGGGATTCATTCCATACGTCAATCCCTAGTTTTTCTGCTTTTTCCAGCTTCGATCCTGCATCTTCACCAGCAATTACTAAATCCGTTTTTTTACTTACACTTCCCGTGACATTTCCACCTAAGCTTTCAATTAACTCCTTTGCTTCTGTACGTGTATAGATATCCATTTTCCCTGTCAGGACAACAGTTTTTCCATGAAACGGACTTGTTTTTGCCGCCTCTGAAGGTCTAGCACCTAAATAAGTCATGTTAACGCCAAGGGCTCGTAACTCATCTAAAAGTTCGATGACTTGCTGCTCTTGGAAATATTGCACAATGGAATCGGCCATTTTCTCACCAATCTCATTAATTGCTAGCAAATCGTCATACGTTGCTTGCTGCAGCTTTTCCATTGTTCCAAATTCCATTGCCAACGTCTTAGCTGCTTTTGCGCCAACAAAACGAATACCAAGACCGAATAATAGACGTTCCAATGAATTAGCTTTCGAAGCTTCAATCGCTGCTAATAAGTTCGTTACAGACTTTTCCCCCATACGTTCAAGCTCCAAGAGCTCTGCTTTCTCCAAACGATAAATATCAGCAATTGTTTTTACAAGTTCGGCTTGGAATAATTGGGCAATCACTTTTTCGCCAAGACCATCAATATTCATAGCATTCCTAGATACGAAATGAATAAGCCCTTCTTTTAATTGTGCAGGACAATTTGGATTAATACAACGTAAGGCGACCTCTTCTTCCAGGCGGACAAGCTCAGCGCCACACGCAGGGCAGTCCTTTGGCATATGGAATTCCTTTTCCTCACCCGTACGTTCTTCCACCATCACTCGTACAACTTTCGGAATAATATCTCCTGCTTTTTTAATCACGACCGTATCTCCAATCCGTATATCTTGTTCGCGGATTAAATCTTCATTATGAAGGGAAGCACGTTGGACAGTTGTCCCCGCAACTTTTACTGGGTTTAAAATAGCTGTTGGTGTGATTACACCAGTTCTTCCAACACTTAATTCAATATCTATTAATTTTGTGACTGCTTCCTCAGCCGGAAATTTATAAGCTATCGCCCAGCGGGGACTTTTCGCTGTATAACCTAACTCTTCCTGTTGCAGGAGGTCGTCTACTTTAATGACGATCCCATCGATTTCGTAGTGGAGATGAGGTCGTTCTTTTGTCCAATATTCTACATATTCCATGACTTCTTCCACGGAGTAGCATTTCCTCCATTCCGGATTTGTCTTTAAACCTATTTCTTTTAAACGCTCTAATCGTTCACTATGCTTCGTTAAATTACTATTGGACCACTCTCCAACACCATACAAAAAGATATCGAGATTACGTTTTGCAGCAATTTTCGGGTCAAGCTGACGTAAGGAACCTGCAGCCGCATTTCTCGGATTGGCGAAAGGTTCTTCACCATTCGCCTTTCGTTCTTCGTTTAAAGCTAAAAAGGATTTGTGAGGCATAAACGCTTCTCCACGTATCTCCAGCGTTTCTTTTTCTCTAATCGTTAAAGGTATGCTGCGTATAGTTCGTAAATTACTTGTGATGTCCTCACCAATCGTTCCATCACCACGCGTTGCTCCACGAACAAATTTGCCATCTTCATAGGTTAATGAAACGGCTAACCCATCTATTTTCAATTCACAGACGAAGCTAATAGGCTCTTCTGTTCCTTGACTCGCTCTCCTAACAAAATCGCGAATATCTTGTTCATTAAAGGCATTTGCTAAACTGAGCATAGGAATACGGTGCTCCACCTTTTGGAATCCTTCCAGTGGTTCCCCACCAACTCGCTGTGTAGGGGAATCTGGGTCTTTAAATTCAGGGTATGCTTCCTCCAGCTTACGGAGCTCTTGCATCTTTTGATCATAAATAGCATCTTCTACAGTTGGTTTATCGAGCACATGATATTCATAGTTGTATTGATTTAAAGTTTCCGTTAATTGTTTTATTTTTATCTGTGCTTGTTGTTTATCCACCCAAGCACCTCCCTACTCTTTCGTAATTGGTGCAAATTTTGCCAGCACGCGCTTAATACCAATAGGTGCAGGGAATGCAATATCTAACTCCATTGCTTCACCTTCGCCATTCACTCTTACAACCGTTCCTGTGCCCCATTTTTTATGATTGGCTTTGTCACCAGGAGACCATGTTTCGTTTTCAGCACCTGACGTTTTTGGCATTTGCTGCGCTTTGCGCTTCATTGGAGCCGTCCTGCTTGGATTTGACTCTCTGCTTCCACCAAACATAGAAGCGTTAGCAACCTCGATTCCTGCCATTAACTCTTCCGGAATTTCATTAATAAATCGGCTAATCGGATTCATATTTGTACGGCCAAATAAAGTCCGCATTCGTGCATGTGTAAGGTATAACTCTTTTTCCGCACGGGTAATACCAACATATGCTAATCTGCGTTCTTCTTCCATTTCTTCTTCATCAAACATCGAACGACTATGTGGAAAAACATTCTCTTCCATACCAATTAAAAATACAACTGGAAATTCCAAGCCTTTCGCTGCATGCAGCGTCATTAACGTGATTTTATCTTCTGCCTCCGTTTCAGCTTCATCGACTTGATCGATATCTGCAATTAACGCTAAATCAGTCAAAAAGGCGACGAGCGATTTATCTTCACTTACTGCTTCAAAATCCTTGGTAACCGTCATGAATTCTTCTAAGTTTTCCAGTCTGCTTTGCGCTTCAATCGATCGTTCATTTTTTAACATTGTCTCATATCCAGTTCGTTCTAAAACAGCTTCTACCATATCTGTTGCAGTTAAAAACTCCTGTTGCTGAGCAAAAGATTCCATGATACTAGCAAATTCAATAAGAGCATGAGCCGCTTTTTTAGACACACCAGTAAAGTCGACTTCCTTCACCGCTTGGTTGAATGAAATGTCATGGATAGAAGCGTATTCTCGCAACCGTTCGATCGACGTTTTTCCAATCCCACGTTTTGGGACATTGACCACTCGTTCGAAGCTCAAATCATCGTCTGGATTAGCAATTAAACGAAGATAAGCAATAATATCTTTTATTTCTTTTCGCTCATAGAATTTCGTTCCGCCGACCATTTGGTATGGCATGTTTGATTTGACTAACGTATCCTCAATCGCACGTGATTGCGCATTCGTTCGATACAGTATCGCCACATCGCTTGCAGAATATCCCTCTTCTCGGGTTAATTGCTGAATTTTTTGCGTGACGAATAAAGCTTCTTCTTGCTCGGTTGCACCTTGAAAATAATGGATCTGCTTTCCGTCATCGTTTTCTGTCCAAAGCTTCTTTGGCTTTCTGCCTGTATTATTTGCAATGACGTGGTTTGCAGCAGCTAAAATCGACTTCGTTGATCGGTAATTTTGTTCTAATAAAATGGTTCTTGACGCCGGGTAGTCTTTTTCAAACGTAAGGATATTAGCGATATCCGCACCACGCCAGCGATAAATTGATTGATCTGAATCCCCGACCACACACAAATTCTGGTACCGGCTTGCTAACATTTTAACGAGAGAATACTGTGCGTGGTTGGTATCTTGATACTCATCCACATGGATATACTGAAAACGGCGCTGATAATATTCCAGTACTTCTGGCACACGTTTAAATAAATGGATCGTTTGCATAATTAAATCATCAAAATCAAGCGACTGATTTTTTACAATCATCTTTTGGTACGCATCATAAACTTGTCCTACTTGGCGTTCAAAAAAATTACTAACTTGCTTATTATATTCTTCTGGAGTAATAAGTTCATTTTTTGCCGCACTGATCTGACCAAGCATCGCTCTTGGCTCAAACTTTTTCGGATCGATATTCAAATTTTTAAGTACCTGTTTAATAACCGACAGTTGGTCACTGCTATCGAGAATGGTAAAATTACGGTTGTAACCAATTCGGTCTATGTCTCTACGTAAAATTCGTACACACATGGAGTGAAAGGTCGATACCCACATGTATTCACTCTCAGAACCAACCAATCTCCTTACACGTTCTTTCATTTCTCGAGCTGCTTTGTTCGTAAACGTAATCGCCAGCACATTGCGTGCTGCAACATCCTTTTCCGCTAACAAATAGGCAATTCGATGTGTTAAAACCCGTGTTTTCCCACTTCCAGCACCTGCCATTATGAGCAGTGGACCGTCTGTATGGATAACAGCTTTTCGTTGTTGCTGGTTTAATCCTTTTAATAGCGTTTCCTTGGTTCGACTCATATTATCTACCGCCTAACTAATTACTCTTTAACCGCGCGAACGGTTTGTAAAGCTTGCTTAATGTCTGTATAAATATTATTGCCAACGATGATCACATCTGCATGCTGCTTCATTTCTTTGGCTTGCGCAACAGTTTCTATTCCTCCACCGTAAAAGAGTGTGGAGTGCTGTAATTGAGCTTTTACCTTCTTCACTAGATCTGGATCGCCATATTTCCCACTATACTCCATATAAAAAATAGGTAAGCGGAATACTTTATCTGTCATATATGCGTAAGCAATGACATCCTCATCATCTGGTAAATAACTATTCGTATACGTAAATGCTTTTGCTTCCTCGTTTAAAATACAATATCCTTCAAATAACACCTCGCTAAGCTCCATCATATCGATATATTCCTTAATCGCCTGATGCTGTATATCCATCATCCATTTCTTTTCTTTTGAATTAAGCACCATTGGAATATAATAATAATCAAATCCAGGAGTGATAGCTTCCATCGATGATATTTCCAAAATACAAGGCACAGTATATCGGCGAATACGAGAAAGTAAATCCAGTACACCATCCAACGTAATGTTGTCTGTTCCCCCAACAATGATCGCGTCGGTACCCGACTCGCATATTTTTTCTAAATCCTCATCCGTCATTTCTTTCGCCGGATCAAGCTTAAATATGTGTTTCCATTGCTTTAATAATGTATTCACGATAAAAATCCTCCATTGTGTTTATCCGTTAGTTCATTATACCAAAAATCCCGCATACAATTTAGGAAAAGGGGTGTTTTTATTATGATGGAAATTTTGGAAAGGGTAAAGTGAAACTTCTATTGATTGAAGTTCTTCCACGCACACGGATCGCACGTATCTACGAGTAGACTAAACAAATTTTCAGCATCAGGCAGCTAACTTGCTGTAGCATCTTACAATTTTCTTCAACTAGACTAGAAAAAAGCACGAATCATCACCAGTTATCTGCTGTATTAATGGTGAACTTCGGTGACTTATTTGTGAACTCCGGCTATTTACCTGTGAGCGTCGGTTAATTTACAGACAGTATATTCTAGAATGCCCCATGTACTCCGACTGATTTCCTTTATTCTAGTGGCTTCTTCGAAAAAGTAAACCGCAGACTGCCCTTATCAATTCGCATTACAATGCAATTCAATAAAAAACGCCACCAAACAGGCGACGAGTTTTATAAAGGCTTTATCTATTTATCTTCTTTCTTTATTCGCTCTAAGACGAGCTGATAACCATCACTACCATAATTAATACATCTTCTAACTCGTGAAATAGTAGCGGTCGAAGCGTTTGTCTCTTCTTCTATAGCACTGTATGTAGCACCTTGTGTTAACATTTTAGCTACTTGAAATCGCTGAGATAACGATTGAATTTCTGACATTGTCGCTATATCATCAAAAAAACGATAACATTCTTCTCTATCTTTTAATGATAAAATAGCATCAAATAATTCATCCAATTGCTTTCCTCGTAATTTATCAATTTGCACATCTCGCCCTCCTCCCCATTATCCACTAGATATCGTTACAATCTCTTGTAATCCAGGTTGTTTTGGAATTACATTAATCCATGTTTTTCCTGGAATAAATGGAATCTCCTTGCCATTTTTTACGGGGATAATTCTTCCTGCCTGTCTTTCCCATTTCACTTCTTGCAATACACCTTTTTGTAATAAATAAGCCTTACCACCAGAATCTAAGTCGATTGCGCGACGTCCTGATTCATCAATCACTTCATGGTGTGCCTCCATAATTAATACATTGCTCACTTCAATCGGATCTTCCGTTTCCATTTCGATCGTTTGTTGCTGACCATTACTACGAGTATAGCGCCCACTATCCTGTCTAAATGTATATTGTACCACTTCACTAGGGTTGTTTGAATAACCAACCTTCACCACTGGAGCAAGAGGACCTGTAACTTCTGACCCGGCTTCTGCAAATGGCAAGGCTTCATAGGTGGCAGTCACATCATATCCTTTTTCCTCTGCTTCATCATACAGAGCATCTATTTGTAAATAAGAATTGTGAGGCGGCTTACGAAAAGACTCACGTTTAAATAAGATACCATCATTATCATAAAGTGAACCATTCAAGTGGTCAATTCCTTTATCCTGAATCGTCTGGTCAATAAAGTCAGCGGCGCCATGGTAAACATAAATCGCATTATATGCATGCGCTAAATCAAAATAATATTCCCGAGCACTGCGGACAGGACCGATTACAGGAGGAAGCTCACTTTGATAAAGAGCTAAAAACCGTGTAATATCACCTTCTGCTAACAGCTCAAAAACGATATCTGCCTGTGATAGGCCCGCTTGTGGTCTTGCTTTAGCATGATTATTAACCATTACTGCAACCATACGGTTATTTGTCCGTCCATCAGCAGGCAAACCAGTAAATGCATAAGTACTATCCTGATCTTTAGGGGCTTCGTTCTTATTCTCCAGTTCGGAATGTTTGTCTTGGTTATTATTTACTTCATCTTTACATCCTGCCATAAAAACAAGAATTACGGTGAATAACACAAATAGAGCTTTCTTCACTATACCACTCCTTTAAATTACGCCATTCATGGCATGCTCAAAAACAGGAACAAAGGCGCAGGACGCCCGTTTAGCAACGTAGCGACTGGAACGAAGCAACTAAAGTTTTAGGAATCACGGTGAGGTAACGAACCGATGATGACTTATCGTAGGGCGATTTCGGGAAGTCGCCTAGTTGCTGGGCGCTTGCGCCGGACGTGGCTAAATAACTTCGTAAGTTTATCCTCAGCTGGAAAATTTTATAATTCCCTAGGCAGGAACAAAGGCGCAGGACGCCCGTTTAGCAACGTAGCGACTGGAACGAAGCAACTAAAGTTTTAGGAATCACGGTGAGGTAACGAACCGATGATGACTTATCATAGGGCGATTTCGTGAAGTCGCCTAGTTGCTGGGCGCTTGCGCCGGACGTGGCTATTCGGTTATTGCGTTATCCCCAAGCACCTCATTTTATACTTCTGATCTTGCCAAAAAAACTCTGGTCAGCGCTGCTTTAAGCTAACGAATTGCAGTGCTAACCGAAGATTTATGGTCTCTAGATTTATTTGAACATCTTTTATTTGAGTAATTTCGATACATCTTTTGACAGATTCATTAGAAAATATTTCCTCTCTCCTATAAGCTAACACATTGTTGCAGGAAATAATAACTCCTTTTTCTTCACATCCATTAATCCCTGCGGTGTAATACGAATATAGGGCAAATGGGTAGAGGACAGGAAAAAAATTGTATAAACAGGATCGGAAAAAGGATATCCGAAAGATTGAAGCATCTGCTTTAATTCTTTCTCTTTTTCAATTAGTTCGTCCATCTTTCCGGCAAACATCATGCCACCAAGTGCAAGCGGAATTTCTAATAACACTTTTCCTTGATGGGCGATAACAATCCCTCCGCCTAATTCCTTTAACCTTTTACCAGCTAGTAAGATATCACTTTTTCTCTTTCCAATAAATATAAAATCCCCGGAAACAGAATAGGAGCTAGCAATGGCACCCAACTGATTCGTAAAACCCCTTAACGTCGTATTCACACGCCATTTTCCGTTTCGATCAAGCAAAAGTAAAAAAGCGTCGGTCGTTTCTGCTGGCAGTTCTTCTACCGTAATGTCCACTTCAATAGGATATGGGGTCATAATGACATCGGTTGCCATTTCCAAGCCAATTGGAACGGAAAATTGTAATTCCTTATTACTTAGTTCCCAATCTAAATCCAGCGCCTTAATCTGGTAATCTTGCCACTGGATATGAGGTTTGATTTTTTGCTGCTCTCCGCCTTTCGCGATCCATTGTCCCTTTGCCAAGACACTTTCCGGGTGCGGGATGTGCTTTTCAGATAAGATATTTATATGGGCAAATCGCCCTGGAGCAATGCTACCAAGCTGTTCTTCCATCCGCAAATGCTTAGCTGCGTAATAACTTCCCATTAAATATGCTTCTTCCACTGGTATTCCTTTTTCTATCGCAATTTCTATACACTGATTGATGAGACCAGCTTCGTAAAAGGAAGGTGTCGCACCATCTGTCGTAAATGACACATTTTCAAATGTCCTCAAGCCAGCTGCCAGTATCTCTTCGATAAGCTTTGGCAAATCAGGGCGTATCGATGAATACCGCAATCCAACATGGTAGCCCAGCCTAAGACGTCGCATAACTTCCTCTCCAGAAATGGATTCATGATCTGCATTAACCCCAAGCAGCTTCATTTTTGTCAATGTCCGTTCAGAAGCACCAGGGAAGTGCCCTTCCACAGGTTTACGCTGATTTTTCGTTTCTTGAATCCAATATAATAAAATATCATCGCCCGCTAATAAATCCGGCCACGAGGTAAGTTCCCCACCTTGGAGGACCGCAGGATGTTTAATCCATGCTAAAACATCCTCTGTTTGAAATAAGTCAAGTTCTTTCTCTCCCTGCAACTCTGTTTGCGGATCAAAGCGCGCCCACCAATACATAGATACAGTATGCTTACTAAATTCCTCTAATATAGAAAACGCTTTCTTTTTATCCAACATAAATAACCACAATAAGTTATCATTAATCAATGTTGTTGTACCTGTCTTAGCTGCATGTAAAGCTAGTTGTTCTGGATTATACAATTGAAAAGGGTGAGCGTGTGGTTCTATGTATCCTGGAACCATATATTTTCCTTTACAATCTACAACCTCTGTATTGCGCAAGTTAGCTGGCATTTGATTTCCAACATAAACAATTCGATCTTCGTAAATCCAAATAGTAGCTTTTAACCATTGTTTGGTATACGTGTTAAGGTATGTTGCATTCTTAAGCACGATTGTCGGAGCCACTTCTCCATCAATGACTCGGACATGCTGTCGCATCTCTCGATTTCTCCAATAAAATCCGTTTCGTAACATTAGCATCTCTCCAATATATTTCATTTCAGCCAACATTTATATTTAGGTATTATTGCGGAAGTGTTGCCATTCATAGAGGACCAACAGCAAACGCAATACCCGTTAATTTTTCATAGATCATACTTAAGTTGCTTACATGCTTTTTTGTGTTTCAGATATACTGTACGGAATAGGTTCTTCCATTTTACGAATTTTTTCATACGCTTCCTTGTACATTAACATGTATTATTAAAAGGCACAAGTGAAAAGGAAAAAAATCCCATAAAATAATGGTGTTATTTCATTCTACCATATTTTTGCCCATTATATTGTTTCAATTATGTAAACGTTCATTATTATTTGTTTTAATAAACTACATGTTTGGATTTATTGGAGAAAGATACAAGGAAATGAGACGTTGTCTTGTTTACTAGTGAGTCTCATATTTAAATTTACAAAATTAGAACAATTATCCAACACCATCCTTACTCCCACTAAAATATCTCTCCTTCGATATTTTGGCAATCTGCATTCTGAAGTTCAGAAAGTAGTCTTCCTAAAATTTTGCTGACCGTCACTCTATTCTATCAAGTTGAACACCGATACATGTTTTGGAAAGTAGACTTTATTTCCTTGGATACGTTTATGCTTGAATACCACCACTAGCGTCTTTCGAAAAGGTAATCACTATCATTTGGATCGCTCGAAATCATTCTCCTGCACGGCAACATACGCCAACCCTACTTCAGGCGCTTAAAGTACTGAATAGGACATTAAAGGACCAATGGGTCTGTACTGGGAGGGAACTATATAATAGCGTCGCAACAGAAGCTGAAGAAGAAAAGTTTTTTTAAATAGGAGTGTGATCTTAACTTTGTTTCACTTCTTTGGATAAAGCTGAGGGAACTCGACAGAATAGTACCACTTTTTAAAGTGAAACTTCATTCAGTAGGAGTTTCCATCCATCTCCTACTGAATGTTAGTACCTAAAAAAGGGTACGAACCTAAAGGCCCTTCAACGGACATTTAAGTGCCGTTTTCTCCCACTTAGGCTTTTTTTATCAACTTATGCTTTTGAAGCGGGAGTCTTACGGAACCTTACATGCGGGAGAAAAAACAAAGTATATTTATTATAAAGCCCCTACTTCGCAATATCGGTACGATAAAAGAAATCCTTCCGATTATCGAATACATGGAGTGGTTCATAAGCAGCGGAAGCAGCTTTATCTAACGTTGCTGCCACGGCGGTTGACACTAAAACACGCCCTCCAGTTGTAACTATGCGGTTGCTTAGCTGTTTTGTTCCCGCATGTACGATCATTGCTTTTGTATCTGGTAGAACAGGTAGTTCCAGACCTTTTTCATATTCACCTGGATAGCCACTAGCAGCTATAACTACGCCTACACAAGCACTTTGCTCCCACTCCAGCTTAGGATCCGATCCGTCCATAACATCTAAAACGACTTGCACAAGATCATTCTTTAATAACGGCAAGACAACTTGTGTTTCCGGGTCACCAAATCGTGTATTAAATTCAATTACTTTCTGGCCGTTTTCCGTTTTCATGAGTCCCGCATAAAGAATCCCAGTAAACGGTCTTCCCTCTTTTATAAGTCCATTCACCGTTTTTTGCAAAATATGCTCACAGGCGTAGTCCAGATCTTTTTGGGTTACATCTGGAACTGGTGCAAACGCCCCCATCCCGCCAGTATTTGGCCCTTGGTCATGGTCAAATGCTCGTTTATGGTCACGAGCAGGCACCATTGGATATACTTGGTCGTGGTGAACAAAGGCCATTAACGAGAATTCTTTTCCTTGTAAAAATTCTTCCATTACAATCGTTGCGCCTGCTTCTGCAAATGCTTTTTCGACGAGCATTTCCTCCACAGCTGCAAAGGCTTCTTGCTTCGTTGTAGCTACGATAACCCCTTTTCCAGCAGCAAGTCCATCTGCTTTAATGACGATAGGTACACCTTGAAATTCTATATAAGCTTTTGCTTCCTCCACATTTGTAAATGTTCGGTAAGCCGCAGTAGGTATGTCGTACTTGTCCATAAACTGTTTAGCGAATTGCTTACTTCCCTCCAACAGAGCCGCTTCTTTAGTAGGAGCAAAGATGCGTAACCCTTCTGCTAGAAAAGCATTAGCAATGCCTGCATTTAATGGATTTTCCGGACCAACAATAGTTAAGTCAATCGCCTTTTCTTTGGCAAGAGCAATTAGCCCTTGTGTGTTCATTTCATCAATCGGGACACAAGTTGCTAGCTTTTTCATCCCGCCATTTCCTGGGGCAGCATAAAGATTAGTTGCCAGATTACTTTTTGTTAATTTCATCATGATACTATGTTCTCTACCACCGCGCCCAACGACTAAAATATTCATGAAACGTCCCCCCTCGAATTAATGTTTGAAATGTCGTACTCCTGTATAAACCATTGCTATTCCATATTGATTACAGACATCAATCGAATCTTGGTCGCGCTTTGAACCTCCTGGCTGAATAATGGCTGTTATGCCTGCCTGAGCAGCGGCTTCCACCGTATCCGGCATTGGGAAAAACGCATCAGATGCCATAACGGCCCCTTGGGTGTGCTCTGCAGCTTGGTCAATAGCTATGTTTGCAGCGCCAATCCGATTCATTTGCCCAGCACCAATACCTACAGTCCGATTTCCCTTTGCCAGTACAATCGCGTTTGACTTTACATGTTTAACCGCCTTCCAAGCGAACAGTAATTGCTGATACTCCTCTTCGGATGGTTCCCGTTCCGTAACAACCGTAACATCTGAAGCAGTTACTTTTTCCTGGTCTTTCGTTTGAATTAACATCCCGCCGGAAACAGAAGTATATTTGTTTTCTATTACTTTATCAGCTTGTACATCTAGTTGGATAAGGCGAATGTTCTTCTTTTCCGTTAATAACTGAAGTGCTTCTGCAGTAAACTCTGGTGCAATGACAATTTCTAAAAAGATCTTACTTAATAGCGCCGCTGTTTTTTTATCCACTGCTTGATTGCAAGCAACAATTCCACCAAATATCGAAACAGGATCTGCCTCATATGCAAGCGCAAATGCTTTTGAGATGGAACTTGCTGTACCAATGCCACATGGATTCATGTGCTTAACAGCAACGGCAGTTGGCTCGTTATATTCTGCTAAAATCTCTAAAGCTGCATTAGCGTCTTGAATATTATTGTAAGAAAGCTCTTTACCGTGTAATTGTTCGCTCGTAGCAAGACCAGCTTGCTTTGTAATCGGTTGTTTGTAAAAAGCCGCTGCCTGATGTGGATTTTCCCCATAACGAAGCGTCTGTACTTTTTCATATGTAATCGTATAGTAATCTGGAAATGCTTCCCCCATTTCTTTTGTAAAATATGCTGCAATAAGCGCATCATACGCTGCTGTATGTTGAAACACCTTTGCGGCGAATTGTTTCCGCTTTTCCATCGTCACTGCTCCATGTTGAATTTCTTGTAATACACACTCATAATCTACTGGATCAACAATAACGGTTACCGCCTGATAGTTTTTGGCAGCAGCTCGCAGCATGGAAGGACCACCAATGTCAATATTTTCAATAATTTCTTCGTGTGAAACAGTTTCCTTTGTCACGGTTTCCTTAAATGGATAAAGATTGACAACTACGAGATCAATTGGCGTAATATCATTGCCTTGCAGTTGCTGTAAATGTTCGCTGTTGTCTCGTTTTGCGAGTAATCCGCCATGAATCATGGGATGCAATGTTTTAACCCGACCATCTAAAATTTCTGGAAAAGTAGTAATATCTTCAACGGCAAGCGCAGGAATACCTGCTTCCTGTAATGTGTTTAGCGTTCCACCGGTTGAGATAATCTCATAGCCTGCTTCGACTAGTTTTTCAGCAAACGAAGTGATTCCTTGCTTATCATATACACTAATTAATGCACGTTTTTTCATAAATATCCCTCATTTTGAATTAATTGTTTAATCACACTTGGATATAGCTGGTGCTCTACTTTTTGAATTCGTTTCGTTAATACATCTATCGTGTCTGATGGGTAAATATCTACTACTTGTTGAGCGATGATTGGTCCTGTATCAATTCCTTCATCAATAAAGTGAACAGTTACTCCTGTTTTTTTTGTCTTTGCGTTAAAAGCCTGTCGAATCGCGTCTTTTCCAGGAAAAGCAGGCAATAAAGAAGGGTGAATATTAACAATCTTCCCTCGATATGCATGTAGCAAGCACGGACCAATGATGCGCATATATCCCGCAAGGAAAATCCACGCTATACCAGATTGTTGTAATACGGTCAGTATTTCTTTTTCATATGCTTCTTTCAGTGCATAACGTTTTGGTTCAAACGTATATACAGGAATTCGGTTTTGCTTTGCTTTTTCAATCACTGCTGCACCAGGTCTGTCGCATACTAATAAGACGATCTCGCATGCCAGACCCCCCTCTTCTAGCATCGCTTGAAAATTACTGCCTGTTCCTGAAGCAAACACAGCTGCTTTTACTCGACTCATAAACGTATGTGCACTCCTTCTTGTTCAACCACCGAACCGATAATGGAAACATTTTCCCCTTCTGTTGTTAATCGCTCCATTATTTGACTTACATGTTGTTTACAAACGACGAAAGCCATTCCAATGCCCATATTGAACACACCGAACATTTCTTTCATTGAAATATTTCCTTGTTGCTGTAAAAACGGAAAGATTTCTGGCACTTCCCATGTCTGTGTATGGATTTCTACTCCTAATTTCTCAGGTAACATACGAGGCAAATTTTCATAAAAACTTCCACCTGTAATGTGAGCAGCCCCTTTTATATATCCCGTTTCTATTAGGCTTTGCATCGGTTTGGCATAGATTCGCGTAGGAGTAAGGAGCGCTTCTCCTAGCGTTTGACTTAAGCCGTATGATTGATCCAACGAAAGATCAGCAGTTATCTGCCGCACTAGTGAATAACCATTGGAATGAATGCCACTTGACGGCAAACCAATCACAACATCTCCTGCTCGAATACTTTCTCCAGTGATAAGCTCCTTCTTCTCGGCAATTCCTACCGTAAAACCAGCTAAATCATATTCTCCAGCCTGATACATCCCAGGCATTTCTGCTGTTTCACCGCCAATCAAAGCCACATCTGCCTGAACGCACCCTTCAGCAACTCCTGTTACAATTTGTTCGATTTGAGTAGGATTGTTTTTGCCACAAGCAATATAATCTAAGAAAAAAAGCGGCTTTGCACCTTGTGCAACAATATCATTAATGCACATAGCTACTAAATCAATCCCCACTGTATGATGTCGGTTCATAGCAAACGCAAGCTTCAACTTCGTTCCTACTCCATCTGTACCCGAAACTAATACAGGTTCCTTATAAGAGAACCCCGAGAGATCAAACAAACCTGCAAAGGCACCAATCCCTCCAAGCACTTCCTTTTTATTCGTCCGCTGAATATGCTTTTTCATCCGTTCCACAGCCTCGTAGCCTTTTTCTACATCTACGCCAGCTTGTTTATATAAGTCAGCTGCCATTGTCACTTCTCCTTTTCCAATAGTAAAACAGCTCATAAAGTAAAACTTTCTGCGGGAGGAGTTATCCTCCATCTTTTACTGAATAGTTCGTACTACAAAAGACCCGTTGCTGTTCTCTGTTACTTCGATTTGTGTGTTTTTACTTCCAAATAGCAAAAATCCTACCGTACCTCGCTTGCAGGATAAAAGGGCTTTTCTTCGGACCCTTCTTCAACCGGCAAAGGGTACTTGCCAGTCATACAAGCTGTACAAACGCCTTGATGGATCGTCTTATCGATTAAAATGGCTTTTTCCATTCCTGCCTCTGACAAGTACGCAAGACTATCTGCCCCAATGAGGTTGCTTATTTCATCTAGTTTGTAATTGGCTGCGATTAACTCTTTTCTTGTTGACATATCGATTCCATAATAGCAAGGATATTGAATAGCCGGAGAAGCGATGCGGACATGTACCTCTTTGGCGCCCGCCCTTTTAAGCATCTGCACAATCCGCTTACTCGTTGTGCCGCGAACGATCGAATCATCAATCATAACAACGCGTTTTCCTTCAATGATGCTTCGTACTGGCGATAACTTCATCTTCACTCCCTGCTCCCGTAATTCTTGGGAAGGTTGGATAAACGTTCTCCCAACATAGCGGTTCTTAACAATTCCCATTTCGTAGGGAAGTCCACTCTCTTCTGCGTAGCCGATAGCCGCAGATGTACTGGAATCAGGAACGCCAACAACAATATCTGCGTTAGAAGGAGCTTCTTTTGCAAGCTCCCTCCCCATATTTTTCCGAGACGTGTGGACATTAACATGATTGACATCGCTGTCAGGACGTGATAGATAAACATACTCCATGACGCACATTTTCCGTTGTTCTCGCATCGCAAATCTTGTCGAGGTAAGACCATGATAATCAATCATAATAAGTTCCCCAGGTAATACCTCTCGCTCAAAGACTGCGCCAATCTGTCCAAAGGCACAAGTCTCAGAGGCAACGACATATGCATCCCCCAGCCTGCCAATGGATAAAGGTCTTATACCGTGTGGATCGAGGGCAACAAACATGCGATTTTCCGTTAAAATTAAATATGCATAGGCACCTGTCACTTGGTTTAAGGCTTCTGCAATGGACTTTTCTGAGACATCATTTCCGTTACGCTTCATTAAATGTGCCAATACTTCTGTGTCCGATGATGTTTGTAATATACTTCCTTCTTCTTCTAATTCTGAGCGCAAAGCATACGCATTAACTAAGTTGCCATTGTGCGCGAGTGCCATACTCCCTTTTTGGGAATGAAACAATAATGGCTGTACATTTTCTAACGACTTTGCACCTTGTGTCGAGTAGCGCACATGCCCGATAGCTACATCACCTCGCAATGTGGAAAAGTTCGCATGCTTAAAAACGTCATTCACTAATCCTAAACCTTTATGAGCTTTTAGCTGACTGCCATCACTAACAACAATACCAGCACCCTCTTGCCCACGATGCTGCATGGAATGCAATCCATAATACGTCAGTTCCGCCGCTTTTTCATGACCCCATATGCCAAATACACCGCACTCTTCATTTATGCCTCTGTCTTCAGCATACATGGAATGGCCCCTTTCCATTGTGCTTGTAATAAAGATACAGATTCAAAAACCAGTTTCTCTCCATTAATAGAAATTTGAAGCATTTCATCACTTGTAACTTTTCCAATCTCTATCGCATCTTCCACCACATTCTCAAAGCTTTCTTTCTGCTCCTCCTGAACAGTTACGATAAAACGAGACTGTGTTTCGCTAAACAACATGGTTGTTGGATCTCCATTTAACTCAACGGTTGCACCGAGTTTTTGATTGGAAAATAAACTTTCTGCTAAAGCAACAGCTAACCCACCTTCAGCAACGTCGTGCGCAGATGTAACCGTTCCTTCTTGAATAGCAGCTAATAGCTGATCCTGTCGCTTTTTCTCTACTTGTAAATCAATATAGGGTGCTTTTCCTTCATATTTCCCATAGAGCAACAGCTGCAATTCGCTGCCTCCAAAAGCACAGTCTGTTTCTCCAATCACATAAATCGCATCACCAGCATGCTGGAAAAAGCTTGGCGTTATATGCGCTAATGATGCATGTAAACCAACCATTCCCACAACTGGCGTTGGAAATACTGCTTTTCCTCCTGATTGGTTATATAGCGATACGTTTCCACTAACCACTGGTGTGGCTAATTCGTCACAGGCTGCTGCCATTCCTTCCACACTTTTTTCCATCTGCCAGAATACTTCCGGATTTGTAGGATTTCCAAAATTTAACCCATCTGTTAAACCTAATGGCTTCGCACCTGAACAAACGATGTTGCGCGCAGCTTCAGCTACAGCAATTTTTCCTCCAGTCTCCGGATCTAAATAAATATAACGGGAATTACAGTCCGTTGTCATAGCTAATGCCTTATCTGTCCCTTTTATACGCACTACCGCTGCATCTGATCCTGGGGCAACGACAGTATTAGTTTGTACCATGGAATCATATTGTTTATAGACCCATTCTTTAGAAGCAATCGTTGGCTGTTGTAATAATTGCTTCAGCGTTTGCGCATGGTCACTAACAGTTGGTACGGTAGCTTCCATTTGTTGAAATGTTTGAAAATACGTCGGCTCTTTTGCCGGCAAATGGTAGACTGGCGCTTCTTCCGCTAAAGCATCTACTGGAATATCAGCCATCAACTTGGCATGTTGAAAAATCCGAAATGCCTTTTCTTTAATGACTTTTCCAACTGCTACAGCTTGCAAGCCATACTTTTGGAATACTTCGATAATTTCTTGTTCACGCCCTTTTTTAACTACGAGTAACATCCGTTCTTGAGATTCAGACAGCATTAGTTCATACGCCGACATGTTTTGTTCTCGTTGCGGAACATAGTCTAAATCCATTTCTAGCCCGGTGCCGGCTTTACTTGCCATTTCGCTGGCTGAGGAAGTTAACCCAGCTGCTCCCATATCCTGCATGCCAACAACCGCATCTGACTGAATAACCTCTAAGCATGCTTCAATTAACAGTTTTTCCATAAATGGGTCACCAACTTGCACCGCTGGACGATCTTTTAGCGAGTCCTCTGCTAAATCATCCGAAGCAAAGGTGGCTCCATGAATGCCGTCACGTCCTGTTGGAGCTCCTGCATAAATAACCGTATTACCTATCCCAGTTGCAACTCCTTTTTGGATGTCCTCATGATCGATGAGACCGACACACATCGCATTCACTAATGGATTTTCCTGATAACAATCATCAAATTGCACTTCCCCTCCGACCGTTGGAACGCCCACACAGTTTCCATAACCAGCTATCCCGTCAACCACACCTGTAAATAAATATTTCGTCCGTTCACTCGTCAGTGGACCAAAGCGCAATGAATTTAACAGTGCTATGGGACGTGCCCCCATCGAAAAAACATCACGAATAATTCCGCCAACCCCTGTAGCAGCACCTTGGTATGGCTCAACAGCAGAAGGATGATTATGGCTTTCTACTTTAAAAACAACTGCCTGCTGATCGCCAATATCAATAATACCTGCCCCTTCTCCAGGACCTTGCAGTACATGTGGTGCTTTGGTGGGGAATTTTTTTAATAGTGGCTTGGAAGATTTATAGCTGCAATGCTCGGACCACATGACCGAAAATATCCCTGTTTCCGTATAATTCGGTCTGCGCTGTAAAATCGTTTTCACCATTTGATATTCTTCATCATTTAACCCCATATCGCGATAAAGCGCATCATTTTCAATTTCTTCCGGACTTATTTCATGCGTTTGCAACATACGTTTCCCTCCAATTATGAATTAATGACTGAAATAATCGTAAGCCATCCGCACTACCTAACAATTGTTCTACAGCTCGTTCAGGATGTGGCATCATTCCAAGTACATTCCCTTGCTTATTCACAATCCCAGCAATATTTGCAACTGAACCATTGGGATTATTCTGATAGGTGAAGACAATTTGCTGGTTTTCCGTTAACTCTTGCAACGTAATTTCATCACAGTAATAGTTCCCCTCCCCATGGGCAATTGGTAATTGTATCGTTTCACCCTTGGTATAAGCAGTTGTAAATATCGTTTGACTGTTCTCCACTGTTAATGTTTCTTGATGGCACATAAAGGATAGCTTTTTATTACGCAATAACGCACCTGGCAACAAGCCTGATTCGGTTAAAATTTGAAATCCATTACATACACCTAGTACAGGCTTTCCTTGTGCTGCATGTTGCTTCACTTGCTGCATCACCTTCGATGTAGCTGCAATCGCCCCTGTGCGTAAATAATCGCCATATGAAAATCCACCTGGCAATAGAATGGCATCATAGTTTTCCAGATTCGCATGTTCATACCATAATAGGTCAGCATCTGCTTTTAAAATGTTTTTCACCGCTTCATACATATCTTTATCACAGTTAGAACCCGGAAAGGTAACCACGGCAAATTTCACGAGCGAACATCCTCCTCTATTGTAAATTGATAGTTTTCAATTACAGGATTAGCCAAGAGTTTATCGCACATTTCCGTTATGCGAGTTTCTAATTGTGGACCTTCCTCCATTTGTAATTCAATCATTTTTCCAACTCGCGCCTCTTCTACCTCTGTATAGCCTAAAGCATGCAAAGAACGTTGAATTGCTTTCCCTTGTGGATCAAGCACACCTGCTTTGAGCGTAATATGCACCATTACTTTTTTCATTTCTGCTCCTCCAGTCGATTTAAAATTTCTTGGTAAACAGTCAACAAATCACCAGTACCGTGACGAAAGACGTCTTTATCGAGTTTTTCAAATGTTTCGACATCCCAAAGTCTGCAAGTATCTGGCGAAATTTCATCAGCGAGCACAATCGATCCACATGCTAATCGGCCGAATTCTAGTTTAAAATCAACTAATAGAATACGTATAGCTTGAAAAATGGTCTGTAAATGTCTGTTAATCTCTAACGCCTTGGTTTTAATTGCTTCTAAATCCGTTCGTGTAACATTTGTTAAAAATAATGCATGTTCATCATTAATGAATGGGTCTCCAAGGGCATCATCTTTGTAAAACAGCTCTACTATCGGTGGTTCAAAGCACGTTTTTTCTTCAATTCCGAGGCGTTTCGTAATGCTGCCAGCGGCAACATTACGAACAACGACCTCCAAGGGAATTATTTCTGTTTGCTGAACAAGCTGTTCAGTATCGTTTAAACGCTGTATAAAGTGTGTGTCTACCCCTTTACCCTGCAGAATGGAAAAAATATGTGAAGCTATTTCGTTATTTAAACGACCTTTACCTGGAAAAACCGATTTCTTTTCCCCATTAAAGGCGGTAGCATCATTTTTATAAGAAAGGATGAGCTTCCCTGCTCCCCCGTTTACTTTAAACACTTGCTTCGCCTTTCCTTCATAAAGTAAGGCACCCTTCATTTTATTCACCTCATACTAATCCGATTTTTTCAAAAATCTGATCGACATTTTTTAAATGGTACGTATAATCAAAACAATCCTCAATTTCTGCATTAGATAAATGGGATGTAATCATTTCATCTTCTTCGATAAGCTGTTTAAAATGGGTTCCTGTTTCCCATGCTTGCATTGCTTTTGGCTGTACGGTGTCGTACGCTGCTTCACGACTCATTCCTTTATCGATTAAAGCGAGCAGCACACGTTGTGAGAAAATAACTCCATGTGTTTTATCAATATTTCGCTTCATATTTTCTGGAAAGACCGTTAAATTCTTTACAATGTTACTAAAACGGTTCAGCATATAATCAAGTGCGGTGGTCGCATCAGGCAAAATAATTCTTTCCGCAGAGGAATGGGATATATCCCGTTCATGCCATAAGACGACATTTTCATACGCTGTTGTTACATAACCACGCAGCACTCTTGCCATACCAGTCATATTTTCTGAACCGATTGGATTCCGTTTATGTGGCATAGCAGAAGAACCTTTTTGTCCTTTGGCGAAACGTTCCTCTACTTCACGCGTCTCCGTTTTTTGTAAGCCACGAATTTCTGTGGCAAATTTTTCAATCGACGTTGCGATTAAAGCTAGTGTAGCGATATAAGCTGCATGACGATCACGCTGTAGGGTTTGTGTGGATACAGGAGCTGGTGTCAATCCTAATTTACCGCACACGTATTGCTCTACATATGGATCAATATTGGCATACGTACCAACAGCGCCAGATAGCTTTCCAAACTCAATGGATGTTGCGGCTGCTTCAAATCGTTCCAGATTCCGTTTCATTTCCTCGTACCAAAGTGCCAACTTTAATCCAAAGGTAGTCGGCTCTGCATGGACACCATGCGTTCTTCCCATCATGACGGTATGTTTATGCTCCATCGCCTTGTCTTGCAAAATCTTCATAAACCGATGTAAATCTTGACGAATGATATTATTTGCTTGTTTGATTAAATAGGAAAGTGCAGTATCTACAACGTCTGTAGAAGTTAACCCATAATGCACCCATTTCTTTTCTTCGCCCAGCGTTTCTGAAACCGCCCTTGTAAAAGCAACGACATCATGATGCGTTTCTTTTTCAATTTCATAAATGCGATCCATATGAAATGAGGCGTTGGCACGTAGTTGTTGTACATCCTCTTTGGGAATAACACCCAATTTTCCCCAAGCTTCACAAACTAAAATTTCAACTTCAAGCCAAGCTTTAAATTTATTTTCTTCCGTCCAAATAGCTCCCATTTCTTCTCTTGTATAACGTCCAATCATTATTTTGCCTCCCAAAATGTCTTCATTTGTTGTTGCACGTTCTCTATTGTATCGCCAATAAAGGTAATATGCCCCATTTTTCTGTTTGGTTTCGTTGCTTTTTTTCCATATAAATGAACAAAGCCTGTGGGGGTTTTCGGTAAAAGCTGAACGACTCCTTCCAGATCTTTTCCTAATATATTGACCATTATCGCTGACTGTAGAAGACTAACCTCAAGCAACGGTAACTGACAAATCGCTCGGATATGTTGCATAAATTGGGAAACCGTACATGCTTCGATCGTATAATGACCTGAATTATGTGGGCGTGGTGCCATTTCATTCATATAAATGGAATCTGCCTGTACAAATAACTCCACAGCAAATGTACCGACAATGTTCATATGATGCGCCAGCTTTTCTACTGCTTTCATCGCACGACTCTCCACTATTTTTGGAATAGTAGCAGGTACCGATGTCTGATATAAAATATGTTTTCGATGCTCATTTTCCGCAAGCGGAAAAAAGGTGATCTCACCAGTCTGAGAACGCGTAAAAATGACGGATACCTCTTTATCAAAAGGTACCCACTGCTCTATAATAGAATGGCGGTGCTCTTCTGCAAACGCACAAGCTGCAGCAAACTGCGACGTATCCTCTATTTTTAGTTGACCTTTCCCATCATATCCCCCACTGCACGTCTTTATTACAGCAGGAAGTGAGAAATGACGTAATACCTGTTCACATTCTTCTGCACTTCGAACAATCGCAAAGGGTGCTACGGGTAAACCGAGCTCTTGCATGACTGTTTTCTCTTTTTCGCGATTTTGTGTTACTTCTAATGCGTAAGCACCTTGTGGGAGCTTGCCTTGCTGTTCTAAAAAGGCCGCTGCTTGTAAATCCACATTTTCAAACTCGTACGTAATGACATCTGATATTTCAGCTAACTTTTTTATAGCTTCCATATCGTTGTATGCACCAACGATCGAATGGTCCGCAACTTGCGCTGTCGGGCAATCGACAGTTGGATCGAGAACTGCAATCCGGTAACCCATATATTTAGCTGCGATCGCCATCATCCGACCAAGCTGTCCACCGCCAATAATTCCAATTGTATTAGGAGGTAAGATACCATTATTTCTTTGCAAGTTCGTCCCTCATTTCTGCAACGTCTGCTTTCATCTTATTTCGATAATCGTCCAGCTTCCTTGCCACTTTTTTATCAAATGCACCTACAATTTGCCCTGCCAGAATTGCAGCGTTCTTTGCTCCTGCTTTGCCAATGGCAACGGTAGCAGTTGGTACACCACCAGGCATTTGCACGATCGATAATAGTGAATCCAGCCCTTGTAAGGACTTGCTCTCCACAGGAACACCGATTACCGGAAGATTAGTTTGTGATGCTACCATCCCTGGCAAATGAGCTGCCCCCCCAGCACCAGCAACGATTACTTTGATTCCACGTTCTCTAGCAGACTTCGCGTATGTAAACATATCGTCTGGTGTACGGTGTGCTGACATAATTTCTTTTTCATATGGCAGTTGCAATTGTTCCAATACATCGCAAGTATGCTTCATCGTATCCCAATCAGAAATACTGCCCATGATTACCCCAATCATTGTTTTGACCACCTTATTATTTTTATTTTCCTAGCATGCGAAAACAAGTTGCGAATGACTACAGATACGCTTGCCTCTGTTTAGAAAAACTTGGCTTACCGGCAAATCTTTATGGTGGAAGCTGTAGTTTTTCTTATACTATAAACCAAAAAAATTTTATACTTTCCTATAGTGCAAGATTAAAAACAGGTCTATCCTGCTACCCTCATATCGATGAGAGAAGAGAATAGACCTGTTTCTATGTACAACGAAACAGACGTGCCTACCACACGATCCTACTTCCCTCATAGTCCAGTCATTTACGGTGCTGGGTAGAAACTTCTGAGCCATATTCTCAGTTTTATATGAGGAGCCGATGTTTTATTGTCGATTCAAGAATAACAAGTTATTGCATAACTGTCAATAAAAGAACGAACATTTTTTTCATTAACGAAAAACAATGTTCGGTTTTTAATGATTAATTCGATTAATACTGCACTATATGTTTGAAAAATATACTTTTTATTTCTGTCCTTCTTGTTCACTCGTTTTGACCTGTTGTTGCTTCTGTTCTTCTGCTTTTTTCTTCGGGTTCATTAACCGACCTTTTCGTACTTGTTTAACCCAAAATCCTCCATAGATTTGCTTCGGTTCATAAGCAATAATAAAAGCTTTCGGGTCGATTTGTTTAATCGTTTCGTAAAGTCTAAGCTCATACTTACGTGGGGTTAAAATTTGCATGGAAAGCCTATCGCCCTCCATCCCATATGCATACCAGCTTGTCACTCCATATCCTTTATCACGTAATTGCTTCGTAAAGGAGATATCTGGATTAGAAGAGATCACATTCACCGTAATATATCCCAGCGCCAACTTCTCTTCAATCATCGAACCACAAATGACACCTATTCCAAAACCAATGGCATAAGCAATTAAATTCTGAATTTCATTAAGGTTATCTAATACAAGCCCAAGTCCTAGTACATAAATTACAATTTCAAACATGCTAACGAAAGCAGCTATATAACGCCGTCCCTTTAGTGTTAAAATCATCCGTACAGTTGATAGTGAAACGTAGACGATATTAATTACTAAAATGATGGTTACCATCACAATTGCATTACTTACCAAGATCAAGCCCTCCTTCATTTAAGAGGATGTTCAAAAGTCCGAGGTGAAAAACAAAGGCGCAAGCGCCCGTTTAGCAACGTAGCGGCTGGAGCGAAGCAACTAAAGTTTTAGGAATCACGGTGAGATAACGAACCGATGATGACTTATCGGAAGGCGCTTTCGTGAAGTCGCCTAGTTGCTGGGCGCTTAGGCCGGACGTGGCTATTCCATTATATCGTTACCCTAAAGCCAAAATTTTTATACTTTCTAATCTCTTTACAACATACTGCCCTTCTTCCTTCTTTCTATGCTTTCATTTCAGGCTGTTACGTCCAACATCTTTAGAGCAGTCCTAACCGGACATTCACTGTAAACTCGAACTTATTCATTCCTTTTTTCAATTTGCTTTCTAAGCATACCCCATTTTCCATACATATGAAATAATTTTTTGTTCATGATTGTTTTACAAAATTTTATTATTTGCTTGCGTACCTTCACCATGCACAATGGAATACATTGCAACATAGGCTATATTAGAAAACTTCCTGTATCATTTTTTCCATTCATTGTATGAACCACAATGGACATTTTACTTGCAGCTGATCGTTCCTTTCATCCTTTTTCAGCTTTATGATGGGAAGACATGGCTTAACTGTCAGCTACATACCAAATGCTTAGTAAAAGAAAACGAGGTGATAGTATGGACCCATTTCAGCAAATGGCAGATTGGAAAAAGAATATGGATCATTTCTTCGGTGACAGCTTTTGGAATGAATTTGAAGGTCTTATTAAACCTACAATACCACAAATTAACATCTATCAAACAGATCATGAATTGTTTTGTATCGTAAATATTCCTGGTTTACATGACTTAGAGAAGCTCGATATATATGTAGACTACGCTACCTTAGAATTAAGAGGTTCGATTGATATCGACCATTCCCATGGAACAGTAGTGAAAGAAGAAATCCTTTATGGCGTATTCGAAAGAAAAATAACCCTGCCATATCCTGTTCGTGCTGATAAAATAAAAGCGACTTATAAACATGGACTTGTCTATATTCAATTACATCGCCTTATTTCAGAAACGAGCAGAAAAAATCGCATCCATGTCCATGTTTTAGAAGATAAATAATAAAGACGGAGGTTAGAAACTTTTATTAATCCAAGTAAAATACAGATTATCTAGATAGGAGGAATAGCGTAAATAACACGCTCCAGAAATATACTTCGCTTTTCACATGCAGCTCGTAAGCACCTTCTTGCGCCAGCGAATTACAAGGTCTCTCGTTTTTTTGCAGCGTCTACGTATATTTCCGAAGCTATATTAGTACGTTATTCGTCTGTCAAGTTCATATTCGACTTATGTCCCAGCACTCTGAATGGTTATATATGGATCCTGTGAGAGATAATTATAAATGCCGCATAAGCCCCCATCCTTTTAGCCTCGGATAGGGGTTCTGTTTACATGCATACGTGCCATTACTGGTCCATTCTCTATCGTTCTATTTTTTAACGCTTAAAGCTGTAAATTACGTCTTCTCGTATGTCCAAAAATCGAGATGACTTTTACTTTGGTCCGAATAGCCGACTTTTCGTTCGTAACGGTATTCCCCGTAAGCGTTTTTTTAACAAGTTTTTCCATGTTTTCCCTAGTACATCACATTGCAATAAATCATCTGCTAAGCGTAAGTCTTCCCTAAATCGGTGCATAACCTCATTACATGCAGCTAATGACCACTGTGGATATGGTCTGTCAAGTAATTCCATATCTTGCTCTGCTTGTATATCACCCTCTTGAAGCACACGGAAATACCACCCCGTACGTCCACTTTGTTGCATTTGTAAGGCAAAATCCTCCATTTGTAAATGCTTTGCCAGCCTCCACGATGGTAAATAAGGTTGGCTCACCTGAATGACAGCCTTCCCTACTTGATACGTATCTCCTAGAAACACGGAGTATTCGTCCATTTCCAAAACAGAGACGTTTTCACCGATATCTCCGATTTGAATCGTGTCTAATTGGTACACATCAGCCCAATCGTAATAGTGCTTCCATGGATACGCAAACAACGCTTTATCAGCATCGTCTATAAGAGATAGCCCTTGTTTCGTTAAATAAATCGATCCTTGAACTTCTTCATTTACGAAGTACTTGAAATCCCCATCCTCTCTTTTTGCTGTATTTTGATCGTATAATTCCTTCATCTTAAACAATTTATGAATATATGGTTCTACCATTCTGTCACCCACTTGTAAAATATGATATAGTATCTTTATTCTAATAAAAATAATGCAGCTTGCAAACAAACACGGATAAAGTGAATCTTCATCAGTGAGGGTTTTCATTCATCGTTTACTAATTTACCGTAAGGGTATGGCCTAAAGGTCACGGAATGAATCGGGCGTTTAGGTGTTGTTATCTGCTACTTAGACTTGGCGCCTTACAGATTTGTTCCACTCCTGCTGTTGGAGTCTGACAGCACCTTATATACAAGAGAAAAAGCGAGGGATACGTATGACTGAAATACAGCGAGCAACCTTTGCCGGCGGGTGCTTTTGGTGTATGGTAAAACCATTTGACCGATGGGAAGGAGTAAAGCATGTGATTTCTGGTTACACAGGAGGTCACTTGGAAAACCCAACATATGAAGAAGTAAAACGAGGCAACACGGGACACTATGAAGCAGTAGAAATAGCCTATGATCCTAGTGTTATCTCATACCAAACCATTCTTCATATCTATTGGCAGCAAATCGATCCGACCGATGACGGCGGACAATTCCATGATCGTGGGGATGCATACCGAACTGCTATTTTTTTTCATAACGAAGACCAAAAATTCTTAGCAGAAGCATCGAAGCGGCAGCTAGAACAAAGCGGAAAGTTCTCGAAAATCGTTACAAAAATATTGCCAGCTGCAACTTTTTATCCAGCAGAAGAATATCATCAAGATTTCTATCAAAAAAATAAAGCGGCTTACCAAACAGACCGAGCTAAGTCAGGAAGAGATGCATTTATCCAGCGATTATGGCATACGTAGGTAACCTATTCTTCTTAAACATTGGATCATCGATTGTTAGATTATATGTGAGCCTGCTGCCATATACTTCCCAAACAATGGAAGAAGTTTACTAAAAGCAGATGGATGTATCATGGTGTACAGGCGATCTTCCATGAACGAACCATACAATCGGGAGTCATTTTCTTTTTAAACCGTTTCTTTAACTATTAAAATGGTGTAATTTCAAACGCTATCGTTACTCGTTATTCCATCCTCCATCTATCATTCATACACTTGATCTGTATTTACCGTAAAACTTCCTTTTGTTTTTTTGCACTATAGAAAGTATAAGATTTTTTGGTTTATAGTATAAGAAAAACAAAAGTCTTTCGCCATAAGGCTTGGGGAGAAGCCAAGTTTTTCTAAGAAGTTTCAGTTTGTGTAAAATTCCATTCGTTTTCCTGCATGTAAGGTGCTATTATCTTCCATTTAGACTTGTTGCCATACAGATTAACTCGCTTCTGAATCGGAGGTCTTCCAGCACCTTATAGACGGGATAAAAATAATGTCACATAAAGTTTCACTTCAATCAAGACAGGAGAGAGAGATTTGTCTAAACATGCATCGTTAACACCACTAAAAATGTTATTATTTGCATTTCATGCTACCAATACCATTATCCTTAGCTACTTACCTTTATATTTAAAGTATAAAGGATTAGATGGTACCGAAATCGGCTATGTGCTTGCAGTTGGACCTATGGCTTCCATCATTGCTCAACCGTTTTGGGGATACATGAGTGATAAATATAAAACAGTCAAGCGCGTCATTCAAGTATGCCTCATCGGTTTATTAGTTATGAGTGTAGTCTTTTTTCAAATGGACACACTGCTGCCAATTCTTACCGTCGGCGCTATATTTTATTTTTTCGTCACACCTATTGGTGCATTAGGAGATAGCCTCGCACAACGAAGATCTCATGATCTTGGCGTTTCATTTGGAACCATTCGTTTATGGGGATCCATTGGCTTTGCCGTTTCCTCGCTAGTAATCGGCGAAATCCTGACAAGAGCGGGGATTCAATATATGATTATTCCTTACTTGTTTTTCGGAGTACTAGCATTTATCGTCAGCTTCAAGCTCATAGATGTAAAAGTAGCTTCAGACCCTGTGAAACTAAAGGATGTCAGCTTACTCATAAAAAGTAAACCTTTTCTTATATTTTTATTTTTTATTATGTTTTTAAGCGTGACACACCGTGCCAATGATAGCTTTATTGGCTTATATATTGAACAATTAGGAGGAAGTGAGGGCTTAGTCGGTGTCGCTTGGTTTGTCGGCGTACTTACGGAAGCGATCGTTTTTGCTACTGCAGGATATTGGTTTAGAAAGTATCATCCACTTGTGTTTGTCATTATTGCTGGTATTTTATATAGCATCCGCTGGTTTATTTATGGCGCAGCAGACAGTCCTTGGCATATTATTAGCCTACAATTCATGCACGGATTAACATTTGGGACTTTCTATTTAGCTTCCTTTAACTATATATCCCGTCTCGTACCTAAATTATTGCAATCTACTGGCCATCTTGTATTTTTTGCAACGTTCTTTGGTGTTTCAGGAATTATAGGCTCCTTACTTGGCGGCGCAATGATCGATTCTTACGGTGGCGGTACATTATATGCTGCTATGGGCGGAATAGCTTTAGTCGGAACCGTTTTAATTACCATTTATCATTTGCTTCCTTATGGAAAAGAAGCTTATATACATGAAAAAAGTAAATAAGCTGCTCTTTATGTAGAGACCAACCACCGGGTACTGCACTCCGAAAGTTAGCGTTAAAAACCTAAATTTGTAGGGTCTGCATACTCAACTGTAGAGTTTGGTCTTTTCTATTTTTCTCACACTTCTTAAGTGATTTTATGCGAAGCTAACCGTCCAAAACTATGAGCAAAGCAAACATGCAGAGGCGAAAAGCTATTTTTCCAGCTACAAACAGCGTCTGATAAAGTATTACTTCTCCTGACACAATTAGAAAAATAAATATAAAGGTGAGGGGATCGTCTTTTCCCCACTAAGATTGGTACGAGGCCTCTGCTAAAGTTAACCTTTACAATAATACGTTTCCAACAGATACAGTATATATAAATATTAAACGAACCCTTACTGCATATGGGGGGATTTGATTATCTGTTTTTCTTATTTTATCTCGTATATAAGGTGTTGTAAGACTCCCACTTCAGGAGTTGGAATCTGTACAGCAACAAGTGAAAATGCGAGATAACAGCACCTAAATGTCCGATTTGTTCACCTAACCATCAGTAAAAGATGAAAGAAAACCCTCAATGATGGAAAATTTACTTTATAGATTTTTAATGGTTATGATTGGTACAGTTAGGATGATTATTTTACAATCAAGCAGTTGACTTACAGGTGGAATGTTTCTCCCTCCTTCGCAAGGTGGAAAGGTAAATTTCACCATCAATTACATGCAGATAAGCAGTTACATAGTTTACTTCGTCTAGTCAGAACCAAAGCGCGGGGCGCCCGTTTAGCGACGAAATCGAATGGAACGAATCAACGAAAGATAAAGGAATCATGCCACTAAAAACGAGGGTATGCCGACGCCTGGCGACAAGCCCGATTTTATTCGCTCTGCCTCTTAGAGGCGAACCGATGAGGACTTATCGTAGGGCACGTTTCTAAAGTCGGCTAGTTGCTGGGCTCATGCGCCGGACATGGCTTCGGTTATTTCGCTATCTCCAAGCGCCTAAATTTATACTTTCTTATCTTTAAACAAAGACCTTTCCCGAGAAGCTCCTGGAAAAGGTCATTTTATTCGTCCAAATTTTTAGCTTAAAAAGACAAAATACAAAATGAAAATAACAAATAAGAAATACATCACCGGGTGAATTTCTTTGTCTCGCCCTTTTAGCACCATCGTAATGGGATAGAAAATAAATCCAATCGCAATTCCTGTTGCAATGCTGTATGTTAATGGCATAGCAATGACAATTAGAAATGCTGGAACAGCTATTTCGAATTGATCCCATTCAATATTTTTTAAAGCTGAAGACATTAATACACCAACAATGATTAATGCTGGGGCAGTTACTTCCGGTGTGACAACACTCAATAAAGGGGAAAAGAATAATGCAAGTAAGAAAAACATCGCTGTAACAACAGCTGTAAAACCAGTACGCCCACCAGCTCCAACCCCAGCAGTTGATTCCACATAAGCCGTTGTCGTTGATGTACCTAGTGTAGCACCTGCAACGGTAGCTGCAGAATCAGCAAACAATGCTTTTCCAGCACGTGGCAGCTTATTATCCTTCATTAGCCCTGCTTGATTAGCAACGGCTACTAATGTACCTGCCGTATCAAAGAAATCAACAAATAAAAAGGTCAAAATGACGACCAGCATTTGTAGTGTAAAAATATCCCCAAAGTTTACAAACGCCTGTCCAAATGTAGGTGCCAAGCTAGGAACACTGCTTACAACTCCGTCTAAGCCAGATGGCGGTGTGATTAATCCGGTCACCATACCAGCAATAGCTGTAATAATCATTCCGTAAAAAATGCCACCACGAATTCCAATCGTCATTAAAATAATCGATACCACTAAGCCAAAAATAGCCAAAAGCACTGTCGGCGATGTAAGATCCCCTAATCCAAGTAATGTTGCTTCATTTGCAACAATAATACCAGAGTTTTGGAAACCAATGAAGGCAATGAAAAAGCCAATCCCTGCACCTACCGCCATTTTTAAATTGGCCGGAATCGCATTAATAATTTTTTCACGCAGCCCGGTTAGTGTTAGAACAACAAAGATAAGTCCAGAAGCTAGTACACCACTAAGCGCTGTTTCCCAAGGTATGCCATATCCTAATACTACCGTATAAGCAAAGAATGCATTTAACCCCATTCCCGGAGCTAATGCAATCGGATATTTTGCGATGAGTCCCATAAATAGAGAACCGACTGCTGCAGCAATTGCTGTAGCTGCAAATACAGCGTCCTGATCCATACGCGTAACGCCACTAGGAAGGTCCTCAATACCTACTAGCGCTAATGTAGACGGATTAACAAATAAAATATAAGCCATTGCTAAAAAGGTCGTTAACCCCGCCATAAACTCGGTCCGATAATTTGTCCCAAGTTCGTCAAAACGAAAATACTTTTTCATGATGTTTCTCCTCTCAATTTGCAAGCTTTTATCGCCATCCATCTAGATGGGCTGACAATTGTTTTTTCAAAGCGATACTTTTTTTAGCACATAGTTGGATACAGTTTTCACAAGGTTTCTTTTGTGCTATGAGCTACTTTTTGGTGAATTTCAGCGAAAAAAGACGCAAGAACGAAAAAAGCTCTCAGGTCTGCACCCAAGAGCTTGTTGATTCATAAGGATATCCCAAAAAAACCAATCATTTGATCATCCTGCAATCAGTATCTCTTGCGTAGTCAGACTATTTACGGCAGTCTGGTAGAAACTTTGAGCCTTATCCCCAAATTATACGCGTGTATTTAATTAACACAGGATAATCATACGATTTCCCAACATAAATGTCAACTAAACACGAACATTATTAAATTAATTTAGTTTTTTGTTCGAAAATAACTTTAAAGATTACAGAACAACCCATTTTTTATTCAAAAAAGCATATGCTTTTTTCCTCCTGCAAAGGTTTGGATCTCCAATTGTGTTTATAATTACTAACTATCTAACTCTTTTACGGTCGAATCGCTTCAAACGTAATAATATCATCTGCTTTAGTAGGATATTGATTATACTTATAATCGGAAGAAACAATGATGTTCTTAAAACCGATTTTTTCTAAAGTTAAACGAAATTCTTCAACTCCATACCATTTTAGCGGAAATATCTCGAGCTCTGAATCTATCAGTTTACCTTCGCTCCATTTTTCGTATTTGTTATGAAAAATAGAGAACTGTTGAATTGGTTCCACTTTTACTAACGTTTCTTCCAACGTAATCATGTCACCTTCTGAATTATGCATGGTTCGTTTTGATACATATCCTTCTTTAAACGTATCTGGTAGAAAAATGTCTACAATCAATTTCCCACCAGTCTCTAGGTGATCAAAAAAGCATTGGAGTGCAGCTACAGACTCTTCCCGCTTATGCAAGAGTAAAAAGGAACCAGTTGGCACAATAATAGCTGCGTATTTTTGAGTCAACGAGAAATTTGCCATGTTCCATTTATATATATTCGGTTTAAAACCTGCTTGGTCACTATTTTTCTTACATAAATCTAGCATATCATCTGAAAGATCAAATCCATCTACATCCAATCCTTGTTCTAATAATGGAATCAAGACGCGCCCATTCCCAACAGCCGGTTCTAAAATTTTCCCTTTTTCGTTCTTTAACCGATCGTAGTAATACTCTACATCACCATAAGATTTACCGATATACTTATCGAGATTATAGACCTCTGCAGACAGCTTTCCATAAAAACTAGCCATTTCTTCACTCCTTTTCCATATTTAAGATTATGTTAACATTTTTGCGGCAGCTATTCTAAGATGGATAGCAGGTTTTTTAGATGGGGACGCTAATAGATTGTAGTTTTAAGTCACGCATCGAAGAAAAGAAGGGGAGGATATGAAAAATGTTGTATTTACGTACTTTTTCAATAAAACTTTTCGATGTAAGCATTATTTGATTATATCTTATTAGCCTGCATCATCTTCTCCATTATAATGACAATAAAGTTAAATGTACATCAAAATCAGAAAATGTTAAAAAGCCTGTATTCCTACTACTTTTTACCTTGGAACATAAATTTATTTATAAAGGAACGTTTGTTTTGCTTGCCCTAAATAGATAAAGCCCACTCATAACGAGCAGGCTTCGATCTATACCATATATTCTTCAATTACTTATTAACGAAGTAATTGAAGTACTCCTTGTGGTTGTTGGTTAGCTTGCGCAAGCATCGATTGAGCTGCTTGAGTAAGGATGTTGTTTTTCGTAAATGCCATCATTTCTTTAGCCATATCAACATCGCGAATACGAGATTCAGCAGCTGTTAAGTTTTCTGCAGAAGTACCAAGGTTGTTAATCGTGTGTTGCAAACGGTTTTGTACCGCACCGATTTTAGAACGCTCTGCAGATACTCTATCAATAGCACTTTGAATAGTAGTAATTGCAGCATCAGCACTCTTTTGGTCCGAAATCTTAATTCCTGTAGTTATAGTATCACCTTCAGCTAGTTTTTCTCCTGCTATAGCAAGTTTACCAGTAGCATCATCGTAATAACCAGCTTCTATGGTTACTTTTCCACCATCGTTTAATGGATTTTCAGCTTCTAAAACTAAGTCAGAACCATTATAGTAACCAGCAGGGGTCGCAGGCTGTGAGCCGTCTCCAGCTGGGTCAGGATCAGCCGGTTGCCATGTTGCAGTAGTAGTTCCATCTGAAATTTCATGATCTGGATTAGCTGGGTCCGTCTTATCTGTGGAAGCAGTATATGTAGCAGCTTCCTTATAAGTATAACCAGCAATGGCTCCATCTGCTTCAGCAGTATGTGTTGTAGCTACCTTTAGTTCATTTCCACTCATATTACTAATGGAAACTTTTAAATTTTGGCCTTCATTTGCTCCAACATGGAATGTTGCATCTTTTAACGTTCCATCAAGTAATTTTTTCGTGTTAAATTCTGTGTCTTCAGAAATATCATTTAATGCATTCGCTAATTGATCGACTTCTTTTTGTAGCTCAGCACGGTCTTGATCCGTATTTGTGTCGTTAGAAGATTGGTTTGCCAATTCACGCATACGTTGAAGGATTGCGTGCGTTTCATTCATCGCACCTTCAGCTGTTTGGATTAAAGAAATACCGTCTTGGGCGTTCTTTTGAGCCATTTCCAACCCGCGGATTTGACCACGCATTTTTTCAGAGATTGCTAGACCTGCTGCGTCATCTCCTGCTTTGTTAATTTTCAGACCTGAAGAAAGCTTCTCCAGTGAGCTTTGCACAGCGTTGTTGTTGTTAGAAAGTTGACGATGTGTGTTTAACGCTGCAATGTTGTGATTAATAATCATACCTTTTCTACCTCCATGTGTTTGTTTTTACTAGCAAGACCCATCCTTGTGAAATGCTAGTTTTTATTTATAATAATCTCCTGATAATAGGAGTTATTATCGAAATGAATTTATTCGGGCATCATGTTAAAACCTTCTGGAATTGTGCTTTTAGTGTTAGGTTTGTTCTTTTGTTCCAGAGATTTTTTGTACTTCCATTTTGCCTTGAATCCTCGCTCATCCATAAGGATAATTCTTGTCCAACGCTTCTTCTAAAGTTAGATAAACTATCTTTTTTGGTGATGCATTATTTATATCGGTATGTATTTTCTATTGTTTATAGTTAAATGTAAGATTTTTTGTAGAAATTTAAATTTCTACCTAAGATATCTTGGTAATGAACCATTGTATTGCCACCATAATAAAATGAATCTTCCATTAGTTGGGGTATTGATTCACCTCCAACTGCTTATTTGTAGCCCACGTGTGAACTATAGGTCTCCAACTGCTTTCGGTAGCTATGCACTCACTTTGTTTTCGCCTTACAGGATGGACATGTTTGCTTTTTAATCTTGTATAAAGCTCTACCAATAATTTCGTGGATTCTTCTTTTACCTCCCATACTTCTGCTCGTTTAACTTTTATCCCCAATAAATCTATGAGAAGATGATATTGCACTCTTCCCCTCTCCTTTAGCTTTTGTCTCTGCAACTCAAGATGATCAAAAGAGGGGGAATGAGTGCATTTTTTTACATCTTTCTGCATATTGGCGCAATAAGGAGTACCACCACATTTAGTATAGAGCCTTTTATTTTTACAAGTAAATAAGAATATGAAAGCAAGATAACAACATTATGGTACGTGTATTTGTGCTAACTTTATAATTAATATGTTCAAAAGGAGTTTTCATAATGTTAATAAAAAAGAGCATATCTTACCCCAAGGATTTTTCTTTTAATATGAACCTGGACTATTTAAAAAGTACAGAAGATGGATTATTTCATACTGATCATAAAAGTGTAAAACGATTTATTGTCATAGATGAAAATCCATTTTTTTTAAAGGTTTATGAATATTCTAATGAACTAATTATTCACATTGAGGACTTTAATCAAAAGTTCAACGAAATAACGGAAAATAAGATTATATTGTACGTTAGAGACTGGCTTGATTTAGATACAAATCTAACCACTTTCTACGACATTGCTAAAAATGACAAGTACCTTCAGCTCCCATTATCAAAATTTTATGGTTTAAGAAATATAGGAATACCTGACATTTTCGAGGCCTTTGTATGGGCTATTTTAGGTCAGCAGATAAATTTAACTTTTGCCTCTACGTTAAAAGATAGATTTATTAAAAAATATGGCAAAAAAATTAATTATGATAATGAGGATTATTGGTTGTTTCCTACCGCAAGCGTAATAGCTTCTGAAAGCATTGATGAATTATTTAAATTAGGAATGTCAAGAAGAAAATGTGAATACATTAAAGAAATTGCATGTGCTATTGATAACCAAAAAGTATCAAAAGAGAAATTATTGCAACTATCTAATATTGATGAAGCTGTTAATACTCTAACTGAAATAAAAGGAATTGGTCCATGGACCGCAAACTATGTCTTATTAAGGTGTGTAAGATATCTTGATGCCTTTCCTATAAACGATGTGGGTCTACATAATGCTATAAAATTAGTTGGTGGTTTAGATAAAAAACCATCAATTAATGAAATTAAAAAAATTGCCTCATCTTGGAAAGGATATGAATCGTATGCGACCTTTTTCTTGTGGAGGCTCATATACTGATAAAACTATATTGGAATTGTTTTATAACATATTAATTAATAAACAACTCCATACCAATAGGCATGAGTTGTTTATTAATTTTTTATAAATCATTCCATAAAATTTTCATGAAACACTTTTATCCAATTGTTGACGTTATGTTTTGGTAATATTAACTCGATTTTATCATGCAAAAAAGAAAATGATTGAATATTCAGGTCGTCGTATAAAATATAACTATGAATATCTCGATTCTTATTTAATCTATCGCCTATAATCGTTATTTTTCCTTTTTTGTCATCCATCGAATTTGTTGTAAGGCAAATGATACTACCTCGCGTTTGATCATAATTTGAATTTTCAGTAATAGTAGTTTCTTGTGTATTATATAAAGATTTAATTTTAATCACTATATTATTTTCTTTAGCCCATCTAATTGCTTCTGGGTGAATTACTTTACCACCACTAGTAGCAATCTTTAAGGCTTGATCATAATTTAGGTATTTTAATGTTTTAGCAGATTTTGTTATTTTAGGGTCTGTAGTCATGATTCCAGGTACATCTGTATAAATATCCAACTGGCAAGCATCGAAAGTTTGGGATATGGCTGCTCCAGTTACATCGCTTCCTCCCCTACTAAGTAGGGTTGTTTCACCATAGCTATTTTCCCCTTGGAATCCAGCCACTATTGGAATGTCACCTTCATTAATTAGGTTATCTATATTTTTTTTATCTATAGATATTATCCTTGCATTTAAATAATCATTAGATGTTTTTATTCCAGCTCTTGCCCCTGTCAAAGCAGATGCCTTTATACCTAAGGAATTTAAGTGTGAACTCAATACAATACTCGAAATAATTTCACCGCAAGAAGTAATTTGCGCTGTTTCTCTTGGGGATAATACATTATGTTTAATGTGTCTTAATAGTGTATCAGTTGCATAAGGATCCCCCAATCTTCCTATTGCAGATACAACTATAATTAAATTAAACCCATTATCTCTTTCCTTACTAATAGTCTTAACAATATTTTTGCGGTCTGAAATTGTTCGCAAAGAATTCCCACCAAATTTGAGAACTTTTATCTTTTTCATGATTTTCTCCTAGATATGACGGAGAAAAAAAATTGCTTTTCATTTCCAACTTCGGTAAATGTATCGATATTATATAGGTTTTCCCATTTTAAATCGGAATCTTTTGCCCCTAAGTTTCTATATAATTTTCTCGAGAAATTCGGCATTATGGGGAAAGAGAAGATAGCCAGAGAACTTAGTATATAACTAAAGTTAGCTACATGTCGTTTATACATATGAATATCTTTATCTTTCAAAGGTATAACTATCCTATCCAAATAGTCTTTTATAGAATCCATATAATCTTCTAATTCATGAGCGGCTTTTCGTAAACTAAATTGTTGTAAATCATAATATCTTTCTAAATTATTTTTTGTTCTCTGTATCAGGCTGGTAGCTTGGTAGTGTATCGAATCAGTTTTTGGTATTGTTCCCTTAAAATCTTGATTAACTATATCAACATATCTATTTACTGCTTCTTCCCATTTACTAGTCATTTTCTTGTTAGCTTCAAAAAAATCGTCTAAAGAGAAATTAGTTTGCATATGTTCAGGATTGGTTAAAGACAAATAAAACCTTAGGTTATCTGATGGAATATCTTGTAAGATTTTACTACCCCAAAGAGCATGTCCTTTGCTAGTAGAAAATTTTTTTTCATCAAGCAAATAAAAATAATTAGTAATAATATGTTCAGGTAATAACTCATCTCTATCTATAGCAAATGCACTAGCGATATGCAATACAGCATTAAAGAAACTGTTATCAAAGCCGAGAAATTGTATTAAGGTGCTGTTAGTTGTATAATTATCAGAATATATATTATCTGATTCCATACTTTCTAAAGTCCCTGGATACATTTCAAACCACACATTGATTACTTGTCCCTTGAACTCTTCAATAGGAACTGGAATTCCCCAACTTGAAGGATAGGTTACTGGATAGTCTGGAATATCTTTTGAAACGATATAATTACAGTATTCCATCAATTGAGCTCTCCAAGTAGTTCTAGATGAATAAAATTTTTTTAACTTATCTTTATACTCGTTGATCGGAAAAAAAAGTCCCGTATATTGAGTTGTTTTAGGCGTTGTTCCACAAATAGTACAAGTTGGGTGTTCTAATTCAATTGGATCATTTATTTGGCCACAAGCTTCACATAAGTTACCAGATGATTCATTTTTACAATAGGGACACAATCCTTTAACAAATGATTCATACAAATATAAATTACAATCCTGACAGTATAAAATATCCTTAGTTTTCTTTTTTAATTTCCCACTATTATATAGTTCTAAAAAGAAGGTTAAAACATAATTTGTATGTTTGTTATTACCTAGTGGTGTTTTATATAAATCCACTTCAATATTAGCCGCCTTTAATGTAGACATTATAGTAGTGTTATTGTTTTCAACCATTGCAACTGGATCTATCTTTTTATTATTAGCAGTCGTAGATACATAACTTTGGTTATCGTCGCCATAAGTAATATAAGAAACGTCGTTACCTTGTAGTTTTTTGAAACGTGAATAAACATCTGCTCCTAGATAAGGGCCTGCTAAATGACCGATATGAAGGTCACCATTAGGTGTAGGTGGTGTTGCTGTAACAAACATTTTATTCATTTTTCACCCTCCTTATTGTTTCCAATTTTTATTTTCCAATTGATACTGTTCAACTCCAACAGCTCCCCACCAAACTGCCAAAAACTTTAGTTCCTTATCCCCTGTATTATGAAGTGAATGGACAGAGAAGGGCTCGAAGTAAATAACATCTTCTGGGTATACTTTTTGTGTTTCTCCATCAACATTTATAACACCTTCTCCTTCAAGGATGATAAAAGTTTCTTCCTCATCATGATTGTGGGGTTGTGTTGTTTCTCCAGGTTGTACTATTATAAATCCCGAACCAAATGGTGATTTACGGCTTTTATCCCAAGGATATATTCTTCTCAGTAACGAACCATACTCATGCTTGTAACTATCAGGATTATACCGTTGGATATTCACCCCTTGCTTCTTTGTTCTTTTAAGCGCCCTCTCCAAATAACGATCTACAATTTCTTTTGGATAGTGCTGATTTAAGGCAGTTTTAACACTTTCGTAGTAAGTCAAAGAAGGCTCTCTTAATTCTTCAACAATTGTAGGTTCCATAATATAAGCTTTTACTTTTTTATCTGAAATAAGTATTTCTTTTTCCTTTAATTCATAACCATAATCATTATCCGTAAGGAAATTAACTTGATTTTCATTGATTTCAAATGCAATTCCTAATACTTCTCCACCGTCCTTATGAATTACAGTTGATGTTCCTCCATGGAAGTCTGGGTGGAACCCTGAAAATGTATAGATATGATCTTTTAAAACTGCTTTAGAATATTTTTTCCAATTACCTAAATCTTTCTTTGCAGTATCTAAATTACAAGTTAATCCGAATGAAAATAAAACTGGCATTATAAATCACTCCTATTCACATTTAAGAATCCTCTATTTTTTATTCTGTAAATATCCCACTCAAAATCTAAAACATCTCCATTTGGTGAAAAAGAAATTTCCTTGTTTCCTATTAAAACGCCACTTTTCAACCTGTTTACGAGCGTTTTACAACCCATTTTTTTCAATATTTTGATATTTTTTAGTAGAATCTTTGCTGCAAGATAACTTGTAACCGAATAAGCAGCAGGATTCATACAGACTAATTCGCTATATTTTTTAGAGAATTCCTCATAGTTAATGTTATATAGTTCTTTCTTTGTCGAAACCGTATAAAGTTGTTTGCTATCATTTATAAGAATGGGGAAGTCAGCAACAAAAATATCATCACCAAATATAACCGCACCCCTAAAGTTAGATTTTTTTATTTGCTCCGTTAATAACACTGCTCCTTCATAAGTGCCTGCAAATAATATGGTATCTTCATTATCAATATCTGCTATCACATTTTCACTAATTATTAAGGGTTTTTTCTCATGAAGACCTTTTTCTTTTATTGATCTCTTAAGTAACATGGATAACTGTTCACCATAATTATTTTGCTGATAAACGATTTGTAATTGATTATTATAGACCAATTTTTTCGCTAACTTGACCATTTCAGAAGCCATATTCTCATCTCTACCACAGACTCTAAGGATATTATCGTACCCTTGTTCAGTTAATAGAGGGTGTGTAGTGCCGGGAGCAAGAAAGGGAATGCCTATATCTGAATATATACTAGCTGCTACAAGTGATTGATTTGCGCTCAAATGGCCAATTATAGCCTCAGCACCTCTATTTACTAACAGGTTTGCTGCCCTTCTTGTAGAACCTTGTTCGAATGAGCTCTCTTCCCATAATAATTCAATGTTATAAGCTCCCTTTTCTTCGTTTAAATATTCTTGAACTGCAAGCCCTACCCCTGCATACAATTCTCTTGTATGCCCACCTAAATTAGCGCTAATACCAATTCTAAAAACTTCTTTATCGGCATTTTGAGATTTTATCCTATCAATTACCCCATGAGGGTTAACAGTTTTTGCTACAAGTTTTTTATTCATAGGCTTCACGCGCTTCTTTATAGGCTAACTGATCTCTACGGATGTAATCTGGATTTAGTTTTTTGTTTATTGAGATATAATAACTAATCAGTTGCATTGGTAAAGTGTACAGTAATGGAACTAAGAGTTCATGACAATGTGGCATATGAAACACATAATTAGAATTATTTACACTGCTTTTTTCGGTTGTAAAAAGTACTGATGTACTACCAATAATCCTACTTGCCTTAAATAGATCAGATATTCTACTGTCTATATTAATATTGCTAGTGGTTACTACTATTGTAGTATCTTTATCACACATTACTAATGGTCCATGGAATATTTGTTCTATATCCATACTAATTGTAGGAGTATAGTGAACTTCCCCAAACTTCAATGCTGCTTCATGAGCTACACCGATGGTGCTTTCATTGCCACAAATAACATAAAATTTACTTTTTAGACTTTCTGCTATTTTTTTAATTTCTTTTCTACGGTTAATAATATTTTCGAAAAGAGAAGGTAACTGAATAGCTATAGAATTAATTCTATCGTCTATAGCAACACCACCCATTCTTTTTGATAATATACCCATAATTAGTAACATAAGGAAAACACTTAGTGTATAGGTGATTGTATGTGCAAGAGACTTATCTTTTTGATACCCATACGTAAAGACAAAATCGGATATATTTGCACATCTACTATCAGTATTACCAGTAACCAATATGGTTTTGCAGTTGTTCTGATTCGCCATTTCTATACAATCAAACGTAGCTTTTGTGTCACCAGAATGAGAGAAAGCAATTACTACATCCTTATTGTTTAGGGAAATGTCCGGAGACATTAATTCTCGAGCTGGTATTGCTCTAAACTTATTTTCTTTTTTAAAAATAATTTGACTGATACTAAAACTGGACATAGCTGCGTTATAAGAAGTTCCACATCCAACAAGAAAAATTCTATTACTATCTTTTAAGGCACTAAAAATTTTATCGTGATTTTGAATTTTAAAGGATAGGAAGAGTTTCTTTAAATATTCTGGTTGTAACACAATTTCATCATACATATAATACGGATGACTAGTTCTCCACTCCATAACAATTCTCCTTTCTTGATAATTACATATATTTATACATGTTACTTGTTTGAAAATAGGTGTTATTATAACCCTTAAATCGTTCCAGTCCGTAATACTTAAGTTCATTAGTTTTTTTATTTTCAGTTATTTCTTCAGCTATAAATTCTCCAACTGCAGGAGCAATTTTGTAGCCTCCTCCACTAAAACCTATTGATAGATACAACCCTTCTATTTCCGATTGTCCAATAATAGGATATTGATCAGGGGTATAGCTATCAAATCCAATACGCCCACCTAAAAGTTTTGCTTTACTAAGAACTGGAAACCTTTTAGAAGCCCTAAATAGAGCTTCTTCAGCCTCGTTATAATGGATTTTTTTGCTTAAATGGTCAATATTCGTATTACAATCAGAAGACTTTATTCCTATTAGAATTCTTCCGTCGGGAAATGGTCTCATGTACGTATCAGAAGTATCATCGATATAAGAATGAGAAAGAACATTATAATTGTGTGTATGTGCAAATACAACACCTAATCGTTTGGTATATAAGGGTATGTTAAATTCTAGTTGTTTCGTAAGCTTTTTGCTCCAAAAATTTGAAGCGATTATTACTTGTTTAGAATAGATGTTTGCAAAATTCGTCTTCACACCAACTACTTTATCTTTCTTCATTAATAACTTTTCGACTTCTGTTCCTTCCATTAAATGAAGTCCTTGCTTTAATGCCTCATTCAAGAAAGTGATACTCGATTTTGCTGGGTCACCATATCCCCCAAGTGGTTCGTAAGATATAGCACCTATATTCTCCACGTTAATAAATTTTTCCCTTAAACTATATTCTTGTGGAGAATAAATTACTGTTGGTAGCTTTAATTTGTTCATATACTGTACATTGTTGTTTAGATTTTCAACGTATTCGGGACTAACAATTAATGAAAAACCGATTGGATTATAACCAAAATCCATTTTACTGTTTTTCATAAGCTCCCTATATATTTGTAAACTTCTAAAAGACAAATATTGATTTGCTTTATTCGTATGATGTACTCTTATTAACCCACCAGAAATACTAGTTGCACCATCACCTGGCGGTTTCCCTTTTTCACATAATAAGACATTAATCCCTTTAGTTTTAGTAAGATAAAAAGCAATACTTGCTCCTACTATTCCTCCCCCAACAACTATTACATCATAGTTCATTTTTTCTACCTAAACTATTCTTCAAAGCCGAACCGAAAATAGTTAAAGCTTTATCAATGTCGCTTTTCTTTACTGTCAGTGGGGGTATCCATCTAATCACTTGATTGTATGGCCCACACATCAATAATATTAATCCTTGTGCTAGACTTTCTTTTCTGACTTCTTCAGCTATTAAAGACCCAGGACTGCCATTTTCATTAACAAATTCACAACCAACCATTAGACCTTTTCCGCGTACATCAACTATTTCGGGATATTCATTTTTAAATTTTTCTAATCCAGACAATAGATAACTACCCATCTGCTTAGAATTATTTATAAGATCTTCTTCTTCTAATACTTTGATCGTTTCAATAGCAGCAGCCATAGATAGCGGATTAGGTCCGTATGTGCCACCATGCGAACCAGGAATCCATTTATCCATAAGCTTTTTATTTGCGACTATCCCACTTAGAGGTAATCCAGAAGCTATTCCTTTTGCAATAACAAGTATGTCTGGTACAACATCAAAATGTTTAAATGCAAAATATTCCCCAGTTCTTCCAAATCCAGTTTGTATTTCATCAAAAATTAAGAGTATATCATGCTTATTACATAGTTCTCTTACCCCCTTCATAAATTCTTTGGAAGGTGGTACATACCCTCCTTCTCCTAATACTGGTTCAATGATCATAGCTGCTGTTTCACTTGGGGAAGATTGAGAGTTTAGCAAATGTTCCAGTTCATCTAAACATTGTTTTGTCCTCTTTTCTGTATCTTCTTCTTGATATTGTTTGAAATAAGGATAAGGGCTAACGAATACACCCGGCATAAGAGGTTGATAACCCGATCGATATACTGATTTGGCAGTGGTTAATGATAGAGCTCCGATAGAACGACCATGATAACCTCCCTGAAAACAAATAATATTAGGCTTTCCAGTCGCATGACGTACTAATTTGATAGCACTTTCTACTGCCTCACTTCCACTATTAGAAAAAAAGAAGCAATTCAATTCTTCTGGTAAAATCTTTTGAATCGAGTACGATAGTTGATCCAACATTGAGTTATATAGGATTGTTGTTTGTCCATGTAATAACTTTTCGGATTGTTCTTTGATTGCATTAACTATTCTAGGGTGACAATGACCAGTATTAGTAACCCCAATTCCTGATGTAAAATCAATAAATTCCCTACCTAAACGGTCATATAAATGGACACCTTTCCCATAGTCTACAGCGACGTTAGTAAACAGTGGCCATACTTGTGAGACTTTATCCGAGTAATGTACTTTCAAAATAAATCACCTTCTTTTATCAAAGTGTTTTTATTTATTGAATCAAGTATTCTTTGTGCTTTTGTAGCCATCATAGTAAAAGAAGCCGCATCTCCAATTCCATGGGTCCTTTCTGTTAACCCATTAAGGTAAATATTTGCTCTAACATTAGATTTAGTATTTACTTTATAATCCTTGGAAACTTGAATGCTATTATCTTTGTTATAATTAAGGTGCTCTTTCATTGGTTGAAGAATTTCAGGATACTCCTCCTCAAAAAAACCAGTGCACAGAATAATGTAATCTGTATGAATGTAACTTTCTTCCTTGTTATATATGTCTTTGATATTTAATAAGTAATTACCTTTATGTCCCGATAAATCGATGATTTCTTTACAACGATGTAATTCTATCTGTTCTTCACCTCTAATCTTATCCTCATACATTTTCCAATATAAGGACTCGCTGACATCATCGTCGACTGCTGAATAGTTTGTATGCTTGATTTGCTCGAAGAGTTTATCTCGATCCTTTTGTGTTAAGGAGTAAAAATAATTTGTAAAGTCAGGGAAAAAAACTTCATTTGTGAAATGACCTAGTTCATATAGTCGAAAACCTGTATGTCTAATAACCGAATTAATTTTTGAATTTGGGAACTTATTTGCTAGATAAAGAATTATTTCTACAGAATTCTGGCCAGAACCAATTACCGTAAATGTAAGATTATTATCACTACTAATATTCTGTATTGAACTTTTAAACTTACTTGCATGGAAAACCTTGTCGCCTTGTTTATTTTTAAACAAGCTAGGTATAAAGGGTTTTCTACCGGAATTCAAGATAAGACTTTTAGTTTGGTAAATATTTTTCTTATTATTTAAATTATTTATGGTGTGTACCTTAAGGCCTTCTACATAATTCTCTACAACTATTGGTTCAACCAGCTTAACTTCTTCGTTAAATTGAGCTTTATTATCGATTTTCATACACACCCATTGGACATAATCAGACCATTCAGTACGACTTGGGCGACCTAACAAACCAAAAGTGAACAATCTTTCTTTTTCAAATAGGTAATTTGAAAATGTATATTGACTCCTTGGATTTCGAGGCGTTGCAAAATCTCTTAAAAAGTGATGCTGAATATCTGTACCAGGTAATAACATCTCAGGTAGCCATGCAGAGTCACTGTTTTTTTCTAAAAAGACTCTTTTGTAAACCTCCTCCCCACTATTTTCCTCTGCATCTCTAATTGCAGTTTCTAAAGCAATTCCAGCTGGGCCAAATCCTACACCAATAAGATCATAATAATTTCTATACATTATTTTCCTCCTTATTTATTGAATAATAACGCTTTCTAAATTTGGAAGGGGCTACTCCTACCCTCTTTTTAAATATTTGGGAAAAGTAAGACAAATTAGTATAACCAATTGCCATACATACATCTGTAACTAAATGTCCATTTGCAAGCATTTGTTTAGCTTTTGATATTCTAAGCTGTATTATATAGTCATTAAATCCAATCCCCATGGCTCCTTTAAAGAACCTAGAAAAATATGAAGTATTTAAGTATACATAGTTTGATACACTCTTTAAGTTGAGGTCAGAATTTTGTAGATTATTGTCAATGTAAAGTAATGCTTCAATTATTTTCTCATTACTTATGTGGGTTAATTCATTGAAGTCTATTTGTGTATTGATAATGTTGATAATTAACTCAAAGACATCTGCTTTAGGTACTTGACTTATTCTAATAATTGAAATATGTGCTCTATCAAATCCTTTCTGATTAATATTTTCCCCTTTCGATAGATTGTCGGATTCTAATATAATTAACATGTTATATTTTTCTAGATCTTTTCTTTCAAGTAATTTTAAATCACTCATTAAAACGACCTTTAGCTTTCTTAATAGAAATTTTTCTCTTTCATCAAATATATCCTTTGTATCATAAAGCAAGGTGTATTTTTCATTCAAATTTCATCCCCCTTTAAAAACATACACCAAAAGATATGTTGGAATAACTACCCATGTCTTAATAGTAAGGAAGTCAGAATTTTAATGCTTTGGTTTTTTTTGGCATTTTTGTTGTTTATTCTACATATTCTGAAAACCACGCAGAATTTTCTGTTGTTTCCAATTAATGTGGTTAAATAAATGAGGGGATGGATTATGAATGGTAACAATTATAGATTAAAATTATATCGTCATTTTAAATACTCAATGCTCATATAATTAGTCAATATAGTCATATGGGATACCTTCTCATCAATTAAAATTAACAGCTAATAATAAACAAAACGATCACATTGCATTTAAACTTTTAAAAGAAAAAAACATAGATTTTGTAGTCTTAGCAAGGGTACATGTAAATATTATCGCCTTGGATCAACAGCGCATTATGTCACTGAAAAATTAGCTGACGGACCTATATTAACACAAAAATCGATTCATATACCTGAAGGATTAACCCTGAATGAGTACCAAAAACATGGAAAAGGTATTGAATCAGAGACTCTGCTAGACGCAATAAAATACCACATCGATGACCGGGTTTTTGTATATGAAAATAAAACCATTATAATAAAACAATAAAAAAATGACCTAATATGGTCATTTTTTTATTTCGCTAAATTTGATTCCTGATATTGATTCTGCTCTTTTCTTTTCTGCTCAAACATTAAGCCTAGTGTCAGAAACATACACATAATTGTTGATAGAATAAAAGGTGCTGTCCAAGTATGTCTTATAGAAATCATGACAGTTGCTAATACAATCCCTAATATCGGTAATGACAGAGCGTTAGCCCTCGATACTAATTTTGCTACATCTTGAGGGGTATAATTTCTTGCCAATACATACCTTATCATGATTCTTAACCCACCGAAACCGAATCCTAGTAATAGAATACCAATGGCGTTACCAACTATTGAATATCCACTGAACCACCATGTAGTAAATCCAGCTAAAATAGATGTAACTGATAGTACCGTTCTTATTCGTAGGTCATTCACTTTTAGTGTCGAGAAAACAATACCGATTAGTGCCATACCAATACTAATACATGCATCTAATATTCCAACATTTAACATATTACCGTGATTAATAGTCACATATACTGGTAACATAAAGTTAATGCTTCCTAGGGTTGGCCATACCAGAACTAATGAAAAAAATAAATATAAGTTTATTTTTTTAGTATCACCCTCCATATTAGTAACCTCATTCCCATTGTTTGGTACCTTTTGGAAATATGACATAACTGAGACGGAGAAGAATGTTAAAGCCATCAAGTAAAAAAATAATTCATAAGATAAATTATCAATTATAAGTGGCGCAGCTAATGGACCAGACATCAAGGCGACTTGATTAACGGTCATGGATATCGAACTATATTTAGAAACGGCTTTTTCTGAATAATTTTTTGACAAATCAACAAACCATGTCTCCCAAGTTGTTTCCATCATAAAAAAGAAAATCCATATTAGAAAATTGATCATAATTAGTAGAGTATTTGATGTGTAAAAACTACTCAATAAAATACAACTAATTACTACACCAATTAATGATACCGATGTTAGAAACGGCCCTTGATATCTATTAAACAATTGTCTAAATAATACCGGAACAAATATTGCTGGAATAAATGAAAAAAGAACAGCTATAGCTAATGATATAAAGTTGCTATCGTCCCCGATAGCTAAATTCCAGTTAATTGCTAAAATTATTGCGCCACAAAAGAATCTATATATACCGGATAACCAAATATATTTAATCATGATATTTTACAACTTCCTTGACCGTAAATATTTCTGATGATAAATATTCTGATATAAGTATAGGTTGAGTTGGTTTGTAGTCAAAAGTTTGGTCCCAAAATAATTCGATAACACCTTCTCTGTCTTTCCAGCATTTGCCTTCTTCTGAAAAATTACCAATTTGTGCATGGATCCATAACGACTCTACTTCTTCAGGAAGGTTAATAGGTTGCTTAATATTACTAATAACTCCTGGTTCTGCTTTTAAGAAAGCTATTGCTGCTGTCCCATTTGGTTCTAGAGATGTTGAAAAAAATTCAAAAGGGTTTATATTTAAATAAGATGCGGCATGTAATTTGTAAGGATTAATATCAAACACTCTTTCTATTAAGTCCATTATTCCATCCCCAGCTGGTCTAGCCCCTACTTCAATAATCCATGGTTTATTATTTTGTATTTTTAATTCTACGTGTGCTAACCCCATTGTAATTCCTAATGAATCGCAAGCTTTACAAGCAATTTCTTTTAAATTTTCATCCTCTGTCCTATGGCTTGGTACTAAGTGTCCTATTTCGGCAAATCTGGGCTCGGGTGTTAGATATTTTTCAGTGACGGCTAATACTTTATATTCCCCGTCATAACAAACAACTTCTATTGAAATCTCTTCTTCACTTTTAATGTATTTCTCAAATATAAAACTACTACCATCTATCCCAAAGTCATTTGCGTATTTACTTACTACTTTCTTCGACTTCTTTAAACACTCCATTGCTTCTGAGATATGGTTAGCAAGATATACACCACCACTCCCCCCAAAATCAAAAGGCTTAATTATTGCTGGATAACCTACCTCTTCAGATGCTAGGAGTAATTCTTTTTCGTTATTTATTAATCTAAACGGGGCTGTCGGAAGACCGTTTTCTAAAAATGCATTTTTCATTATATCTTTATTTCTAGATAATTCTATTACTTTTTCAGGCATGCTAGTAAGACCTAATTTTTTGTTTAGCTTATGTGCTACTTTAAGCGTCCAATCGTTTAAAGGTATTATTGCTTTAGGTGACCATCCTTTTAATTCTTGTCTTTCAATCGCTTCTAATAAGCTTATTTCATCTTGTGGATTAGCTTCCAAGTTATAATCAAAATATCTATTTTTTTTGTATTTTGCTTCTACTGAAGCGGTCCAAATTGGATATGGAGTTAATTCCCTTATGCCTGCTAAAGCTCTTTCTCTCAAATATTGATCAGCACCTAAAAGTAAAACATAATTTTTATATCCCATTGATTGTTCGCTCCTTTTTCTGTGATATTAGGTTTTGAATTTTTTCCGGTAATTATTTGGAGTTAAATTGTAATGTTTCTTAAAAACTGTACTGAAATAAGAGTTATTTGGAAACCCTACGGAAGAAGATATAAATTGTATTGATTGATCAGTTTCTTGTAATTTTTTTGCAGCATTATTTACCCTAATTCGTTGGAGATAATTCAAAGGGCTTTCTCCTTTTATTTTATTAAAAGTTCTTTGTAGATGAAAAGGACTTGAATGGAAAGTATCCGCCAATATATTTAAAGAAATATTTTCATGATAATTTTTTTCTATCCACTCACATATCAATTCAATCCATTGTTCATTCGGTAATAAAATATTATCTGGTTTGCACCTTTTACATGGCCTGAATCCAATTTGTAAAGCAGCTTGTGCATTTTCGAATATAAATACATTGTCTTTATTAGGGACCCTAGATTTACATGAAGGTCTACAGAAAATCTTTGTTGTTTTAACCCCGTAGTAAAATTGATTATCGAAGCTACTATCGTTATTTGAAATTGCAGTCCAATATTCGGGAGGGATATTTTGGATTGGGTAGTTATCCATAGCTTTTTCTACACCTCCTTAGTCATATTATAAGATAATTCTAAAACTATTTTATATTTTGTTGATGAGAAAGCAAGATTTCAAAAGAATTTTTGTCCTTAGTATAGTGCAATTCGCCACTTCTAACACATTCAACTGTTATTAATATTTAAATTTTTGCCGATACAAGATATAAATTAGGCTATTTTTATACATATCAAAATCAGCAAAAAATGAGAAAAAGGATGATTAGGAGTAGAAAATGTCCTCTCTATTGACCTAAATATACAGCATGCTCCCGCACCAACCTTTATAGAAAAATATCAATCTTGGACAGGATAGCATAGGATGAAGAACTTGCTCCGCGTGGAAAATCGATTTAAACTCTGTTTTTAGCGGCTTCACCACAGCTACTTGTTTAAAAGCTTTAGAATAATGATTTCCTTGTACTTGAATTCTTTGAGACCGTATCTCTCCTATTTCTCAGCTCAATCATTTACATCCGCAATTCTGTATCTTGAACATAATTCTTTTAGGGTATAATCTTCATTCTTATATGCCTTTAACACTTCATACTTAAACTGGCTAGAGTAAAATTTGTATGGATTGGACATAAAAAATTCCCCTTAAGGTGATAACAGGTTTTTATTTTTTAATCCTGTCTACCTTAAGGGGAGCATATCATACACAGCAAGGCTTTTTTAGTTAGCATCCTTAATGTATCACTAACGCTATTTGCTTTTTAGCGTTCCATACGGGTGACGACAGCTTCTTTAGCAAATCGACGTTTCTACTACCCTTTTTCATATAGATGAATATTTTACCAATCTCTAGTATATAGCTGACTACTAATAAAATAAACGAGAGTTTATACGGTTCACCCGTCTCCTCAAATGATATCTATTTTTTCCATTCTTCTAATTACCATAAAGGCAACGCAAATTCCAACAACGGCTAATAACAACGGAAGATAAACATTCGATGCTACAGAAAAAACTGGATTATGAGAGCTAATGATAGCAACAATCACAATCGACGAAATAATTGTCGCTGGGACAGAAAATTTTTTCATACCGAAATATAAACTAATAAAACTTGTTCCTGCAGTCGCAAAAGCAAATGTAATAACCGAAATTATTTGTGGAACTACTTTATCCACAGGAAGAGTACCTGGAATGATGTCAAAGAAAAAATTCAATGCGATAAAGGCACCAAGTAAAAACAGGTTAGAAATCATAACCGTTATAAAGGTTAAGCAACCAACAATCATTAATTTTGCCCCCATCAATTTTTTTCGACTGATTGGATACGTAAACAATACAGTAACGGTTTTATTTTTAAACTCTTCAATTACTAGCTTTACAATTAAGACCGCAGCAAAAATAATAAATGTTGCCCTTACAAGTGCACCTAGAATAATAAAAGCTTCGTCGTAGTTGATGAAAACACTATTTCCTTCCCACTTTTCAACATATCCAATGATAAAAAGAAAAGAAAGGATCAAGATATTTGCAATGATTGCTCCTTTTACATACCAACCTATTTTTACTTTTTTCAATTCTAATTTTATTAATGCAGACATATATCACACCTCTTTTATTCTACTTTACTTGATTGGATTCTTCTGTATCTATTAACTTCATAAAATATTCTTCTAAGGACGTTATCTTTTTATTTATGGACTCGATATCAATATCGTTTAATATCATAGCTTTCGAAATCTCTGATTGTGTTACACTCTGTTCAAAAATACGAATGATTTTCTGGTCAATTATTTTAAAGTTATCCAATTGGAGTCTATTTTCAAGAATAAAACATGCTTTTGTAGGATTCGACGTTACCAACTCAATATATGCTGTATTTTTTTCTCTTATCTCTTCCATCGAAACTTCTTCAACCAATTTTCCTTTATTAATAACTCCGATCGTATCAGCTATTTGTTCCATTTCAGCTAATATATGGCTAGAAATGAACATCGTAATGTTATATTCCTTACAGAGTAATTGGAACAAGTTTCTAATTTCGCGAATCCCCACAGGATCAAGACCATTTATTGGTTCATCAAGAATTAATAGCTCGGGTCTTGCAATAAGGGATCTGGCAATGCCTAAACGTTGCTTCATCCCTAATGAAAAGTCCTCTACAGGTTTATTTTCAATATTAGTTAAGTGAACCATTTCTAATACTTCATTTATTGCTTTCTTATTATGGTACCCCATGTAATTACAATGAAGTTCTAAGTTTTCCTTAGCTGTAAATCTTTCATAAAAAATTGGATATTCGATCATACTTCCGATTCGACCTAACATATTGTATGAGGTAGGGGTTAAAGGTTGGCCAAAAATTTCAATTGCACCATTAGTAGGTTTTATTAAATTGGTTAGCATTTTCATAATGGTAGTTTTTCCCGATCCATTCGGACCGAGGAATCCATATATTTCGCCTTTTTTTACGTTTAAATTTACGTTTGATACGATTTCTTTCCCTTGCAAGAACTTTGTTACGTTATGTGTCTTTATGATATACACGATGTTCCCATCCTTTTCTTAAAGTTATATATATCGTACCAAGTGGATGTTGCTTTTCCCTTTCTTAATTCTTACTTATTTCTTAAGTTAATAGATCATTCGGGGTAACGTAACCGTAAATGTCGTTTTCTGATATGGATGGCTCTGAAGCTGTATCGTTCCATTCATTTGTTCTAACAATCTTTTCGTAATCGTTAATCCAAGACCGCTTCCGTGAAGAGCTTTATTTCTTGATTCCTCTAAAGTAAACATTCTTTCAAACACAAGATCTTGCTTTTGTTCATCAATCCCTTTTCCTCTATCCCAAACATCAATACAAACATATTTTTCGTTAAGAGATAAGGTCAAACCAAGTATATTTCCATCACTTCCATATCGGATGGCATTTGATAAAAGATTATGCAAGACTCTGTCCAATGCTTCTTTGTTTCCTAGTACATAAATGGCGTTATCGGGTAATTGGAAATCGATCGTTAATCCTTTCGTTTGGACTATATCGTAGAACGAGAGTAAGTTATCTTTGCAAATCTCATTCATATTTACTTTCGTAAGTGCCAATTCCTTATCGCCTGATTCAAGTCTCGCCAGATCAAAAAAAGCGTTCATAAGCTCAATAATTTCTTCTGTTTTACGATGAACTTGAAATAGGAGTCTTTCTTGCTCCTTATGGTCCATCGTTCCGCCCTTCTGAATGATTTCAATATATCCTAATACGACTGTTAACGGCGTTTTTAAATCGTGTGAGACATTTGTTAACATTTTCTTCATAGAACGTCTTGACTGAGTATATTTTGCGATTTTTTGTTGATGGGCATCCAGCAATTTATTTATTTTAATTAATAATACTTGCAGCTTTTTATCTTCCGTTACTAATAATAATTGCCCTACTGAACCTTGTTCTAAAACTTGCTCAAGCTTATTACTCAAGTATTCTAGGTTGTTATCTCTATTTTTTCTTTGAAGATACTGTATGAAGTTGCAAGTCATTAAAATGAAAATAAGACTCATTAAAATAAATATCATTTAGAATTCACCTAGCCTATAGCCAATTCCCCATAATGTTTCAATATATTTCGGCTTCGCTGGGTCATCTTCTATTTTTTCTCTTAATCTACTCATATGAACGTTAATTACATTCTCATCTTTATAATATTCCTCTTTCCAAATCGAACGGTAAATCTGTTCTTTTGTAAATACTTTTGTAGGATGCTGAATAAGCAACTTTAATATTTCCCATTCTTTGTTGGTTAATTTGATAGTAATGCCATTTTTAGTAAGCTGAAAATTATCTATGTCGATCCTCAATTCATGGATTTGAATAATTTCTTGCTTTCGCTTTTCTTCCTGTTTGGAATACTCCGTAGCTCTTCTGATGGACGCCTTCACCCTTGCAAGTAATTCAATTACGGAAAATGGTTTTACGAGATAATCGTCTGCGCCAAAACCTAGACTGAGTGCTTTATCTACATCACTGTCTTTAGCTGAAATAATTAAAACAGGAACGAGGCTTTGATTTCTCATCCTTTGCAAACATTCCATACCGCTCCGTTTTGGTAACATTAAGTCTAATAAGACCAGATCAAATGTTTGTTGCGCAAATAAATCCATCGCATCTTTTCCATCTGAGGCATGGATGACAAAAAATCCTTCTTTTACTAAAAAGTTTGTAACCATCTCTGAAATGGATGGATCATCTTCTACTAACAATATTTTTTCTTGCATCTGTTACATCTCCCATTTCTGTAATGTATTTTTAAAATACAATGTGTTTGAGAACTTAAATAGAAAAATAGCCGTTGGATTGATAAGTAAAAAAATATATTGCTTTTTTAAAGATACCATAAATAAAAGCAACGCTCCCCCTAATTTTACTTGCTTCGGGCTACGGAAATGATGCAAAGAGTAAACCGCCACATCTGGAATTTTTGATGTGTATCCTAAGTGACCGAAAAATCTACTACCAGGGGTGTTTTGTCCAACTACGATAGAGCATTTAAATTGGCAGTTATAAAAAGCGAATTTAGCTGGTAAAGGTGAATACAAATTAGTTGCCTATAAGTTTGAATATGCCATCCAAAAAGACTGTAAAAACATGGGATGAAGCTTACAAGAGTTTGGTGTTTGGTTTGGAACGAAGAAAATTCACTAAAACATATTCTGTTCAATTTAAATGGAATGCTTTAAACTATAATTTAAGAACAGGTGAGTCCTATCTAGATATTGCTTTGAATTTGGCATACATGAACCATCTAATATATCGCTAATTAGATCCAATCATGGCATAATCAAGGCATTCACGTGCTCCCTTAGGCCAAAGGACGTCAACAATATTTCATAAACCTAAAAAACATCAATAAAAGATTAAAAGCTGACGAGGAGAACAAAACTTGAACAAGAGGTCGAACTACTCCGTGGGGAGAATGCTTATCTAAAAAAGCGCCTAATTCAAGGGGGAAATATCCGAGTGGCGGCGAAAAAGCATAATCACGAATTACCCAAGCTTCCGAAGAGAGTTTGCAGTTATCCTTGAAGCAAACAAACCAGTCAATGATCAGCTTAATAAATTTAGTCTTACATTTTCAATTTTGTATAAGGAGGAAATCATATGGCTCATAAAGTAATAAAATTCGAAGGTTCAGATGTAATACTTGTAGTAGATAAATTAGATGAAACAGTAAAAGAAAAATGCGTTGATATATATATCGATACTTTTTCCCAAGAACCATGGAATGATATATTTTCATCTAGGCAAATAGTGGTTGACTTTTTTGATAATCACTTGGATAACAACTATTTTCTTGGTTATGTGGCAAAAATAAAGGAAGAAGTAGTCGGCTTATGTATCGGGATGAAAAAGCCATGGATAAAAGGGATGGAGTATTATATAGATGAGTTTTGTATCTCACATTCTTTCCAAAATAAGGGAATTGGAACTGTGTTTATAAAAACTATAGAAGATGAGATTAAAAAGCAAGGGCTTAATGGAATACTATTAAACACAGAAAGACAAGTTCCAGCTTTTCAATTTTACGTAAATAATGGGTTTAATCCTTTAAATGAACTAGCTATTTTAGCAAAATAACCTATAGAAAAATCTTTTTAAAAGTGTAAACTAAACTACAACGTAAAAGTTAACGCTCTCTTACCTGTATTATTTAGTTTACACTTCCTTTACTTTCCTGTGGTTTTAAACTCTTGGATTCTTTTTCCTATTTCATCTCTTACCCTTTGGAATTCCGACCATTCTTTGCCGGCAGGGTCGTCAAATCCCCAATGTTCTTTGGTTACATTAGAAGGTAATATCGGACAATTAATATCAGCGTCACTACATAACGTTACAACTAGAGATGATTTCTTTATGATCTCTGGATTTATAACCTCAGAAGTTTGACTAGAAATATCCATATTCATTTCTTTCATAGCCGCAATAGCATTGGGATTAACGCCATGCGCCTCTATACCCGCAGAATAGACGTCCCATTCTTCCCCTAAAATTTTTTTAGCCCATCCTTCCGCCATTTGACTTCTGCAAGAGTTGCCAGTACAAATAAAATAAATAACTTTGTTCGCCATATAAAAACACCTCATTCCTTTAAAATATTAATAATGTTAAATACAATCCTATCAGTGTAAGGAATAATACAGGAATAGTAATCACGATACCTGTTTTAAAATAAGTCCCCCAAGAAATTTTCATCCCTTTTTGCGATAAGACATGTAGCCATAAAAGCGTAGCAAGAGAACCAATAGGTGTAATCTTTGGACCCAAGTCAGAGCCGATAACATTGGCATATATTAAACCTTCTTTTAATAAACCAGTAACATTTGTCTGATCAATAGCGATAGCGTCAATTAAAACTGTTGGCATGTTGTTCATAATGGAGGATAAGAAAGCCGAAATAAATCCCATCCCCATCATACCTGTAAATAGTCCATTATCACTCAATGAAGTTAGCATACTTGCTAAAACTTTTGTAATACCTACATTTTTCAGCCCAAATACAACGATATACATACCGATGGAGAAAATGACAATATTCCAAGGTGCACCTAATAGGACGTTACGAATATTTACCGCTTTTGATTTTCTAGCTAATAGTAAAAACACAATAGCAATAATACCTGCAATGATGGACACAGGAATAGCTAAAAATTCACTTGCTAAATAACCAACAAATAATATTCCCAAAACAAACCATGAATATTTAAAGAGCTTTGTATCTTTTATTGCTTCTACTGGAGCTTGCAGTTCTTTATCATCGAAATGCTTCGGTATAGATTTTCTAAAGTATAACCATAAAACTAAAATGCTTGCTACAAGTGAAAATAGGTTAGGTATAACCATCCGGCTAAAATATTCTAAAAATCCAATAGTAAAATAATCTGCTGATACAATATTAACCAAATTACTAACAATAAGAGGAAGGGACGTCGTATCTGCAATAAAACCACTTGCAATCACAAATGGAAAGATTATTCTTTCTTCAAAATTTAAGTTTCTAACCATGGCTAGAACGATAGGTGTTAGAATCAATGCCGCACCATCATTAGCAAAAAATGCTGCAACAATAGCACCTAATAAAGAAATATAAACAAACATTTTTACGCCGTTTCCTTTTGAAGCTAAAACCATGTGTCTTGCTGACCATTCAAAAAATCCAATTTCATCTAAAATCAATGAAATCATAATTATAGCAACAAAGGTGAGGGTTGCATTCCATACAATACTTGTCACGTCTATTACATCAGAAAACGAAACAACACCTGCCACGATAGCAAGAATAGCGCCTAGTATAGCTGTTACGCCAATATCTAATCCTTTAGGCTGCCAAATTACAAATGTTAACGTTAATAAAAATATCAGAATGGCTAATACTGTCACGATTCACACTCACCTTTTTGTATATTTTCACATATACACGGTGTATGGTTAGAACCTAATAAAGAAAGTTGCCTTGTAACATCAGTGATAATATCATGATTAAGTCTATACATTGTCTTTGTACCATCCCTGCGAGAAATAACAAGTTGATTTTCCACTAAGGATTTCATATGATGGCTTAAAGTTGGCTGTGAGAATTGAAAATGCTCTAATAGATCACATGCACATAATTCTCCACAAGATAATATGTCTATTATTTCTAATCGACTAGGATCAGCTAAAGTCTTTAATATGCTAGATAACTCTTTATACGCCATAAAATCCTCCTGTTTAAAAATTTTCATGTACATAGATTACCATCTATATAGATATATGTCTATATTTATATTTGTTTACGAACTTGATAATGAATTTGGAGTGCGTCATTAATTTTGTTCAATGCTGCTTTAATGGTTTGTCATTAAGATTTAAACCAAGTGGAAATCGTTGGTCTGATTGGAAGAACGGAGCTGGTAAAAGTATCCTGTTGAAGATATAACGCAAGCCATTCACACCTAAGATGAACCAGCTGCAGACAAGCATCAGGAGAATGAACGAGGAACCAAAGCTATTCAGTCATAAGACGAGATTGTCCCATCCATTTTAATTTTAGGAAATTTACAAAAATATTTTCCAACTCATGAATACGAGAGACTCTTATGGAACTTGCAATTATTCACTGTGTTGAATAAAATAGATAGCATCCATTATGTATAAGTAAAAAGTTAGGAAGTGTTGATGAATTCCCTGAAGTAAAATTCATTTTAGAAAACAGCAACGAATATCAAAATTACAAGAGATAGACGAAGCGAAATTTTCCAAACATTTTACTAGCATTAGTAAAAAGTCATAAAAATAACGAGTAATACAGATTAGCCATGTATTACTCGATTATTACTTGTTCCGCCATCGTTCCCTTTTATAGAAGCTAGACCCTCGTCACTACTAGTACATTTATTCACAAATTTTGTTTTCTATAAAGTGAGAAGCGGATTCAACAGTTCTTCTTATAATACTCTCTCCAAGGAACAACTAAATCCAATTCGCGCTCTCATTAGCAAGTTTTTGTAAATCATTCATAAAAACACTTGCATGATAACCATCACAAACAGCATGATGAATTTGTAATGAAATAGGTAGGAATAATCCATCATTCACTGGTGTATATTTCCCTCCAGTTATTATTGGTAAGAGAAAATCTCCACCATTGTTAATATTTAAATTAAATGCTGTAAAAGAACTCCAAGGAATCATAGATATCGGGATAGTATTATCTGGTACAGGTGTTTTTGGAAACAATTTACCTGTACCATTGTATTTTTCTACATCCTTTTCATATTGATAATGAAACTCAGGAAAATGAACTATATTTGGTGACCAGATGCTAGAAAATGTGTGCGTCTTCTTATCAAAAATTGTATAAGAAGGAAAAATCTCTGTCCAATAACCTAACTTACCTTCTGCGTTAAAACTAGTTCTAAACTCTTTGTGGGAATTAGCTATTTTTGTAACCATGAAAATAAACGCAGGATATAACTTATAATTCTTTTTCTTTAAGTTCTCCATAAGAATAGTAATATTAATTTCATTCGTCAGGCTAAATGTTGTTTGTTGTCGTAAAAAGTGTTCAAAATATTCTTTTCGATTCCATTTGTCACGATTAATAATATTGAATTTCAAATGCAACGCCTCCAATTAAAATATCTTCTTTATGTTTTTTTAGAATTATCCCCGTACACTTTCTTTATGACTTGTGATCTTATATTGTTTCAGCATAGCAAAAGTAATATCTTAAAGGAGACCTATTTTCATTGCTTTTTTATGACAGCCATCCTTTTATATAGGCTTTATACTAAATGTTGGGGTTTTCACACAATTTGCGCATAAAAATATATACGCAAACATCCAATTCTTTTATACTTGAATTGCCTAGAAATAAGCTTACGTCAAAATGATTTTCTTGACTTTTTTATAAAAAGTTTATGCATGCTAGTGCCCTAGTTGGTTGTTTTCCCAATTAACTCTATTTATAGGTAAGAGTTAGAAAAGGATAGCAGAAATATCTATATCAATAGCTCCTTTTAGTTTATTAATCGACTCTCCATCTGTATTGAACCAGTTTCCTTCCCCATCGGACATTGGAAAATTATCTACCACTATACTCAACCTCTTTGTAACCCAATTGGCATCTGTTTCAATGGTATAGTTCTCATTATGGGCTATAGATTGCTCTCTTCCTAAATAAATAACCGTTCCTTGAGCAATGATGGCATTCCCAGCTTTGGACATTAGTTTAAGATACTCACATCCAAACTGTTCTTCATTTTTTCATACGACTGTTAAATCCACATTATACTCCTCCAGTTACTTTTTGATAAATTACCGTTGGGTTGGTTTTTAATGCAAGTGGTGTTAAGTATTTTCTATTGAACTTATTTAATAGAATTATAGTCGTGAAATAGTAAAATGTAAAAGCTAAATGATATGAAAAACAATATATCCCATGTGATAAAACTACCATGTGAAAGATTATATTTATTCAACAAGCGGGTCATTTCATTTAATAAGCTTTTCTTAGAAATCAAAACAATTTCAGTTAATATATAGGTCTTGATGAATCTGTGTATCAGAAAACGAATAAAAATCAAGCCTTGCAAAAGAACGTTTGTTCCCTTATATTTGTAACTAGAGAGTTTATAAATGAATTAAATTCGTTTGAAAGTAGGTAGGTATACAGTGAAGATTGACACACCCAAAATCCCTGAAGATCTCATGGCAAGAAGATTTACAGATATTTTTTACGAAGAAGATCCAGAGTTTGAAATGTGTATGGTTAACGATTCAGAATTTGCCGATGAAGCCCTTGAGCGAGTGCGATTATATAAAACGGAGTGAGTAAATGCAGTGCAAGAGGGAAACCCGATCGTTCGGGTTAAGGCTGATACCGGTAATAAAGGCTTTCAGTCGCAGAGCAAACTACCAGTTCACACTGGCGGTTTTGATTTTGTGTGCCAGGCAGATACATATTCTTTAGGGTTGAATTTCCGAGCCAAGAATGCAGTAGTGGTTACCTAAGACAAGGGTGGATGGGGTGACCAAGATTCTGAAGGAAATTGGCGGTGCAAACAACATGAATGTTATAACATAAGTCACAATGGATAATTATGTCTATACTTGGGTTGAAGCCCGTATTTCCAAACAAATTCTTCATATGTTTCTTTCCTCTTTCCTTGCTTCACATCAACGATATTATTAAATTCCTAAATAAGTTTATTTGCGCAATTGTTTTCCTTTATAGAAGCCTCCTTTTTCCTTCTAAAAGTTAACAATTCATTTCACGTTGCTGTGTTTCAAAAAATAACATCACATGATAGCCATCTACTGTTGCATGATGAACCTTAATATTCATTGGCATTAGTAACTTTGAGTCAACTTATTCGTACTTTCCACGGGTAATCATTGGTGTTAAATTATTTTTGTTAGCTGCTGCTTGAGATGAAAAATGTTCAAAATGCATCCAAGGGATGGATGAAATATTTATCACGTTGGATGGAACACCTCCCATTGCTGCGATATCTGTTGTGTTTGCATAGTCTTTTATAAGCTATTTGTACTCAATGTCAACGGATTTATAATTTGTTAATCCTTCCAACCATAAACTATAAAATAATTCTGTTTCTTGATTAAAGTTCGTAAACGTTGGTACTAATTCTTGCCGTTCTACTAACTGCTTATCTATGTGGGCATATCTCAAATTCGGAATCTCGTTAACTGATTTAGTCAAATTAAAAATGGAATAAGCATAAAAACTTATAGATTCGTCTTTGCATTTTTTAACTGCTAGAGTAACATCAATTTTTGCTGTCATTTCAAACGTTGTGTCTGTCGACATAAAATACTCATAATAGTTTCTTCTTGGAAAACTGTCTAAATCAATGACTTGATAAGTTGTCATCTACTTCAACCTCTTCTTCACTAATGCATCTATCAATGTAGTAGTTTAAAATCCAGAGTCATACAAACACCGAAAAACCCCATCTTCATCCAGATGGGGTTTTACTTACGAAGATATCACAAAATTCACGAGTGGCGAGCCCAATTTTTATATTAACCCGTACTTTACAAAACTATTAAATATACCACCTTCATCAGGAGTATCAGTAATATCATCAGCCGCTAACTTCAGAGCTTCTTTAGCATTTCCCATAGCAATCCCACGGTGAACATATTGAATCATTTCCAAATCATTCATCCCATCACCATAAGCAAATGAGTTCTTTCTATTTATTTTCAAATGTTCTATACTTTTACAATAGCTGTCGCTTTATGGATACCTGGAACGGATAATTCTCCACTATTTTCCCCGAAGATAGGTACGGTGCTAGAAATAATATTGAATTTTGTTCCAAACTCTTCACTTAACTTTTCAATAGGTATGTCTGATCCTAAAAAAGAGATCTTGTTAATGTCGGCTCTTATCAAACTTTCACCTTCAATCAGCGCATCATGGAATGGAAGGATTCCTTTTTCAACTTCCTCCTTCGCCTCGGGATTTTCCTCGATTACTTTATCAATGATGGAGCGTATATGTTTTTTGCAGTATTCACTAGCAAATAACCCTCCGTGGGACTCTAAATAAAAATCAATACCTTGCTGACTAAAATAATCGACCAGATGCTGGACATCTTCAGGTCCACAGTTTCATGTAAAATGACTTCTTGCCCAACTTCAATATATGCTCCAGCTGCGTCAATAATGCCATCGAATCCTATGTCCAGTATATCCTCATATAGTTCTGCTTTCGACCGTCCTGTACTGATAAAAATAAGATGACCGTTCTCTCTCGCTTTTTGCACCGCAGAATTTGCTGATTCAGGGACCACCCCATTATCATTGACGAGTGTCCTATCAATATCCATAAAAATAATTTTTTTCAACCTATCCAACTCCTGTACTACATTTATCTTACATCAATGACGAATAAAAAACCTTCAACTATTCAGTGTCCTTGACAATTGAAAGTAACAAGATAAATTTTTTTCGGGTTCCCCGAGAGATTAAAGCATTTCTCCATTCGTAGCGATTACGTCTTTATACCAAAAGTATGATTTTTTCTTTTTACGTTCTAATGTACCATTACCTTCATCATCTAGGTCTACATAGATAAAGCCATAACGCTTGGACATTTCTCCTGTTGATGCACTGACAAGGTCGATACATCCCCAAGAAGTATAGCCCATCACTTCTACGCCATCTTCAATAGCCTCTCCGACCGCATTAATATGTTCTCTTAAGTATTCGATCCGGTAATCATCCTGGATGCTGCCGTCCTCTTCTACTTTATCATAAGCACCTAAACCATTTTCCACTACAAATAACGGTACTTCATACCGATCATAAAGTTCATTAAGTGTAACACGAAGACCTGTTGGGTCAATTTCCCATCCCCAGTCACTTGCTTTAAGGAATGGATTTTTAACACCACCAACCATGTTACCTTGACCGATTTCATCTGTTGTTTTTTCTTTTCTTTCTGTACGAGACATATAATAACTTAAAGAAATAAAGTCAACAGCACCTTCTTTAATCAATTCTAAGTCGCCATCTTCCATTTCGATATTAATGTCATGTACCTTGAAATAGCGATTAATGAAAGTAGGATATTTCCCACGAACTTGAACATCTGTACAGAAATTATTAAATAAACGACTTTCTTCATGTGCATACATAACGTTTTCAGGATTGGAATCATAGGAATAGACTGGAGCATAAATAATCATACAGCCTACTTGAGATCCCGGGATAATTCGATGTGCTGCTTTAACAGCAAGTGCACTTGCAACAAATTGATGATGCAGGGCTTGAAATGTTGGTTGGTACTTATCTTCTTCTTTTTGAATCGCAAATCCAAGTCCCATGATTGGCATCATAAATCCACTATTTATTTCGTTAAATGTCAACCAATATTTCACCTTATCTTTATAGCGGTTTAATACCGTTTCAACATATCTTTCGAAAAATGTAATCACCTTACGATTTCTCCAGCCGCCATAATTTTTCACTAAGTTTAATGGCATTTCATAGTGCGATAAAGTAACAACAGGTTCAATATCATACTTCGCTAATTCATCAAAGACACGATCATAGAATGCCAGTCCTTCTTCGTTTGGCTTCAGTTCATCTCCATTAGGAAAAATTCTAGACCATGCAATGGATAAGCGATAGGTTCTGAATCCCATTTCGGCGAATAGAGCGATATCTTCTTTATACCGGTGATAAAAATCAATCCCTAAATGGTTCGGGTAGTAATGTTTATCTTTGTCAATCTCCCAGTCAAACCCAGGTTTACTTAATACTTTAATCCTTTCTTTACCACCTGGTAAGACATCGGCAATATTCAACCCTTTATTACCTTCACCAAAACCACCTTCTAACTGGTTCGCAGCCGTTGCTCCGCCCCATAAAAATCCTTCTGGAAATCTCGTGTTATTTGTCATGTAATGACCTCCTTCATTTTGTAATGCCATCCAAGCAGTGTTTTTATAAGTAAACGCTTGGTTAACATCTTTCATTCAAGTATTAAATCAACTTTTTTTCGTAACTTACTCTACAAATCATTCTGTTTTTACATCGCCTATGATACCATCATAATCATTATCTTTCGGCAAGAGATTTACGATGTCAGCGTTATATGCGGAAGCGGCGTATTCATCACCGAATAACACACCCTAATTCGCCCACTTACACTTGGATTCCGCATCGTTCAGCCCTGCATGTAACACATTACGCAGGTTATCATTTATTAAATATGCTTTTTGATCGTTTGTTAAACCAGGAAATCCCATTCATTTGAACTAAATAACATCAAACCTGCAATCTGAACTACGGATAATACTTCTGCTAGTCCAGTTGCACGAGTATCTGTATCCTTATGTTAATCTTCAAGAGTATCCAATTTGCCATTATTATTTAAAATCTATGAAGTAATAAGTCTCCCACCTACTCCGTCAGTCAACATATGAATACCGTTGCATAATGATAAATTAACCCTTACCCCCGTCAGAATTCTCCACTAACCCAAATGGCTTTTCCCCATCAGAGACATATTGATAGTCATGGTCTTAGCATCTTCAGCTTCTTGACTCTCTTCACTTTCTGATAACCTTGACTTCTCCGCCTCTTTAGTAGCAGAATCAACTATCTGTACAGCACTTAATAATAACAACAATACAAGCAATGAAATAGTTACTAGTTTTACTTTTTTATCATTTTTAATTTCCTACGTTTTTCTAACAAGGTTAGTGCTTTTAAACTTGCATTTCCACCGAAGGCTTTATTTTATTTATCTAAAAATATAATTGGCTTCCCAACCTGAATCGTTCCCTCTTCTGCAATTTCAATGGACGTATATTGATCAAAGTTTGTAATAACAACGGGAGTAAAAATATCATAGCCAGCTTTTTCAATGGACTCTATATCAAACTCAATGAGCAATTGTCCTTTTTCTATTTTGTCTCCCTGAGCAACATATGCGTTAAAGAACTGTCCTTCTAATTGAACCGTATCCATACCAATATGAACTAATAATTCTGCACCCTGCTCTGTTACAATACCAATCGCATGGTGTGTATCAAATAAAGCAGAAACCATACCAGCTACAGGTGAAATCAACTTTCCTGCTGAAGGTTTGATTGCGACACCTTTCCCTAACGCACCTGATGCAAAAACGGAATCGGAAATGTCAGCTAACTTGAACACTTCACCATTTAACGGACTTTTTATTACTTCACTTGTTACATTTTGTTTCGTGTTATCTTCTGCTTGAGGAGCTGGTTGAGTTGGTTCTTCATTTTCTTTATTTGCACCACTAAAGAAGTACGTCAGTACAAAAGCTAACACTGTACCAACGACAGCTGCAATAAGAGCACCAATGAATGCAGTATTCATGCCTTCTTCTGGATGGATAAAGCTAGGTAACTGGAATATTCCAAGTCCACCCATCGTATAGCCAATCGTACCAAACAGTCCTAATAATGCACCGCCAATTCCTGATGCGATTAGTGTGAAGATAAATGGTTTTTTAAGGGGTAAGGCTATCCCGTACATACCAGGCTCTGTTACCCCAAAGATGGCTGATATGATAGCTGGGGGGGTTAGTGTTTTCAACTTTTGTTTTTTCGTTCTAATCCAGATTGCTGTAAGAGCACCAGCTAGTGCAAAGGAATGGACAAACATTAATGCTAAGATCGGATCCCATCCTTGACTAGCAAAGTTGTTGAGCCCAATTGGGACAAGTCCCCAGTGCAGTCCAAACATAACAAATACCAACCAGAATGCGCCTACAACTGCTCCGGCAACCACAGGACTTAGCTCATATAACCAAATGGTTCCTGCTCTGAGCAACTGACTTGCCCATGTAGCAATTGGACCAATGACAATAAAGGTTAATGGAATAATGATAAGAACGGTCAGCATTGGAACGACAAATGTTTTTACAACGTCTGGTACTATTTTCGCAAAAAAATTTTCAAGCTTTGCTGCGAAAAATGTAGATAGAATAATTGGAATAACCGACATCGCATACGTCATTAAAATAATTGGAATACCAAAGAATTCAATATGAACGGGTGATTCAAATAGGTTACCTGCAAATAAGGTGTATAAAGGCTCTCCCGCTTGAGCGCTCGGATCAAGTGCTGGATAAACTAGTGCACCCGCTATCAACATTCCTAAGAAAGGTGTTCCGCCAAATTTCTTCATGGCTGTATATCCTAGGAATATTGGCAAGAAGTGGAACAATGCATCTCCAATTGCATTTAGAACTTGGTAGGTTCCGCTTGCTTCACTAAGCCAATCCATCGCAATAAATAACGCATTAAATCCTTTGATCATACCTGAAGCTACTAATACAGCTAAGATTGGCTGGAAAATTCCAGAAATCATATCGATAAATCGGTCCAATAAGCTACCTTTATTACTATTATTATCCAGGTCATCTGCCGGTCTATTCGATTCGAAACCACCTTCAGATACAACTGCTTTATATACATCAGGCACGTGGTTCCCTATAACAACTTGGTACTGCCCGCCACTTTGTCTAACCGTAACAACGCCATCCATGTTTTCCAGCACTTCCGTATTCGCTTTTTCTTCATCTTTTAGTTTAAAGCGTAAGCGAGTAATACAATGCACAACACTGTTCACGTTTTCTTTACCGCCGACATTTTCGATTATGGCTTTCGCTAACTTCTCATATTTCATTTTCAACCCTCCAATTTTAATCTTTTTTTAGAACAAAGGCGTAAGCGCCCGTTTAGCAACGTAGTGATAGGAATCATGCTCCTGCAACAGGAGTATGCCGACGTCGGGTGGCAAGCCCGTTTTTAGTCGGCCTTCCTCTTAACCACGAACCGATGATGACCTACCGTAAGGCGATTGGGGTGAAGTCGCCTAGTTGCTGGGCGATGGAACCAGACGTGACTATTCAGTTATTTCATTATCCATAAGCACCTAGGTTTATACTTTCTTATTCTTTAAAATAAAAACCCTAATGCTTTTACAAACATGATTTCATACTAAGTTTGTTCGCACTTTCACAACCAAGAATGTTACTACTCTAGTACAAGAACACCTTTTAACAAAACATTCGGGAATTACTTGTTTCTTCATTAAAGTCTTTAACCTACTTAAATTCGATTGGTTAACCGATGAATATGCAAAGTTAAATATAATATTTCATCATGTGAAATGGACCAGTTATAATCCTTCTTAATATACGAAGCAATGCGTTCTGCGCATCGATATGCTTTATCATATTTCACTTTAATCTGCTCGTATAAAAACTCATCATACGTGTCATCCAATTTTTCTTTGCGAATAAAACGCATGGCAAAAAAGCGCAAGTGTGTCAGAAATCGCTCATAATTGACTGAGTCTTCATCTAAGTCCATTTGAAAGTAATATTTAACGATATTTAATATGTCATTGACCATTTCCGTTACTTGAACAGTCTTTGACATATTCTCACCAGAAAGCTGACTATTAACAAAATGCAATGCGATGGAAGCCGCTTCGTCTTCTGGCAATTCTATATTTAATTCTTGGTTAATAATGTCCAGCGCTTCTAGAGCTATTTTGTATTCGTGTTTGTAATACTTGCTAATTTCCCATAACAATGCATTTTTCAAATCGTATCCCAGTTTATGGCGTTCCACCGCAAAGTTCAAATGATCAATTAAAGCGACATATAAATAATCATCTAATTGGTAGGATAGTCTAGACTTGGCCAGTTCAATAATTTGATGGGCTAATTCCAAATAAATCTCTGGTATCTCTTTTAATAGTTCAGCAATCTTATTAGATATACCTTTATGCTCCAATATAAAGATCTTTTCTACCTTTTTTGGATCGATGGAATCGCCTTCTTTTTTCTGAAAAGCCAAGCCTAAACCCATAACGACAACTTCTTGATGCTGCTCATTATAAGTCAATGCTACATTATTGTTTAATATTTTTTTGATTTTCATATTACTCACACCTGAATCATATTTTAGGAAATCTGATATACAATCAGTGTATGAGGCGGACAAAGTACTAAAACCAGCTCTTCGCCCAACTCCTTTTGACTATTCCATTACTATTTCTAATCTGTCATTAATTATTCTGAAACTGTGGTAGATATTCTTGATGAGCTTCAAGCATTTCATCAAGAATTACTTTCGCTATGGTTTCAGATGGAATGAGTGGATTAATGGTCATTGCTAGAAGTGCTGTTCGATAATTGCCGGTTACAGCAGCCTCTGCTGTCACTCTTTCAAATGATTTAATTTGTTGTACAAGACCTCTTGTTGCTACAGGTAAATCGCCAATAGCGATTGGTTTTGGACCATCTTTTGTAATAACAGAATTGATTTCAACCGCTGAGTCATCTGGAATGCTTGCAATTGCTCCATTATTAATAGTATTAACAGGCTGAATATCTCTGCGATCATTATAGATAGAATCGATTAGACTACAGGCCGCATCACTATAGTAAGCACCACCTCTTTCCTCTAATTGTGGAGGCTTGATCGTTAAGTCTTCATCTTTATATAACTCAAATAAATCTTTTTCTAGTTTTTGAACAACTTCAGCTCGAGTTCCTTCTTCCGCCGCTGCTTTACTTTCTTCTTCAAACATCTCACTAGTCTTGTAGTAGTAACGGTGATAAGGACAAGGAATCGCTTGGAGTGCTTTCAGGAAGTCTGGTTCCCATTTCAAGTCGACAATATTTCTCATCGTTCCACTTGACACATCACCTGAAGCAATCTTTTCAATATATTGGTCGGTATAAACTTCCCCATCTAGATAGACATTTAATCCATAAATCATATGGTTCAATCCTGCAAAATCAATTTGAATCCGCTGAGGATCAACACTTAATTGATCTGCAATCCCCATTTTCATTCCGACCGGGACGTTACATAGACCAATGATTTTCTTCCAATCACTATGGCGAAGAACTGCTTCTGTCACCATTCCTGCTGGGTTGGTGAAGTTAATCAACCATGCATCAGGGCATAATTCTTTCATGTCTTTAACAATATCTAAAATAACTGGAATTGTCCTCAAACCTTTAAAAAGTCCACCCGGCCCATTTGTTTCCTGACCAATGACGCCATATTTTAAAGGAATACGTTCATCTTTTGCACGTGCTTCCAGTAAACCGACACGTAACTGCGTTGTTACAAAGTCTGCATCCTTCAATGCTTCCCGGCGATCTAATGTAAGGTGTACATCAATTGGCAAACCAGCTTCTTTAATCATACGCTTAGCTAATCCACCAACGATTTCCATTTTTTCTTGTCCTTCTGGAATATCAACTAGCCAAAGCTCACGGACTGGTAAACTATCATATCTTTTTATAAATCCTTCGACTAATTCTGGAGTATAGCTTGACCCCCCACCTATTGTGACAATTTTAACGTCTTTACTCATTAAAATGACCTCCTATTACTAAAACCTCTCATTCTTCCTTTGAAAATCGATCCCTCATATATGGAATAGCGGTGGGCAATAAAAAAACCCGAACTGTTTAAAAACGCACGTATAGCGTTTTCAAATCAATTCAGGTTATGCCCAATTAAGGTTACATTCCTCAAATTTTAAGGTTAACTTATTTAATTATAGCTTTAAATTATCACATTTTTTGAATGATGTCAACTGTCAACATTTACATTGAAAAGGGTTGAGTCAAGTACTTTTTGAGCTTTTTTCTACATTTTGCATTTCAACTTCAGAAGAAAGATATGCCTTAACAACGTCTGAATTTCTACGTGTATACCAAATATCTCCATCCATTTTTTGTGAATTAGCTTTTACTTGCTCAATAACAAATTCATTCTTTTGAAAGTTATTTTCCAAATTCTTAACTTCTTGTTGGAGAACATCTAATTCATCTTTAATTTACATATTTGTAAATATCTTTAACACACGTTTACAAAAAGCATTAAATGCACAGCGAACTTGCCATTCGGCACGATCTGGTTCTAACATGCATTTCCTCTCCCTTCGCAACCGCAAAGGTGGGTGATGATTTTCCCTTTCATAACCTTCAACAAGACTTTTTATGAAATGCGAAGGATAGAAGTGACTTTCGTAAAAAAATTTGCAAGATGCAAAAAAAGTCCAACTAAACATAAGTGAGTTGAGCATGAAAATCTGATATATTTTATTAACTATTGTGTACTGAAAAATTACAGCCATAATAAATCCATAACACTTCAAGACATTTCTTGATATGTCGAATGGTATCCAATCAAGATAAAAATAAATATACACAGCGATATCCTCCTTTATACCGCCGTGGCCTTAAAAAAGAGCGATCTTAATACACCTTCCGAAATCTTGTTTTAAAAAAGAGAAAATGGCGGTTTTGAATTTTGTTGTTTCCAAAACCGCTGTCTATATCTAAGTTTGTATATAGTTTTTACTTCCAACAAACAACGGTTTTTAGGTTGTATTAGTGAGTAAAGAAATATGCTATAAGCTCAAAAAAATCAGCTCCAATATCATTACTTCTTTGATGTTGGATTTAAAATTAGTTTAATTTCCAAATATTATTAATAGAACATTCAATTATTTAAACCTGCTGTTTTTTCACAAAAAATTGTTGTACAACAACAAACAATATAAGTGTAATACCGACAAGGATACCACTTATTAAGCCTACATAGTCTACCGAACTTATACTGATTACACCTCCCCCCACAAATGCACCTAATCCAATCCCCATATAAAGAGCTGAAGCACTGAATGATAAAACCATTTGAGTCTGTTTAGGATTCAAAGATATCAGAAATGAATTAAGAGCAGGGTTCATACCAAAACCAGGGATTCCCCACAATATTGCCACAATCGAAACCATTACAATTGCAAATGTAGATGGATTTAGCAGTGATAAAAGTGAGAATGCTGCTAATAATACTGCAAAGCTTCCAAGAGACAGCATTAATGTTTGCGGTTCACCAATCTTATCTGTAAAATAACCTCCAACTAAATTTCCGAAAAGTGCACCTATGCCAAATAACATAAGAAGGACACTTATATTCTCTATATTTGTAATACCTGTAATGATAGGAGCTATATAGGTATAAGTCATGAAGCCACCAGTAGTACCAATAATATTTACACATAATGTTAATAAAATTATTTTATTGAAGCCTTTTAATCTTTCCATAATACTTAGGTTCAGCTTCTCTTTCAAATTTAGGTAAAAATAGTAAGACTCCTATTACAGTGATAAAAGAAACCACAGAAACAAAAATAAAGGAGTAACGCCAAGTTCATGACATTTCCGATCCACGTCCCGATAGGAGCCCTCAAACCAATCCCATCGTTATACCTGCTAATATAAATGACAATGCTTTTCCTCTCATTTTGCCAGATACTAAACTAGTAGATGTAGTCATTGCTAATGGTGTAAATATAGTAGCTGCCGGAGCGGCTAAAACTCTTGTGAAAAAGAGCCATTTCAAAAGAAGTCACTATTGCAGAAAGTGCGTTTGCAATTGCGAATACCAACATAGATACAACTAAAAGTGTTTTTAATGGCAAATTCATAGTAAGCGTGCCAAAAATGGGGGCTCCTATAGCATAAGCAATAGCAAATGCAGTCACCAACTGGCCCGCCACGGCAATTGTAACATTCATCTCATCAGAGATATGAGGTAATAAACCGGCAATAACAAAATCATCTGTACCAATAATGAAAGTACCTATGACTAAAATAAAAATTCGGTAATTCATTTTATATCACTACCTTTACGCCGATTTTCTACATTGGGTCCAAAAATCAATTAAGTTTTCTAACTCATTTTCAACTTCCTTTAGATTACTTATTTGCTCACGAGTTTTCTCTAGTTTTTCTCTGTAAAGTGAAAGTGCAGTAGAGGCACAGTCAGAAAAGTTATTATCTAATGGATGAAACGAGCCACAGGTTATTACAGGAAAAATCTGGTTCTCTGTCAAATGTGGTGGTGGAAAATAACCGCCACCATCTCGTTTGATTAGAGTAATTTCTTAACCTCTTGTT
>NZ_QWLJ01000093.1 GCF_009917385.1 Roseburia sp. 1XD42-34 | reverse complement strand
CACAGAAGTTAAGCTCTCCAGCGCCGATGGTAGTTGGGGCTTTGCCCCTGCAAGAGTAGGACGCCGCCAGGCAATAAATTATTTAATTCAATGATATTTGTAACGAATTACGATTGCGTACGTTGGAGGATTAGCTCAGCTGGGAGAGCACTTGCCTTACAAGCAAGGGGTCGCAGGTTCGAGCCCTGCATCCTCCACCATTGCCGGCCTAGCTCAATTGGTAGAGCAACTGACTTGTAATCAGTAGGTTGGGGGTTCAAGTCCTCTGGCCGGCACCATTGACGTTATATACCATAAGTCTCGAATGAAAGAATATACGAGCCATTAGCTCAGTCGGTAGAGCATCTGACTTTTAATCAGAGGGTCGGAGGTTCGAATCCTCCATGGCTCACCATTTGTTTTTGCGGGTGTGGCGGAATTGGCAGACGCGCTAGACTTAGGATCTAGTGTCTTCGGACGTGGGGGTTCAACTCCCTCCACCCGCACCATAAACTAAGAGTTTGGTCTTTATGCGGAAGTAGTTCAGTGGTAGAACACCACCTTGCCAAGGTGGGGGTCGCGGGTTCGAATCCCGTCTTCCGCTCCAAGCCAAGCCGGGGTGGCGGAATTGGCAGACGCACAGGACTTAAAATCCTGCGGTAGGTTTCTACCGTGCCGGTTCGAGTCCGGCCCTCGGCACCATGTGCGCCCGTAGCTCAATTGGATAGAGCGTTTGACTACGGATCAAAAGGTTAGGGGTTCGACTCCTCTCGGGCGCGCCATTATACGGGAAGTAGCTCAGCTTGGTAGAGCACATGGTTTGGGACCATGGGGTCGCAGGTTCAAATCCTGTCTTCCCGACCACTTTATAGACGGGGCCTTAGCTCAGCTGGGAGAGCGCCTGCCTTGCACGCAGGAGGTCAGCGGTTCGATCCCGCTAGGCTCCACCAAAACAAATTTGCTCTTTGAAAACTGAACAAAACAACCAGTATGTCAAGAAAAGCAATCTCTGTTTTTCTTATAAAAAA
>NZ_QWLJ01000092.1 GCF_009917385.1 Roseburia sp. 1XD42-34 | reverse complement strand
TAAGTATAAAAAAATTGGAAGTCATGTTGGGTAGGTGAGATTCCATCTCACTCCACCCCAACATTTGACATAGAACCATTTTTTATTAGTTTTTATTGGTTTTTAACATCATTTAATTGCAAAATATCGTCTAACTGTTCGGAGACAATTTGATTTGTTTCTTTATAAAGATGACTATAAATATTGATGGTTGTTTGAATGTCGGAGTGACCTAATCTTTCTTGTATTGGTTTAGCATCTATACCCTTGTTAATAAGTATACTGGCAGATGTGTGCCTAAGTGAGTGTATTTTAATATATGTGAGGTTATGGCGATTCAAGAAACGTTTCCACCAATTCTTTAAGGAACTAGGGTTAAAAGGTTTTCCGTTTTCGTCACAAAGTAATAAACAGCTTTCTTCATCCCAATAATTATCTGAAGCAAGGCGTTCTTTATTTCGTATAGCAATCAATTTTTCTATAGGTTTAAGTAAGGATTTTGATAAATAAATATCTCTTTTCCTAGCTTGTCTATTTCCTTTCTTAATTTCATGAAATTGTAACCCTTTTTGTTTGGAGTAAGTTAATGCTTGTCTAACATGTAGAATACTATTATCTAAATCTAGATGCTTTTTTAGATCTATTCCACTTCTTACCTAATGCAGAGGATTTCGCTAAAAAGTATAGAGAAGGCACAGTAGTTATAGACAATTTAAATGATTAATCTTGGCCCTCACTCTGAGGGCTTTTTTTCCAAAAACCAAAACCACCTCCTGTAACCATAATTGAAATTAGTTACGGGAAGGTGGCATTTTTTATTTCAAATAAAGAACAAAAAAGTTTAATTAGTAAAAAACACCTATGTAAAAACAAGGAAAAAAGACGCATGGTGTATGGGTTAATTTACCATTAAGATTTACATAGAGGAAGAAAACTGAAATGTCTTCATAGCAAGGGGATTTAAAAGGATAGGGAGAAGGTGGATAGTTCGTGAAGCGTGACTTACAAATTAATTATGGGGTTTTAGATGATATTATTGGCGAACTTCGGAAATATAA
>NZ_QWLJ01000091.1 GCF_009917385.1 Roseburia sp. 1XD42-34 | reverse complement strand
TGCCCTCCAGAAAATTGATGCGGGTATTTAAGTATACTCTCTGGGCTTAAGCCCACTCGTTCAAGCAATTCCTGAACACGCGTTTTCTCTTCTGCTTTCGATAATTTTTCGAAATTTCGTAATGGCTCTGCGATAATATCTAATACACGTTTTTTTCCATTTAAAGAGGAATATGGATCTTGGAATATCATTTGAATATCTTTACGTAAACTATTTTTTTTGGAATTAAAACCGGCTAAATCAATCCCATCAAACTTTATACTTCCAGCAGTGATGGTATTCAAACCGATAACCGCCTTCCCTGTCGTCGTTTTTCCAGATCCAGACTCGCCTACAAGCCCGTACGTTTTTCCTCTTTCTATGGAAAAGGAAACCCCATCAACAGCTTTCACTGCATCAATTTTACGATTTAGAACTCCTCCTCGAATGGGGAAATGTACCTTTAATTTATCTACCTCAAGAAGTGCCATGGGTTGATTCCTCCTCTATTGTTCCTTCAGGAAAATAAAATTGCTGGTAACAAGTACAGCGTACGAAATGCCCCGGCTCTACCTCGTGCAACTCTGGATTTTCTTCATGTGCTTCCTCGCTAATCCAAGGTATTCGCGCTTTAAAACGACATCCTTCTCGTGGAAGATGTTGTAGGGATGGAACAATTCCCTGGATCACATGAAGCTTATCATGCACACTGTCTTCAGCTGGAATGGAATTTAATAACGATCTCGTATACGGATGCAACGGATTTTTAAACAATGTATACACATCTGCAATCTCTACAATTTGACCGGCATACATCACCGCTACTCGATCTGCCATCTCAGCTACAACGCCTAAATCATGAGTGATCAGTATAACACCTGTATTCATCTGTTCTTTCAAATCATTCATTAAACCGAGTATTTGTGCTTGTATGGTTACATCCAGTGCGGTCGTCGGCTCATCAGCAATAAGAAGTTCTGGTTTATTAGCAATAGCAATGGCGATCATCACCCGCTGTCTCATCCCACCGGACAATTGATGTGGATACTGCTCGCAAGTATATTCCGGTCGCGGTATACCGACTTGATTTAG
>NZ_QWLJ01000090.1 GCF_009917385.1 Roseburia sp. 1XD42-34 | reverse complement strand
GAAGAAAAGAACTTGTACCTAATGTCCGCTATGTGACACAAGACGGGTATAAATACACAACGGATGAATTAGGAAGAATTGTTGATGTAGAGGCTGATAATCTGATATTACAGGAAGCGGATAGAAATTTAGGAATGCAAAGGGCGGCTGGTAGAGAAGATAGATTACCTGATGATGATGGGGGACATTTAATTGGAAGTCAATTTCACGGTTCAGGAGATATTGATAATCTTGTTGCTCAGAATAGCCAAATTAATCGTTCTGGTGGAGAATGGTACAAGATGGAGATGGTTTGGGCAAATGCTTTGAAAGAAATCCCACCAAAGAAGGTATCTGTAAGGATTGAACCTGTTTATAATGCAGGTTCTTTAAGACCAAGCAGTTTTGAGATTTTTTATAAAATTGAAGGGAATAGGCCAGTTAAAAAAACTATAAAAAATCAATCTGGAGGATGATATTTTTGACTATGGAACAAGAAATGAATCAAATATATAGAGAAATTGCTGAGACGGTTAATGAATTGATTCCAGAAAAATGGGTTAAATTTTATATGTATGCCCAAGAGTCAGAATCAGGTGGTGGAACTTACTTCTTCTATAATACTCCAGAAGATAAGCAAAACTATAAATATAGTTTAGAAATTCCTTTTGAATTTAATATTAATAAAGAGCAGTTTAAACAAAAGGAAAGAAACTTACTTGAACTTAGTGAAAAACTAAGAAATGTTTTTACTGATTATCACCAAGAGCCATGGTATTCTTTTACATTATCTCTAGAGGATAATGGGAAATTTAAAATTCACTATGATTATACTAACTGGTTTGATACAAATTATAGCTTTGATGATCAGTTGGTTATTTGGGAGTATAAATATTTAGGAAATGAGCCAGAAGATGTTGAAAGAAAAAAGTTGATTGAAAGGTATTTAACTGAGTATCCAAATGATCCAATTTAATTAAAGTAGAGAGCATAGATAAAGAAAGTATATATGACTAGCTAATTTTAAAGCACCTGTTTGTCTTTTGGCAATAAGTGCTTTTGTTTTTTGTTTTAATCCCGCTCTCTCGAAATACAATGATGCGTGTGGATCGTAATGACATCTGGGCGAATTTAAAGCAAATAGAGGGCGGTATTACCAATAATCTGTTTAA
>NZ_QWLJ01000089.1 GCF_009917385.1 Roseburia sp. 1XD42-34 | reverse complement strand
AGATAAGAAACCACCATGGCTCGCCTAGAGCGCGAGCCACCATCTATTATGAAAATAAATTTTAAATCTAAAAAGAGGTATATACCGTATTCAAATGTGGGTATAACCCTAATAACAATACAACCAGATCGAATATACAGTGGCGGATCCTGAAAGGGGATACCCTGCGTAAGAAACGGGTTGTGACAGTATAGAAGTACCATCTATTGTGACTAGATCACGAATACAAAAATTTTGCAAGAAAATTACTGTCATTTGTATTGTTCATTTAATGATGAGGAGGTTCTCCCATGGAAGCAATGATGGAAAGATGTGCAGGCTTGGATGTACACCAGAAAACAGTGGTAGCTTGTGTATTATATGGTCCCTTAGACAAACGACCAAAAAAGTCTATGGAATCTTTTTCAACATCAACGAAAGGATTGCTAGAACTTAATGACTGGCTGGTATCATTTGGAGTAACGGATGTGGTGATGGAAAGTACGGGTGTTTATTGGAAGCCGGTATGGAATATTCTCGAAAATCAGTTTCGTCTTGTGCTTGCCAATGCCAAGCATGTTAAAAATGTCCCTGGCAGGAAAACAGATATCAAGGATGCAGAATGGTTAGCAAAGCTACTACGCAGTGGACTTATTGAAGGTAGCTTTGTGCCTCCTGAGGATATTCGGGATTTAAGAGACCTCACCCGCTATCGTAAAAAGCTGGTTAATAATCGTACAGCTGAACAGAATCGTATCCATAAAATTCTTCAAGATGCCAATATCAAGCTTACTTCTGTTCTGTCAGATATTTTTGGTGAATCGGGGCGAAAAATTTTGGAGGCCATTATAAATGGTGAAAAAATAGAGGAAAAAAGCCTTCGGGAAATGGTCCACAAGCGCGTCAAGTCCAGCCTAACAGACATAGCAGAATCGATCAACGGTCGAATTCGTCGCCATCATCGGGATATGTTGCGTTATCACTGGGAACACATGATTTATCTGGAGGAAACATTGGAAAGATTGGAAAAACAAATTGACCAATGTTTAGAGCCTTATCGGAGAGAAGTAGACCTACTAGATACCATTCCTGGTGTGAATAAAGATGCAGCCGCTGTATTTGTTGCTGAGATGGGCGTAGATATGTCCGTCTTTAAAACAGGAAAACGTTTAGCTTCATGGGTAGGGGTAAGCCCCGGAAATA
>NZ_QWLJ01000088.1 GCF_009917385.1 Roseburia sp. 1XD42-34 | reverse complement strand
GAGAGCGTAAAATAATTTGTGTAAATGAATAAATAGAAAAAGGAAGACCTTTTCTTGTAGAATCAAGTTACCACACAAAATCCCAAGAAAAGAGGTCTTCCCTTATGGATCATTTTACATCAGATATTATACAAGCTCTAGCAAAAAAAGAGGATATTACGGAAATTTTTCGCAGCCATCTGGAAAAGGCGGTAAATACGCTGCTTCAAACGGAATTAACGGCTTTCTTAGACTATGAAAAGTATGATCGCTTGGGCTTTAATTCCGGAAATTCTCGGAATGGCTCCTATCCCCGAACGCTGAAAACGGAGTATGGTGAGCTGGAACTCTCCATCCCTCGTGATCGGAATGGGGAATTTAAACAACAAACGGTGTCGCCTTACAAACGTACCAATGATACGTTGGAATCCTTCGTCATTCATATGTTTCAGAAGGGTGTCACGATGTCTGAAGTATCGTATTTAATTGAACGGATGTACGGGCATCACTACACGCCTCAAACGATTTCAAATATGACGAAAGCGATGGGCCAAGAAGTGGAGGCGTTCCGCCAACGGCCCTTATCCAACCGTTACGTCTGTGTATATTTAGATGCGACCTTTCTTCCCGTCAAGCGAGATACCGTGTCCAAAGAAGCTGTCTATATTGCCGTCGGAATCCGAGAAGACGGCTCGAAAGAGGTGCTCGCTTACACGATCGCTCCAACCGAATCTGCCTATGTGTGGAAAGAGTTAATCGAGGACATTCAGGTTCGTGGTGTGGAGGAGGTACTCCTCTTTATTTCAGACGGATTAAAGGGCATCAAAGAAAGCATACATTCGGTGTTTCCTAAAGCCCAGTACCAAACCTGTTTCGTCCATGTCTCCCGTAATATCGCTCATAAAGTTCGTGTTTCAGACCGAAAGGAAATATGTGAAGACCTGAAGACATTGTACCGTGCGGATGATAAAGAAAAAGCTGAGAAAGCGTTACAAGCATTTATAGATAAGTGGAAGAAATCCTATTCAAAGATCACGCAATCCCTTAAAGATAACCAGAATCTTTTCACGTTTTATGACTTCCCTAAGTCTATTAGAAAAAGTATTTACTCTACCAATTTGATTGAGTCTTTTAATAAGAAAATCAAAAAGTATAGTAAGCGTAAGGAACAGTTTCCCAATGAAGAATCCCTGGACCGCTTTCTTGTCACCCAATTCGAAGAATACAATCGGCGTTTTGCGACACGTTGTCACATTGGTTTTGATCAAGCAAGACCTGAAATAACAGATATGTTTAACAAGTAACAAGAACTACGAGAAAAGGTATTCGGTTATTTACACAAAATTATTGACAGTCCC
>NZ_QWLJ01000087.1 GCF_009917385.1 Roseburia sp. 1XD42-34 | reverse complement strand
GGTTCTCTGTCAAATGTGGTGGTGGAAAATAACCGCCACCATCTCGTTTGATTAGAGTAATTTCTTAACCTCTTGTTGCCACAGTATTTTATTTTTCAACCGATCAAAACTTTTAATCCCATACGATTTACGCTTTAGAACCTTTATCGTGTTGTTTATTCCTTCTACATATCCGTTATTAAAAGGATACATAAACGATTGTAAAATCTCTGTTTGCCAGCGTTTAAAAGTACCCATTACTCGCTGGAATGCATCTATTCCAGAAGCCTTCATTGCCTGGATACAATTCTCAAATCCAGCTTTTACAGTGTTTTTGTCACTTTCCTTAAACCACTGATCCAGCTTATTCTTTAGTTCATATGCCTCTTTCAATCGACGATCAATCGCGAGAAGTTTTTCCACCTTTTCTTTATCTTCTTCATCCAACTTATACTCGGATTTCCATAAAAGTTTTTTGCTTCTTTTCATCTCAATACGTGTTTTTTTATCTACCTCGTTTTGTACTTCCCGCCGGACTGCATCAAAAGCCCAATACACTTGCCTCATGTAGTGGAATCGGTCTGCAATAATTAACGGGTTATTTAAGGCTTTTTGGACAGCTTGCTTAAAGTATTTAGATAAATCCATGACGACAATTTCCACGTTACTTGTATCATGTGACTGGAAGTATTTCTTAATGGTATCTACTCTTCTGTCAGGTAAAATATCAATAATCTCCCTGTTTTCCACATCCACAATAATGGTTTGAAACCTTTCTCCTCCTGCATCTCCCTTAAACTCATCGATGGCAATGGCACGTGGTAGTAACTTTCTTGTTTTTATTTTGTGCTTGTCAAATAAACGAATCACTCGATTCGTTGTCATACCTGATAAACGGGCTGCAGTGGTGAAAGAGCCTATTGCCGAATAGGTTAACGCTGTGGTCATGACAGAGGCTGTATACCTTTGATAGCGATCTACCATCTGTAATCTTTCAAAAAAAGTATGACCACAATCGCTACATAAATATCTTCTTTTCTTCAAGCGTATTTTTACGGATGTGTTTGATAAAAGAGGGCCTTGAATCGATTGTTTCCGATAGCTGTGCACTCTTCTTGTTTTCTCCTTGCAGAATGGGCATGTCTGCCTTTTTACCTTTGTAAAAAGTTCTACCAATAACTCGGTTTTGGATTCCTCTCTTATATCCCACACATCAACATTTGTGTCTTTAATCCCCAATAATTCTATGATAAGATGATTATGCACTCTTTCCCTCTCCCTTACCTTTTGTCTCAGCAACTCAAGGTTATCAAAGAGAGGGGATTGAGTGTGTTTTTTTGCTTTATTTCTACCTATTGATG
>NZ_QWLJ01000009.1 GCF_009917385.1 Roseburia sp. 1XD42-34 | reverse complement strand
GTCGATTTTTTATAAGAAAAACAGAGATTGCTTTTCTTGACATACTGGTTGTTTTGTTCAGTTTTCAAAGAGCAAATAAAGCTTCCTTAAATGTTCAACTTGATAATTATAAAACCATTTAATGTGTTTGTCAAACTAATAACCGAGTTGGCTTCCTCATTAGGTTATATCATATGCTTATGTTACTATCCTTAATGAGGATTTTAATTATAACATGTGTAAGTCTAGATGTCAACACATCTTAATCATAAACAGCACACAGTGATTTCCTGCTTGTAACAGTAAAAACTATAGTAAAGGTATACAGAAAAAAAGTCAACCCTTTTCCTTCATTTTTTCTTAACTGATTACTTCTCCCTTCCATTCAAGCATCCCACCAACCATATTGGCTACATTGAAGCCTTGTTCTTGTAAATAAGCCGCTGCTTTTTCACTTCTCCTGCCAGACCGACAAACCATAATATATTGTTTAGTTTTATCTAATTGCTCAGCTTTCTCCGGTATTTGCTGTAAAGGAATATGGGTTATTTCTGGAATCTTGCCTTGTGCCACTTCATCCTCTTCGCGTACATCAATAAGCTCTATTATGCCATCATTTTCTTCTAATTTTTTCTCTACTTCTTCTGGTGTCCATTCTTTTACTCTAACCATTTTCTCACCTCTAGCTTTTCATTTTTAGTACGTGTACTGTGTTTCGGGGTGTACACTCTATGCAAAGTTGTTCGAATTTTCATAGCGGTTCTCATTGTTAAACTGTTCTAATTAATACAACAGAAGCTACAGCATTAAACAGCTTGTTTCATATCTACGTTCCTCCACTGATTGGTAGATAAATGAGTCGACATTTAGAATCTTCGAGCATTTAGAATCTGCTATCTCACACTTAGGCTTGTTGCTACACAGATTATCCTATTCCAGAAGTGGGAGCCTTGCAGCATCTTTGTATACGGGATAAATAGAAACACTTATAGAACTCGTCACCCAACTCACTCTATAACACGTACTTACATAATAAATTTTCAACGGATAACTTTCAACCCTATAACACATTCTAAAGTTAACCAAATAAAAATGGAGAGTGGATGATGAGGCATATCTATACGTTTGTTCTATTCATTATATTGCTATTTCTTTTTCTTTTGCAAAATGTATATGCTGAAGAAACAACAACACCAACGTTAATTCAAACATATCACGCAGATGTTACTGGAGATAACAAACCAGAAACAATCAAATTGTTGGGAACACTGTTTTCTTCTGAATCAGCCTATTATCGAGAAATATGGGCGGAAATTTCTAACGATCAAAATCAATGGCAAATCATGTACCCTGGCGGCTATGATCCGAGTTTGCAATTTGTAGATTTGAATCACGATGGAATAAAGGATATTTTTTACCAAAGCGCTACCGGTGGAAGTGGTGGACTCTATAGTTACCAATTAAACACAATCCTTGACACTGTTCTACAAAAAATACCATTGCCTGAACAGACTTACTTAAGTGGAAGTTTTCAACCACACTTTAAGGTTAACATACAATTAACCGCTACAAGTAAACCAATTAAAGTAGATGTACAAGCTCGAGAAGAGGATTATATCCGACTTGGAATTTATAATAAGGAAGGGAATTTAATCTCTAAAAATAAATCCGTTATGATTGATCCGATCGCTTTCTTTGAACCAATTAAAATTAGTGCAAGTAAAGGATATGGGTTAAAAAGCTATCAACAAATTAGCGGTGCTTACCATGCCGACCAACTTGGAACAGTTGAAACAATATGGTACTTTGAAAATGACAATTGGATTATTATCAAAACAGACTGGGTTCCATCTATTTAAAAAACGCACTTAATTAAGTGTTGCATCTTCCATCTGGTGGATTTCATCCTCCCTCACTGAAAGTTAGATAAATGAAAAGGGACTATTGGAAAGGTAGCGAAAATCGATTAGCTCACCGGTTTAGTACACCTATTCCTCTTCAAAAATTAGTAACTGACATTACGGTATTCAAGTGTCTTGACGAAGAGAAGTTATATGTTAATCCAATTCCGGACCTGTATAACGGAGAAATTATTGCGTATGGAATTATGAAACCTGTAACATTAAATCTTGTCATGGAACCTTAAAAAACCATTGAATTAATTAACAATCATGCAACCTATTGAACAACCAACCATTCCGACTAAAGCTGGCATTATCAGCACAACAATTGGGGAAAGACGTTAAAAGAGAACAAAATTTTTTCAAAGTATGTCACGTAAAGCAACCTGTGCAGACAACTCTTCGATGGAGAATTTCTTTAAGATTTTAAAGCAAGAAATGTATTATGGGAAGAATTAGTAAGCAATGAATAGTTAAAAAGACGAATTGAAGAATATATCGACTACAATCTTAAGCGATTTAAAGAAAAATTGACTGGGGTGAGTTCAGTTCAATACCGAACTCACTCCAGCCCAGTCAGCTGCATAATAAAAACTCTAACTTTATGGGGTCACTTCACTTCATGTGGTTTATTTATTTTAAAAAGTTTTGCAAGGAACTCTTTTTAATAAAGAATGTTATCCTGCTTAATTTGCAACGATATTAACTAGTTTTTCTGGCACAACGATAACTTTACGAACCGTTTTACCAGCAATCAATTCTTTTACTTTTTCATTTTCCAAAGCCACTTTTTCCAATTCTTCCTTTGAAATATCCTTCGAGACAAGAATTTTCGCTCGAACTTTCCCCATTACCTGCAAAACAATCTCCACTTCATCTTCGACCAATTTAGTTTCATCGTAAGTTGGCCATGGTTCATAAGCAATCGTGTTAGGATGTCCTAGTATTTTCCATATTTCTTCAGTTATATGTGGAGCAATTGGTGAGAGCAGCTTTACAAATCCTTCTATATATTCTTTATGGAGAATCTGCGCTTTATAACATTCATTAACAAACACCATCATTTGTGAAATAGCTGTATTAAAATGAAGGTTATCAAAATCCTCGGTCACTTTTTTCACCGTCTCATGATACGTTTTTTCTAGCTTACCGTCATTTTCTTCTACAATTTTATCAGAAAGTTGACCATTTTCATCAACAATAAGCCGCCACACACGATCAAGAAAACGACGTGAGCCATCAAGACCATTTTCCGACCAGGCAACAGAAGCGTCTAAAGGTCCCATAAACATTTCATAAAGCCGTAATGTGTCTGCACCATGAGACTCTAGCACATCATCGGGATTAACGACATTCCCTTTTGACTTACTCATTTTTTCATTGCCTTCTCCAAGAATCATTCCTTGGTTAAATAACTTCATAAACGGTTCTTTGGTTGGAACGGTGCCTATATCATATAAAAACTTATGCCAAAAGCGTGCATATAGTAGATGAAGAACAGCATGCTCAGCGCCGCCAATATATAAATCAACTGGTAACCATCGCTTTAAAGCCTCCGGATCAGCCAACTGGTCACTATTTTTCGGATCAATATAGCGCAAGAAATACCAACAGCTTCCTGCCCATTGTGGCATTGTATTTGTTTCTCTTTTTCCTTTCATACCAGTTTTAGGGTCTACGACATTTACCCACTCTGTACAATTAGCTAAAGGTGATTCTCCAGTACCCGAAGGCTTAATGTTATCCATTTTTGGTAATTCTAATGGCAATGCCTCTTCAGGTACAGTTGTCATCGTACCATCTTCCCAGTGGATAACCGGAATTGGTTCTCCCCAATAGCGCTGTCTAGCGAACAACCAGTCACGAAGGCGGTACGTTACTTTTTTTGTACCTTTTTCACGCTCCTCCAACCAGTCAATTATTTTAGAAATGGCTGCATCTTTACCTAGACCATTCAAAAATTCAGAATTAATGTGTTCCCCGTCACCAGTATAAGCTTCTTTTGAAATATCTCCGCCTGCAACTACTTCAACAATCGGAAGTTCAAACTTGGTAGCAAATTCATAGTCCCTTTCATCATGTGCCGGAACTGCCATAATTGCTCCTGAACCGTAACTCATTAGCACATAATCAGCAATCCAGATTGGCATCTTGTTACCATTTACAGGGTTAATCGCATAGGCACCTGTGAATACGCCTGTTTTTTCCTTTGATAATTCTGTGCGTTCTAAATCAGACTTCGTTTCAATTGCATGGATATAATTATCTACAGCTTCTTTTTGTTTCTCTGATACAATTTTCTTCACCAAAGGATGTTCCGGAGCGAAAACGGCATATGTTGCTCCAAACAATGTATCGGGTCTAGTTGTAAACACCGTAAACTCCTCATTAAAGGAAGCAATTTCAAACCGAACCTCAGCACCTTCAGATCTGCCAATCCAATTACGTTGCATATCCTTTAAGCTCTCAGGCCAATCCAATTCCTCCAAATCCTCTAACAGCCGATCCGCATATGCAGTTATTCGTAACATCCATTGCTTCATCGGCTTGCGGATAACGGGATGACCTCCTCGTTCGCTTTTTCCATCGATAACCTCTTCATTTGCTAATACCGTTCCTAAAGCAGGACACCAATTAACTGGAACTTCATCCATGTATGCAAGACCACGTTCATACAATTTTATAAAAATCCACTGTGTCCACTTATAATAGTCAGGATCTGTTGTGTTAATTTCACGGTCCCAGTCGTAAGAAAACCCTAGTGCTTGGATTTGACGCTTAAACACTGCTATATTCTTCTTGGTAAATTCCGCTGGGCTATTGCCTGTATCAATGGCATATTGTTCAGCTGGAAGCCCAAATGCATCCCATCCCATTGGGTGCAATACTTCATAGCCTTGCATTCGTTTCATTCTGGAAATAATATCAGTAGCTGTATATCCTTCTGGATGACCTACATGCAAACCTGATCCCGATGGATACGGAAACATATCTAGTGCATATATTTTTTCTTTTTCAGAAAACGTATTCGTTTTAAACGTCTTATTCTTCAACCAATACGTTTGCCATTTCTTTTCTATTTGCTGATGATGGAAACTCATGTATTTTCCTCCCTTTATCTTTAACTTAGGCAATTCAGAAATTAGTTCAAGCGATTACCCAGTATTATTATTCAAGCAGAAATATGTTTGGGACGGAGTGAGGCCTCGTGCCTGCTATTCAAATTCATCCTCTATATTCCGCACAGAACTCAAAATTATTACATCATCAAAAAAACATCTCTATCCCTCCTAGTTATAGAAGGGACGAGATGCTATTCCCGCGGTACCACCCAATTTAATGCATGATCTGCATTCGCTTAAAATCCGTAACGTGGATAATACGTCAGAAACTACATAAAAGTTCGCTTCTGCAACAGCTCAAGGCGAGTTCATAAATATTCAGGGACAGTTTCCACCTATCACTGCCTCTCTATACCTGAAGGGATTTATTACTATTCCTAGGCATTGTCGTTATGCTATCCTATTATATCGAATTGTAATGAATTCGTATTGCTTTGTCAAGACAATGTATGACTCAATCTGATAAAATAACAATGAATAAGTCAGTAAAAGGAGATAATCATGTTACACGGAATTTTGCACTATGCCCATTATTTACTAGAATCAACAATCGAAAAGAATGAAACCGTTATTGATGCTACCTGTGGCAATGGAAAGGACACACTGTTTTTAAGCAACGTTGTTGGCGAAAACGGTCATGTACTGGCATTTGATATCCAAGCACAAGCAATCCAAATAACCAAGCAGCTAATGAAAGATCATCAAAAAACGAATGTATCTGTCATTCATGATAGCCATGAAAACTTAGAAAAATACTTACCTACGAAAGAAATGTTAATTGGTGGAGCTGTATTTAATCTTGGCTATTTACCTAAAAGCGACAAATCTATCATAACAAATGCCGCTTCAACCATTTCCGCCATCAACACGATTTTACATTATTTAAAAACAAATGGCCTGATTGTTATCGTCGTCTATTATGGTCATCAAGGAGGTCAAGAAGAAAAGGAAGCTGTATTAAAACATGTGATGCAGTTAAGCCAACGTTCCTATCATGTGTTACAATATCGATTTATTAATCAAAAAAATAATCCGCCCTTCATTATTGCAATTGAAAAAAGAAAACGACGCTATTAAGTTTATAGCTGCTACATCATTAAAACGAAACAAGCCGTATGTAAAGCGTCTCTTCCATCCGGGATTTTCTTTTATCCTTTTCTAAAGGTTAGCTGTGCCACAATGTTATCTGAACTAAAGGTCTAAAAATAGAAACGGGCATTTCACATGCAGTTGGATCCTCCACTTATCTTTCTTGGTTCCACTTCGTAGCATGGAGGTGGAGGAGATCTTCTTGCCATTTACAACAATTTCAAGTAATCCATTAAATTCAATATACATCTTATTTTCTACATTTACTCTTAAAGCTCTCTACTTCTGAAACGCGGAGGGCGTATGAAAATATTTCATAACAATAAAGTGAATCTTCAATCAGTACGGCTTTTCTTTCATCCCCTGCTAAAATTACTTATGACCGAATGGATGACCTTAAACGAATGGAGAATTTATTATTGCTATCCTCCAATAGACTTTAGCTTCCCAAAGTGAAGTTCTTAGACATGTTTAGTATTCACTTCAGACTTGAGCGATTCTCGATATTTTATAAACAAAAGTCTTATTAAACCATAGAAGTAAGGAAAAAGCATCGTCTGTTCACAAAAAATACATAATCCTATTAAACCAATAATGGAAACGTTTGCTTGTTATAGTACAGCGATTACAGACCGAAAAAGATTGCTCAGTATTTCACAAAAGGTGTGGAAATTTATAAAAACACATTATATAATGAAGATGTAAAAAGATTGCTCAGTATTTCACAAACTAAGGAGGAGTCCTATTATGACTGATAAAACAAGAGGAAAAGAAGAGCAAATTGCTACCAAAATTGATCAGTTAGTTTCTCAAGCTGAAGGGGCTTTAGAAGGTTTAAAACAGTTAGATCAGGAAACGATTGATACCATTGTCAAAGAAATGGCCTTAGCTGGACTCGACCAACATATGCCACTAGCAAAACTAGCGATTGAAGAAACCGGACGAGGGGTCTTTGAAGATAAAGCAATCAAAAATATTTTTGCAACCGAATATATTTACCACAATATTAAATATAATAAAACTGTTGGTGTAATTCATGAGGATGAACAAGAAGGAATTGTAGAAATTGCTGAACCTGCTGGAATAATCTGTGGAATAACACCAGTTACAAATCCGACATCTACTACTATGTTTAAATCACTCATTTCGATTAAAACAAGAAACCCGATTATTTTTGCTTTCCATCCTTCTGCTCAAAAATGTAGTAGTCAAGCAGCAAAAGTATTATTAGATGCAGCAATTAAAGCAGGGGCACCGAAAAATTGTATCCAGTGGATTGAATCTCCTTCTGTAGAGGCTACGAAGGGATTAATGAATCATTCCGGGGTCTCGCTTATCTTAGCTACTGGTGGATCTGGTATGGTTAAATCCGCTTATAGTTCTGGAAAACCAGCTCTTGGAGTCGGTCCAGGAAACGTGCCTTGTTATATCGAAAAAACGGCACAAATAAAACGAGCTGTTAATGATTTGATTTTATCCAAAACATTTGATAATGGAATGATCTGTGCTTCTGAACAAGCGGTTATCATTGACCAAGAGATTTATGATACAGTGAAACACGAGCTAGTTGCCAATAATTGTTATTTCTTAACAGAAGAAGAAAGAAAGAAAGTAGAGAAACTCGTTATCAATCCAACTACTTGTGCAGTTAACCCCGATATTGTCGGTAAACCTGCATATGAAATTGCTAAAATGGCTGGAGTGAATGTAGCTAAAAACACCAAAATATTACTAGCAGAAATTGAAGGGGTTGGACCAGAATTTCCATTATCTAGAGAAAAATTAAGTCCTGTACTAGCGTGCTACAAAGTAAACAGTACAGAAGAAGGTTTAAAGCGTGCTGATGAAATGCTTCACTTCGGCGGACTTGGACATTCAGCTGTTATTCATTCTACTGATCAACAGGTTATCGAAACTTTCTCACTCCGTATGAAGGCAGGAAGACTGATCGTAAATTCCCCTTCTTCTCAAGGAGCTATCGGCGATATTTACAATAATCATATGCCTTCTCTTACTTTAGGTTGTGGAACGTATGGAGGAAACTCCGTCTCAACAAACGTCGGAACGATTAATTTAATGAACATCAAAAAAATGGCGCGGAGGAGAAATAATATGCAATGGTTTAAACTACCTCCTAAAATTTATTTCGAAAAAAATGCAATTCAATATTTAGAAAAAATGCCGGACATATCAAAAGCATTTATTGTCACAGATCCTATGATGGTGGAACTTGGTTACGTTGATAAAGCACTTTACTATTTGCGGAAACGTCCTGATTATGTTCATTGTGAAATATTCTCAGATGTCGAAGCTGACCCATCCATTGATACTATCCGTAAGGGTACGGCATTAATGCAACAATTTAAACCTGACGTTATTATTGCTATCGGTGGTGGATCACCAATGGATGCTGCTAAAGCAATGTGGTTATTCTATGAGTATCCAGATGCTGATTTTAATGCCCTAAAACAAAAATTCATGGACATTCGAAAACGTATCGTAAAATATCCGAAATTAGGACGACTTGCTCAATTAGTATGTGTGCCGACTACGTCAGGAACGGGCTCAGAAGTTACATCCTTTACAGTTGTTACCGATAAAGAATCGAATACTAAATACCCATTAGCTGACTACGAAATGACACCAAATGTTGCAATCGTTGATCCACAATTCGTTATGTCTGTTCCAAAGCAAGTAACAGCTGATACTGGTATGGACGTATTAACACATGCCATTGAAGCTTATGTATCCAACTTGGCGAATGATTATACAGATGCACTTGCCATCAAGGCCATCCAATTAGTGTTTCAATATTTGCCGAAAGCATATCACAACGGAAATGATGAGCTAGCTAGAGAAAAAATGCATAATGCATCAACGATAGCGGGAATGGCATTCTCTAATGCGTTCTTAGGAATTAATCACTCATTAGCACATAAACTAGGGGCTGCGTTTGGTATTGCACACGGTAGAGCAAATACAATTTTACTGCCTCATGTCATTCGTTACAATGCGAAAAAACCAGAAAAATTTGCTACCTTCCCTAAATACGCTTATTTTGTTGCTAATGAACGTTATGCAGATATAGCAAAAGCTCTAGGACTTCCAGCAAGAACGGTTGAAGAAGGAGTAGAAAGCCTAGTTCAAGCAATCATTAAGCTTGCGAAAGAACTGAATATCCCAATGAGCATTAAGGATACAGGCGTAAATAAACAAGAATTTGAAGCAAAAGTTGATACACTTGCTGAACTAGCATTTGAAGATCAATGTACTACAGCCAATCCGAAGCTACCTTTAATTGCAGAATTAGCCACAATCTATCGTGACGCGTACAAAGGAATATAACATCCAAGATAAAGTTGAAGATAGTTTTCTTCCTGAACATGTAAAACCAGCGTTTTACAATCCAAATATTTACAGTTTCTAACCTACCCAAGAACAGTAAACTGTACTGAACCGTTGTTACTTATTTGTAACAGCGGTTCTTTGATGGAAAAACTGTTTAAAAAAATAATATACTCTCGTATTACGGTGAAAAAACATAGCAGGCTTTCCAGCAGTTTGAAACAGTAATTGTTTGAAGGGCGTGGAATCATGTATGTGATTTACTTTCCCATCCCCTAAATATAATCCAACCAACCCTTGAACAACCATCTTATGGAAGCTTGGATTAGGTATGGTACCTGCATATATTTTTGCTTGTTCACAAAAATATTGGATTCGTTCATACATAACCGCTTGATTTTTATAATACGAACAGAAATTTAAGTCGGCCTCCTCTTTGTCTTCCTGTTGATCTATATAATAATCCAGTAGGATATGCAACCCTTGTATATAAGGAAAATAAGCTGTGACAATTTCATTTGCTAATTTTCGATGCAACCTCCCAGCCAAACTATACGCCATTAAACAAAAAATTCCTAAAGTTGATCCTGCTGCAGCTGAGAATTCATACCACGCTAATGGATGACAATTTTTCTCTTTTGACCATTTTGTTAAACGCAGTACCCTTTCTTCTTGTTTAACATGTTTATGCACTTGTAAATCACTATACAATCTTGTCAATTGTAAAGCCTGCTCTTGATATGTTGGAATATCATCTAATTTAGCAACGACATCGTTACACGTTTGTACAAGTTGTTGCAAGTAGTCATTATCTCGTTTGTGATGAAAAAACGCATAATAATCTTTCGGCTCTGACCTTGGACAATGGGCATCTACCATAGATGTATGCAACAACGAAAAAGATGACGGATCAAAGGTTGTACTTCGATCACACAAATTATCCAAATAATCGCTGATCGTTTGATAAGCCACAATAAAACGTATACACTCTCTCCACTTAGCGCCTGCTAATAAAGCATACACTGCTCCGCCTTGACAATGAAATCGTTTTTCAGAAATGCTTGCAAGCGCCTGAAAACGCAATTCTTCATCAGGTATTTCATCGGCTCGCTGTTTCCAAAAAGCAAGTTCCTTTCTTACTGCTGGAAAGATCTTTCGATAAACTGTTATCATTAAAGAGATAGGTGTGCTTGGTACTAGATTACTCAACATGCTGCCTCCGTTCCATTTTCAAACATTCTTATCATGTTTGGTTCCATTACTATTATCATCATATTTTTTAGGAGGATTCAAATGATACAGTCTTATAAAGGAATATATCCAACGATTCATGATTCTGCATTTATCGCAGATGATGCAAGCATTATCGGTGATGTCACCATCGGTAAACAATCCAGCATATGGTTCAAGACAGTCATTCGTGGAGATGTGGCCCCTGTCATGATTGGAGAGCGGATTAGTATCCAAGACTTATCTGTTCTGCACCAAAGCCCTGGCATCCCGTTAGTTATCGAAAACGATGTCACAGTCGGACATCAGGCAACATTACATTCTACATATATACGTAAACATGCTTTAATTGGGATGGGTTCTATTTTGCTAGATGATTCTGAAATCGGGGAGTATGCCTTTATCGGCGCTGGAAGTCTTGTACCACCCGGAAAAAAGATCCCTCCATATACATTAGCACTAGGCAGTCCAGCAAAAGTTGTCAGAGAGCTGACAGAGGACGACTTGACGGAAATGCACCGCATTTGTCAATCATACGTCGAAAAAGGAACTATCTACAAACAACAACAACTGGATAAGTAATATTGGCAAAAAAATTGAACTTTAGTCAAATAAAGCCGATATATATATAAAGGGGTCTTCTTAAAATAGCACGGTTGAAGATTTACTTTAACGCACAGGGAGATTGAAAAGATGAACATTATTTTATTTAGTGTTTGTTGTATGCTGGCTACTGTATTGTTCTATATTAGTTCCAAGCAAAAAATAGCTTGGGTAAAAAAATCCTTTATCACATACGGTTTTATTTTTTCCATCACTGCTATTTCTGTGTTAACTCTTTTTGTCATGGAACATAAAGTGGCTTTCAAACAGTTGATCCAATATACTATCCCGATCCACGAAGACAATAAGTTATCACCAGAAGAGAGAAAACTATCAAAACACACCATTCAAAAAAAAGTCAACATGGATGTTCCTAAAATAGAGCAGCTGCCAGAATTACCGAGAGGATGTGAAGTAACAAGCTTATCTATGCTCTTAAGGCATAATGATATCCGTATCGATAAAATGGACCTAGCGCAGCAAGTAAAAAAAGATCCCACGCCTTATACGAAAAAAGACGGTGAGATATTTTTCGGTAATCCGTATCGTGGGTTTGTAGGTGATATGTATTCATTTGACACACCGGGTATGGGCGTTTATCATAAGCCAATCGCTGCATTAGCTAAACGTTATGCAGGCGATCGTGTAAAAGATTTAACCGGAAATGACTTTAAAACAATCATTACAGAATTAAATCATGAGCGACCTGTATGGGTAATTATCAATACAACTTACGATAAACTTCCAGAAAGCCAATTTACCACTTGGAATACAAAGGACGGAAAAATCGAAATTACGATGAAGCAACACTCCGTATTGATTACAGGTTATGATGAAAACTATATTTATTTTAATGATCCATTAAACTTTGCAGAGAAAGCACCTATCGATGAGTTTCAAGCTGCTTGGGAACAAATGGGAAAACAGGCGATCACCATTGATTAAGAGGTGATCGCCTGTTTTTCACAGAGTCATAATAACTTTGAAATCGTAACTTTTTCCATTGCATAGACAATGTATTACTTCACTATCCCATTAAGTTTAGCTAGAAAGGTAAAGCAAATATGCAGTTTTACTTGTCAGCTTTCCTATCTAAGGCTACACATTAAGAATGGATTAATTCTGCTTCGCTTTCATTTAGATCAGAAACAGTCATTTTTTTTTCAACAAAGTTTTGGTGCCATAGCATGAACATAAGCACCGTCCATATTTTTCTGCTATAATCCCCTTTTCCTTGGCAGTGAGCTTCTAGCAGTTCAAGTATATAGTTCTTGTGTAATAAATGGTCAGTCTCACTTTCATGAATCAGTTGTTTTGCCCATTCATTTAGCTCATTTTTAAGCCAATGACGAATAGGTACTGGAAAACCTAATTTTTTTCGGTCTAGCACATGATCTGGAATGATTCCACGTGAAGCCTCACGCAACAGGCTCTTCGTAGTACCGTTAGCTATTTTCAAATCAACTGGAATTTCATTTGCGACACGAAATACTTCCTTATCCAAGAATGGCACTCGTAACTCAAGAGAATGTGCCATCGTAACACGGTCTGCTTTTAATAAAATATCTCCACGCATCCAAGTATGAATGTCTACATATTGCATTTGGTTCACGTACGGATAGTCTTTTACCTGGTCAAATAATTTGCCTGTTATTTGCTGGTAAGATAATTGGTCATTATACGTTTTTAAAAGCTTTCTCTTTTCGTTTTCTTCAAACATCTTTGCATTTCCAATATACCGTTCACGTAACGGCGTTGTTCCACGATCTAGAAAGCTTTTTCCTTTTACTCCTTCAGGTAATATAGCGGAAATGCGTTTCAGCATTTCTTTCACAGGTAAAGGAAGCTTATCGAACATTTTCAATGAGCCAGGCTCTCGATAAATATTGTAGCCCCCAAACAATTCATCAGACCCTTCTCCAGACAGCACAACTGTTACATGCTTTCTTGCTTCTCTGGAAACAAAATATAATGGAACGCAGGATGGATCAGCTAATGGATCATCCATATGCCACATAATTTTTGGTAAGTTGTCTACATATTCTTCCGGTGAAATCATGTAGGAAATGTTTTCCACATTCAGCTTATCTGCTGTTTCCTTAGCTACATCGACTTCTGAATAACCATCGCGTTCAAAACCAACTGAAAATGTTTTAATAGCTGGATTAAATTCTTTCGCTATGGATACGATTAACGTTGAATCAATACCCCCAGATAGGAATGACCCAACTGGAACGTCACTACGCATATGCACGTTAACAGAATCATACATGACATCTTGAATTTTTTGAATCCAATCTTGCTTTTCTCGAAGCACAGGATGAAATGTAGCATGCCAATAACGTGTAAATTGAATAGGTTGTCCAGGTTTCTTAATGAAATAATGGCCTGGCTCTACTTTTTTAATGCCAGCAGTCATTGTCATTGGTTCCGGCACGTATTGAAAACTTAAATAATGCTGCAGCGCAGCTTGATCTACTTCTTCTTGTTCCATCATTAAGGTAATACTTTTTTTCTCTGATGCAAATGACGTCCCAAAGGAATTTGCATGATAAAAAAGCGGCTTAATACCAAAAGGATCGCGGGCACCGTATAATTGCTCTGTTTCTTTATCCCAAATAAGAATCGAGAACATACCCCTTAAATATTGAAAGGCATTCTCCTTATGTTTGGAAAAAAGTGCAGCTATAACCTCTGTATCTGAGTCTGTCTGGAATTCGTAGCCTTCTTCAAGAAGTTTTTCACGTAATTCGATATAATTATAAATCTCTCCATTAAAAACGAGCCAGATTTGTTCATTGTTATAGCTTAATGGCTGTGAACCACTTTCAATATCAATAATACTTAATCGGCGAAATCCGAATGAAATATAGGAATCAAAATAATAACCCTCATCATCTGGCCCCCGATGAGTGATCAAATTATTTTGCTTTTTAAACAATTCAATTTCTTGTTCTGTTCGTTCGACTGGATTATCAAATATCATTCCGATAAAACCACACATTGCTGTCTACCTTCTCTCATTAATAATAGTAACGTGGCGTAAGATTATTTTTCAATATTATCATACCACATTATTCGCTAGTAAAAAACTTCCAAATAAAGCGTATTTTATAGGATAATAAATTCTCCAATATATAATTCTTGTCTGTTGATGTACATATGACCGTCTGTAATGACCATTTTTTGCAGAGACCTGTATGGCATCAGATGTGAGTAAAGATACCATAACCGTACCATATATTCAATTGTTCTCATTAAAAACGGTAAAAAATTCAATGATGCCTTTGTTTTTTTCGATCATTTAGTTACTCCCAAATTCTGTACCACAAATAATTAAAACTCACTCTACTTATGTAAACCACATTACTCCTATTATATATAAAATTTACCCATTTAACCAAATTAGCACCTTGTCTTGTCACCGAAAAAAAGCATGATTTCTCTATCTCCATCAAAAGAAAAATCATGCTCTCGCTCTCATCATTATTGCTGCTCTTTTACTAGTGCTACCAATTCTTCCACTTTATCTGTCTTTTCCCATGGGAATAAAACGTCCGTACGACCAAAATGTCCATATGCCGCTGTATTTCTAAAAATAGGCTTTTGTAAATCAAGCATACGAATAATGCCAGCCGGACGAAGGTCGAATAGCTTTCGTACAGCTTGGACCAATTCATTCTCGTTTACAACTCCGGTTCCAAATGTATCGATAGCAATCGATACTGGTTCTGCTACACCAATCGCATACGCAAGTTGAACTTCACATGTTTTTGCTAACTTAGCGGCAACGATATTTTTTGCTACATATCTAGCTGCATAAGCAGCAGAACGATCCACTTTCGTCGCATCCTTACCACTAAATGCACCACCGCCATGACGTGCATAACCACCATAAGTGTCAACAATAATCTTTCTTCCGGTTAAGCCTGCATCGCCTTGTGGACCCCCAATCACAAATCGTCCAGTTGGGTTGATAAAATATTTCGTTGCTTCATCTAATAAATGTGCTGGCACAACAGGAATAATAACATGCTCCATTAAATCTTTTTCAATTTGTTCTATCGTTATATCTTGATGATGTTGTGTCGAAATTACGATTGTATCAATTCGAATAGGCTGGTCATCTTCTCCATATTCTACAGTTACTTGCGTCTTTCCGTCCGGTCTTAAGTAATCCAAGGTATGGTCTTTACGGACATCTGCCAACCGCTTGGCTAATTGGTGCGCTAGAGAAATTGGCAATGGCATTAATTCTTCTGTTTCGTCACAGGCAAACCCAAACATTAATCCTTGGTCACCAGCACCAATAGCATCAATTTCTTCCTCGCTCATTTGCCCCTGTCTTGCCTCCCAAGCAGTATCTACACCCCCTGCTATATCCGGAGACTGCTCGTCAATCGCTGTTAATACTGCGCAGGTTTTGGCGTCGAATCCAAACTTTGCTCGTGTATAACCAATATCCTCAATGGTTTTTCGAACGATTGCAGGTATATCTACATATGTACTGGTCGATATTTCCCCTGCTACCAATACTAGTCCTGTTGTAACAGTTGTCTCACAGGCAACTCGAGCATAGGGATCAGATTGTAATATTTCATCAAGGATAGCATCGGAAATTTGATCCGATATTTTATCAGGATGACCTTCTGTTACACTTTCAGAAGTAAATAAACGTCGATTCGTAGCCATATTGCTACTTCCTCCTTTTAAAGTCGGTTACGGAACTCTATATAAACAAGATGCACCTTTCATTTTAGGGAATATTATGAAGTCCATACTTTACTTGTCCAAACCAACCACTCCTATGAATGGTAATTAGAATTTATGGTTATGAACAGCAGTATTTATACCATTCCAAAACATCTCAACCGGTAGCATTCTATCCATTTTAACACAAAAAAATCCCTTCCTGCTTATCATGGAGGAAAGGGAATAGCGGACCTTTCGCTCTTATTGTTCAAGGTGACCTACTTACCTTGCATCAAGTTAGCACCTTTTCACATGAAATGTGATGGTTGCTGGGCTTCCTCGGGTCTGTCCCTCCACCGACTCTGAATAAGAGAACCGTTCGAATTTTAGCTTACCGAAAGAACTCCTTTATGTCAACTAATTTCCCCGTATTTCTATATGGTTTTTTCACACATTATAATGAAGAGATAATTTTTTTAATTTCATTGATATTTAGTATGGACTATTTAAGTAAATGTGTTATACTAATAAATATATTGAGCATATCACAATCGTTCTTAATCGTTGAACGTGAATAAATTTGAATTAAAAGGCAGGTATTTTTAAAATGAAAACGGTAGAAAAGTGTTATGTAACCGAATTATATTCTCACCCTTATTTATTATCGAATTTATCGGTACCGCAGCTTGTTGAAAAAATCTTGGCTAGAAAAGAAGGTAAGTTATCAGCTACAGGTGCCGTTCAAGCTGAAACAGGTGCCTACACAGGTCGCTCACCAAAAGATAAGTTTATTGTAAAAGACGAAATCAGCGAAAACTATGTTAACTGGGGCACAGTGAACCGTTCCATTGATGAAGCGACTTTCAATAAACTTTACCAAAAAGTCGTTCAATATTTAAAAAACAAATCCGAGATCTTTCAATTTAGAGGATATGCTGGAGCAGATCATGAATACCGCCTTCCTCTTCAAGTGATCAATGAATATGCGTGGCATAATCTATTTGCCAGACAGTTGTTTATCACACCTAAAGAAGAAGAGTTAAAAGCGCATCAGCCGGAGTTTACCGTTTTGTCTGCACCTACATTCAAAGCCAATCCTAAAGTGGACGGTACCAACTCAGAAGCATTTATTCTTGTATCGTTTAAACAACGTATCGTATTAATAGGTGGAACTGAGTATGCCGGCGAAATTAAAAAATCTATTTTTTCCGTGATGAATTATTTGCTCCCTCAACGCAATGTATTATCTATGCATTGTTCCGCTAATGTTGGTAAAGAAGGCGATGTTGCTTTGTTCTTTGGCTTATCAGGAACAGGTAAAACAACATTATCAGCTGATCCGTATCGTCGTTTAATTGGCGATGACGAGCATGGCTGGGGACCTAATGGCGTGTTTAATATTGAAGGTGGTTGTTATGCTAAATGCATTAACTTATCGCAAGAAAAAGAACCGCAAATTTACGATGCCATTAAATTTGGAGCAGTATTGGAAAATGTCGTGTTAGATAACCAAACAAGAGTTCCTGACTTCGATGACACTAGTTTAACAGAAAACACTCGCGCAGCATATCCGTTAGAAAACATAGATAACATCGCCGTACCAAGTATCGCTGGACACCCAAGCACCATTATTTTTCTTACGGCCGATGCTTCAGGAACGTTGCCTCCTATTAGTAAATTGACGAAAGAACAGGCGATGTATCATTTTCTAAGCGGATATACAAGTAAGCTAGCAGGAACAGAACGAGGTGTAACCGAACCACAAGCAACATTTTCAGCTTGTTTCGGTTCTCCATTCCTTCCGTTAGCACCGTCCAAATACGCTGCCATGCTTGGTGAAAAGATTGACGCTTATCAATCAAATGTGTTTCTTGTAAACACCGGGTGGACGGGAGGAGCCTATGGTATTGGAAAACGCATGAAGCTTTCGTATACTCGCGCTATGATTCACGCTGCATTAGAAGGCGAATTACATGGCGTAGAGACAACAAAGGATAAAATATTCGGATTAGAAATTCCGATGCATGTACCTGGAGTGCCGGATGAAGTATTAATTCCGGAAAACACGTGGCTCGATAAGGCCGCTTATGAACAAACAGCAAAACAGCTTGCGATGGAATTCCATGAGAATTTTAAGCATTTCACAGAAGCTCGTGAAGATATCGCCAATGCTGGCCCTATTTATAAGGGTTAATCATTGTTTCCTCATCCCAAAAGGAATTTTATATAAAATTACGATTTTGCAGTTACTGCTGCGGGTCGACCTCCATTTCGCGAGGTCGATTTTTTTGCTTGGGCTTACAGAGATGCTCAAGCGCGTCCCTCAAGCTCTTACTAAAATCGGCCCTAACACTCACCTACTCTATCCCCTAGTTTTTCATTTTATAAAACATCCAATATATAGGCATTCACACATTTTTAAATACAATCATAAACTGTTTTGACAAACTAACTCAATGAAAGGGGCAAATAGGATGAAGAAAATTCTATTTTTCCTATTCTTCAGTAGCATACTATTGATTTTAACAGGTTGTAATAATACGTATTCAAAAAAGACCATTCAATTAGCTGAAGTGACCCGCTCCATTTTTTATGCTCCGCAATACGTGGCTTTGGAAAAAGGTTTTTTTGAAGAGGAAGGATTAGACGTCGAATTGCAAACTACATGGGGTGGAGATAAAACAATGACTTCGCTTTTATCAGATGGAGCCGATATCGCGTTAGTGGGGGCGGAAACATCCATTTATGTTTACGCTCAGGACTCGAAAGATATTGCTATTAACTTCGCTCAGCTCACACAAACAGATGGTACCTTCTTAGTTGCAAAAGAAGAAAAACCTAATTTTGATTGGAATGATTTAAAAGGTACAACCTTTTTAGGACAGCGTAAAGGTGGCATGCCACAAATGGTTGGTGAATATGTACTTAAACAAAACGGAATTGATCCGCATGAAGATTTAAATTTACAGCAAAATATTGAGTTTGCCAACATTCCTAGTGCATTTGTGTCTAGCGATGCAGAATACGTCCAGTTATTCGAGCCAACTGCCAGTACATTTGAAAAAGAAGGAAAAGGGCATATTATTGCTTCATTTGGAGAAGAATCTGGAACTGTTCCATATACCGTATATATGGCAAAGCAAACGTATATGGATGAACACAAAACAGAATTGAAAAAATTTACAAAAGCGATTTATCGGGCCCAACAATGGGTTGCAGAACATTCTGCTCAGGAAATCGCAAAAACCATCCAACCTTATTTTGAAGATACGGATGTAGCTATGCTCACTTCCTCTATTGAACGTTATAAAAACCAAGGATCATTCGCTACCGACCCGATGTTAAAAGAAGACGCATGGAACAATTTGAAAACCATTATGGAAGCAGCTGGAGAATTGCCGGAAGATGTAGCATACGAGGACTTAGTAAATCCAACGTTTGCAAAGGATGTATTACAGAACTAAGGAGAGTGCGTGATGTCATTTTTAACATTAGAAAAAGTTACCCATTACTACTTTTCTAAGCAACGTGTTACAAAAGCGTTAAAGGATATTTCAGTTTCCATCCATGAAGGGGAGTTTATCGCTTTGTTAGGACCTAGTGGTTGTGGAAAGTCAACGATTCTATCCATCATGGCAGGAATCATTTCTCCAACAGAAGGGAAAGTCAAATTACAGCAAAAAGCAATCCATGCTCCTTCCTCGGAAATCGGTTATATGTTACAGCAAGACTATTTGTTTCCTTGGAAAAGCATTTTAGAAAACATCCTTTTAGGACCAAAAATTAACCAAACGCTTTCTAAAGAAATGAAAGAGAAAGGTTTGTCTCTGCTGCAAGAAGTGGGGCTAGAACATGTAGGTTCCGCTTACCCTGATGCTCTATCAGGTGGTATGCGGCAACGAGCTGCACTGGTTCGAACTTTGATTAACGATCCGAAAATATTATTGTTTGATGAACCTTTTTCGGCTTTAGATTACCAAACGAAATTAAAACTAGAAGAATTGGTTTCCGGCTTACTAAAAACGTATCATAAAACAACGGTACTCGTTACCCATGATATTGGAGAAGCAATCGCAATGAGTGATCGCATCTTTGTGATGGATAGTAATCCGGGCACCATATCCAAAGTATTTGAAGTTCCTATCGAATTACGTAATGAGCAGCCACTGTTAGCAAGAAGACACCCCAAATATCAACTATTATTTGATAAAGTTTGGGAAGAATTGGACACGAAAGAAACAGTCTCATCATTAGGAGGAGGTATATAATCCAGATGAAACAAACAAAAGACGATGATCGATTATTCCAACACTATTTAACCTCTGTCCGAAAAGAGAAAAAACGAGTGATTATTTGGCAGGTTTTAATCCTAATCAGTTTTATTTTGATTTGGGAAGTGGCAAGTCGCCTGTATTGGGTTGACCCATTGTTATTTAGTTCTCCGACAACGATATATCAGGTTATTGCAGAAAAACTTCAAGATGGATCATTACTCAAGCATATGCAGATCACTTTATTAGAAACGGTAGCTGGTTTTTTAATTGGAACGATTGCAGGTATATTTCTTGCTGTTTCGTTGTGGTTCTCTAAACGCTTATCCAATATATTAGATCCTTATCTTGTTATTTTAAATGCGATGCCTAAAGTAGCCTTGGGCCCAATTATTATTGTTGCACTTGGTCCTGGGTACGTGTCCATTATCGCAATGGGAGCGATTATCTCAGTTATCATTACTACATTGGTCGTGTATGCAGCGTTTAATGAAGTTGACCCCAATTATGCAAAAGTATTGAAAAGTTTCGGTGCCACTAAACGCCAAGTGTTTCAGCACGCTGTTTTCCCTGCAACGATGCCCACAATGATTTCTACTTTGAAGGTAAATGTTGGACTGTCATGGGTTGGTGTTATTGTTGGAGAATTCCTCGTTTCAAAACAAGGATTAGGCTATTTAATTATTTACGGTTTCCAAGTATTTGATTTTTCTCTTGTCATGATGAGCCTAGTGCTAATAGCTCTTTTTGCAGCTGTTATGTATAAGCTTGTAGAGCGAATAGAGAACTGGTTAATTAAATAGAGGATTATATCGTTTTTTAAAAGAACCTATGTCGTAGAAAGAATTTCCACTACGGCATAGGTTCAAATTTAGGTAAGTCGTTAAGCTTGAATTCAGCACATTTTTCCTTAGCTTCGATCGGCACCATTTAAGTATTCCATTAGTGCACAACAATAACTTATTTAATGTTCGCAGCTATTCTCTAGTATGCGTTCATCATAATCGTTTTAAATGTGATAAACAATATTTCAGTACCCCATCTTTCATCATAAAACTAAATTCTTCTCGGTGCTCTATATCGCTAGGAAGAGTTTCTAATAAAACGGGACCATTTGTTTCATAATAGGTTGCTTGTTTTTCTAATGAGGACACGGTTGCAAAATAAACATTTTTAATTACATTTTCCGATTTCCCAGAGACGAAATACTGACCAATATAGTTTATTTGTTTAACAATTCCTCCTGTTTCTTCTTTCACTTCCCTAATAGCGGCTTCTTTGGCACTCTCCCCTTTTTCCACTTTTCCACCAGGGAATTCGATCCCCCGCTCCTTATGTTCAGTTAATAACCATTTATCTTTATAAATACATATGACCCAAACATGCAACGGATGCTCTGAAAAGGGCTGATCTTCAAAGGACAACTTCACTTTATTCTTGTAATAATCTTTAAATGTAAACATCTTGTCTTCAACGCCTTTTCTAATACTTCATTAACGATAATCAATATTCGTTATTTTCCACTGATTTTCAAAAGTAAATTCTAGCTCAATGGTATAAGTACCATAAAAATCGGTTTGATTTGTTTGGATGACCTTTACTTGATTATCGTCCTGTTCTATCATCTCATATGATTCATCTTTTATAAACCACGCCGGTTTATTTGTCGGTCGAAGGAACAAGCCATCATTCTTTTCCTTATAGTAATACTCCACAAAAGGTTTCGCAACCGAATGTGTGGTAATAGAACTAAAGACTTCATATAATTCTTGTTTGGAATCTAATGCCTTCACACGGTAGTTCGAATGAATAGGTTGCACCAATGTATCCATAAACTTTTTCGATAAGCTAACCACATTTTTGTGGGTTAATGGTTTAATTTCTGAATCCGCTATAGCATTTGCTGAGTTAACCGTTTCCTCTTCTGCCGCAGCCGGGGTTTGTATTTTGAACACAACAAGGGATAACATCATGATAACAAATATAAGGACGATAGAGCTATACAATATGAATCGTTTATTCAACATATGGAAGCCTCCTTTTATGTGAACATGCTCTCCTTTTCCTTATTAGTCTATTCCTGTTCCAAGCAGAAAATAAACCTAAGCTCACATCAAAGAATTTTGATACAGAGGTAATGGAATATAAAGGGAAGCTTCCACCAATGTCATTTTACTTATTCCGACTGATTGCTTTGTATCATAATGGTATGATCTACAGATATCTTATGGGGTTGGTTAGGTGCTGTTCCAAACTGGTTACAATAAAGATTTTGGAGTCTTATAGCACAGGCTTAATTTTTCATCTCGAGTTACTCGTTTTGTTATCCACTTATATTTACAAATAGAAGTTGAAGTAAAGCCCTATAGGATGAATAGAAATCCTATAGAACGACCTCCAACAAAAGCGCAGGCGCGCGTTTAACAAGTAGTGAATGGAAAAAACGAACATAAACGAATCACGGTGAGACAGCGAACCGATAATGACATATTAGAGGATGGTTTCGTGAAATCACATAGTTGCATAGCTAATCGGTTATTGCGCTATCCACAACTATCTAATTTTGTGGTCTACGATGCAATATAATTATACCTACATTGAAAATGCCTTTACTCATAAAATTTCGTCTATTGCATAGTATGAACCCTGTTACGATCAAGATTTATTTTCTAAAATTCCCATGGCTGCAATATGTGCTTTGGTTTGTTCATCTCCTAAATCATGTACAAGCTGATAGGCTTTAGCCATATTACTATCGTATTCATCATTCGATGAATCGTTATGATAAGGAACTATCGGAATATGTGCCCTAAAGAAAGTACGTATTCCAGCAGAATTAGCCTCATTAAAGGCTTCCCTCAATTGAACAATATCCTCTTCGGTAGCATATATAACAAATTCGTCATTATTATGATACTTTACGCGAGATATTTCTCCAGAACCCATTTGGACATAATATTTTTGTTTTTCCACAGCTAACACCTCCTAATCATTTAGTATTTCTTTTATTAATGGAACCATGTATGATAAAGTGAAACTTCATTCAGAAGCTACTTTTTGACAGCTTATTTTGCTAATAAATTAAAAAACTCGCTGCTAAGAGCGAGTGTATTTCATGGTCAAGTAAATGCATGCTAATGTTTTAAAAACCTAAAAGCCTCTAGAGTCGAATTGATTACGCATAACTCCTTTTCGAGCTATAACTAAAAGCACAAGTGCTACAATCGTTTCTGATACTGGTAGTGCAAGCCAAACACCATTAGTTCCTAAAACCAGAGGCAAAATAAACAGCATTGCAATCAATAGTATGAAGCCTCGAAATACGGTAATCCCAACAGATGGACGGACGTAGCCAATCGACTGATAATAGGTCATATAAATAAAATTCACTCCCATAAATAAATACCCTAGGAAAAACAGCTTTATTCCTCTTACAGCAAGGTTTTTAATCTCGCTTGTTGCCACCCCAAAAATCGAAACGAGCAACTCAGCACCTAAATAACCAATCACTAAAAAGAAACTACCAAGCAGAAATCCGGTTATTTCAGCAATTTTCACTGTTTCTTTGATCGAGGTGAATTTTTTTGCCCCATAATAATAACTAATCATCGGTTGAATGGACGATCCAATGCCAATAAAAGCGAGTAACATAAACGTATGCAAATAATTAATAACCGAAAATGCGGCTAGTCCATTTGTTCCGGCATAATGCGCAATAGCAATGTTATATCCCATTACAAATATACCAATCCCTGCTTCTGATAAAAAGCTAGGAAGTCCAATAGCACTAATTTGTTTCAAATCGTCCTTTTTCCAGATTATTTTTGTAAACTTTAAACCAGATCCCTTTTTCAAAAAATGAAGTGTATAGATAAGTAATCCAACCAGTGTAGCCACTGAGGTAGCAATAGCGGCGCCGGTAACTTCCCACTCTAGAATAAAAATCATAAGATAATTAAGAACAATATTAACAATGGCAGAAACAATTAAACCAGCCATCGCTAATTGTGGGTCCCCGTCATTACGTACAAAAATACTCAAGCATACTTCCCAGGCTAAAATTAATGAAAATATAAACATGATGCGCATATAGTCTAGAGCGTATGGTAATGTTTCAGTATTTGCCCCAAAAAGTTTGGCTAATGGTTCGATAAACACTAGACCAATAATGCCAATAAAGATAGTTATTACCGTTAGTAGTACAAAAGAGGTGGTGTATAATCTCTTCGCCTTCTCCTTATCCCCTGCTCCAACGGCAATGGAATATAAGGTTCCACCTCCAACGCCGATTAATAAGGAAATGGAAATAATAATGGAGAATACAGGAACAGCTATATTTACACTTGCTAATGCAAGGGGACCTACACCATTTCCAACAAAGATACCGTCGATAACGATATTCACCGACATAAGCATCATTCCTAAAATAGTCGGCAGGAAATATTGAAAAAAGCTTTTTTTAACGGACTGTGTCCCTAATTTTTCTCCTACGATGCTCAAAACATCACCCCAATTCATTACAGATACTTTTATTCTAATTTCGTCTTCCTGAAAAGTCCATTTTAAGGGATTGCCTCCAAATATACTTACTTGAAGAACCGGATAGGTAAAAAGGAATAGTATCCCTCTATAATCATCTACACTTCCTCATAAAGTGAATGTTTAAATCAGTGGGAGTTCCATTATTCCTCTCCGGCTTGTTAGGAGCATAATGGTATGACTGAAGGATACTTACGAAATAATAGGGCATTTAGGTGCTGTTGTCTCCCGCTTTAGACTTGTACAGTAGAGATTTATCCAACTCCTCCTGAAGCGGGAGTCTTACAGCATCTTACATACGGGATAATGGGGCATATGTAATCAGAGAGGAAATCTTCAACCTCAACTGATCATAGGTTGAACAGAATGAAATACTTGATGTGCATTTCTCATTTTACCTACTTAAGTTCACCCTGCCGGATTTACCTATGCCTTTTTTTCTGAGCAGAGTCTACGTATATTCCATGCTAAATTAGTGCTTTATTTGTCTTTAGAGTTAATATAGTTATATCACAATCATATTTTATTCAAGTAAATCTTTATTTTTCTCGTATGATTTTTTTAATGAAAGCCGATCAAAAATAAGCATAAGTATAAAAGCAAAAACGGAGAGACCTAATATCTCGAAAAAAACGCTCCAACTATTGGGGATACCTCTAGTCAAAAGTAATACAATAAAAAAAATCGCTCCGAATTTAGTTGCTCTTTTTCGTATCTTTATTTTTGTTTTAAAATAGTTGTCTTTACTAACCACATCTGTAAATTCAATACCTGATAAAATATAACGTAAATAGGTGTATATTACGATAAAACCAAAAGCTGCAAATGCTAAAACCATGCTATCTAAGCTCCAATCAAACCAGCTACTTATGAATACAGTTAAAATTAACATAACCGCCACCATTACTGCTGCTTCAGCTAAAAATCCAACCACCCTCATACGCTTATATTCATCTTTTGGTAAAAAAACATGTAGAAATGAGTGTTTCATTTACGATTCCTCCCAAAATAAGTCATTTAACGTCTTTTCTAACTCCTTAGCGATGGCAATACAAAGGTTTAAACTTGGATTATACTCCCCTTTTTCAATCAGTCCGATCGTTTGTCGAGTCGCATTGACTCTTTTAGCAAGTTGAGCTTGTGTTAATCCTTTTTCAATTCGAGCTAGCTTTATTTTATTAACCATGTCACACCACCAAAAGAAAAATATATCTAACATTATGTTAAATATATATTACATATATTATATAAATAAGTCAACTGTTTACGAAAGAATAGAAAATGATGAAAGAGAGACGTTAGCTAGTAAAGCTTTTCTTTTCCCCCGCTGTTTGCTAGATATATACGAACGTAGGTTACATTTAGCGGGTATAAATAAGTAAAGGTATTACGTACGTTTATCTTAGAGGTTTTAAAACATGCGACATGTAGTAACTAGCGTATTTTTAGTACATAAAAAAACAAAGACAGAATAAACTTCCTGCCCTTGTTCTTAACAAAACTTCAATTATTCAATAATGATATTATTTAACTTCATATTGACTGGGTTTGCCAGCGTGTCGCCAACTGGGCATGTGTCTTCAATAAAAGCAACGAATTCTTCTACTTTCTCTTTGGATGCATCCGTTTTAATATGAATATTGTAACGGATTTCCGAGTAGCCTTTTCGTACATCGGCTTTGTGCATAAAACCATCTGGATCTAAATCCCCTTCTAGTTCTACCCAGAAGTCACTGAATTCGATTTGAAACTTCTTAGCAAAAACACGTGCGACTATTGCCTGGCAAGCTCCAAGAGCGCCAAGTATTAATTCAACAGGATTCATTCCCGTATCTGTACCGCCTAAATTTTTAGGCTCATCTACAGTGATCTCAAAAGTTCTCGATTTTACTTTCACTTGAACGCCATCTTGCAAGTGAGCAGTGGCTTTAAAAATAGATTTAGCCATATTAGCAACCCCCAAAATTATATTTTATTAGGACAATTTAATTATATACTAGCATGCTGGTATTTTCTATAGATATTTGTGAAATATTGAACATAAACAAATTGAACTCATTTCCATTTGTGAGCTTAAAGTTTGACAATCATGTATAGCGTTCTATATTAAACGTTAATAAATTGGCATAAAAGTTGCTTCTAAATTTCAAATATGGAAAAGGAGGAATTTTAATTGATCATCAGAAAAGATAACACAGTAGAAATCTATCACGGTGTTTCTGTTCCAGATCCTTACCGTTGGCTCGAAGATGAAACATTAAAGGAAACTAAGGAGTGGACTGCTTACCAAAACAACATGACCAGAAACTATTTTGATTCCTATAAAGACCGAAATAAGATAAAAAAGAAGTTAACAAAGCTTATGAACTATCCAAAATATTCTCCCCCGCAAAGGAAAGGCGACTATTATTATTTTTTTAAAAATGATGGTTTACAAAATCAACCTATTCTATACCGAACGATGGATATACACGAACTTACTAACCCAGAAACAGTTATTGATCTGAATCAATACGATAAGGACGGAACGACAGCAATAACGAATATAACCTTTAATTACGATGGAACCTTACTGGCCTACGCTCTATCCTTTAACGGGAGTGACTGGCAGGAGTTCAGAATAATCGATTTAACTACTCTGGAAGAGTATCCAGAACAGTTAAAATGGTGCAAATTTAGCAATATTGCCTGGAGAAAAGATGTGAACGGCTTTTTTTACAACCGGTACCCTGATCAAAAATCTGTTCACTCCAATGAAAAAGGCTATTATAACGCCGTTTATTGGCACAATATTGGAACAAATCAAGAAGAAGATATCCTAATTTACGAAGACAAAACCGAAAAAGAACTATCTTTTCTTCCCGAAGTCTCAGACGATAATAAATATTTAATTTTAAAAGTTTATAATGGGACCGAGCCAAAAAGTAAACTCTACTATCGGACTTTAGATAGTAACGGAGCATTTTTTCCACTCGTGTCGGACGGAAAAGATTATTATTCATTTATCGGAAATAAGGGAGATATTTTCTATGTATATACGAATCATCATGCACCGAAAGGTAAATTAGTAGCGATTAATCTGAACCACCCGGAAAAAGAAAACTGGGAAGTTATTATTCCAGAAAAAGAAGACGCGATTTCCCAACTAAAATGGATTAATCATCAATTTGCCGTTGTTTATTTACATCATGCCTATCACAAATTACTTTTGTATAGTGACACAGGAAAGTTTCAAAAAGAACTCCATTTACCGAAATATATTACCATTACTGACATGCAAGGAAGCAAACATGCAACAGAATTATTTATCCAGTATGCATCATTTTTACATCCTGCCCAAATTATTCGCTATGATTTCAAACAGGGTAAGATGTGTCCAATTTTTCATGCATCTGAACCGGTATTGTCAAAAAAATTTGAAACCAAACAAGTTTTCTATCCATCCAAAGATGGTACAATGATCCCTATGTTTATCACCCATAAAAAAGGAATGAAGCTTAACGGAGACCATCCCACACTCCTATATGGATACGGCGGATATAACATTAGTCTTACTCCTACCTTTTCTCCTTTTCAGCAGCTCTGGTTAGAAGCTGGAGGGGTGTATGCTGTTGCAAATTTAAGAGGTGGAGGTGAATATGGGGAAGCTTGGCATTTAGACGGCATACTTGAAAAAAAGCAACATGTGTTTGATGATTTTATCGCTGCGGCAGAGCGGCTAATGAATCAAAAATATACGAATCCTAACAAACTTGCTATCATGGGAGGCAGTAATGGAGGCCTATTAGTAGGAGCATGTATAACGCAACGGCCAGAACTGTTTGGCGCCGCTTTATGCCTCGTACCTGTCACAGATATGCTCAGATTTCACCGCTTTACAGTCGGGCGATTTTGGACAACCGAATTTGGCAATGCAGAAAAGAACGCAGCGCATTTTCAATTTATGTATAAGTATTCTCCGCTGCATAATGTAATACGAGGGACCCACTATCCTGCTACTCTTATTACAACTGCCGATACAGACGATAGAGTCGCACCATTACATGCAAAGAAATTTACTGCAACATTACAAGAAGCACAAGCAGGGGCTCATCCCATTTTATTGCGAACAGAAAAAAATGCTGGTCACGGTCTAGGAAAACCGACTGCAAAAATTATCGAAGAACAAACAGACATCTATACATTTTTATTTAAGCAGTTCGACATAATCCTTTCGTACGAATAAAGGCGTAGGCTCCCGTTTAGCAACGTAGCGAATGGAACGAATCAACGAAAGATAAAGGATTCATGCCACTAAAAACAGGGGTATGCCGATGCCTAAGCGGCAAGCCCGTTTTTAGTCGGCCTTCCCTCTTTGTAACGAACCGATGATGCCTTATCGGAGGGCGCATTTCTAAAGCCACCTCGTTGCAGGGCGATGAGGCCGGACGTGACTATCCGGTTATTTCATTATCCCCAAGCACCTCATTTTATATGTTCTTATCTTAGAACAAAGTAGATGAATTAGCTACCAAAACAACAAACAATACCAATCCAAATAGAAGACTAGTATTGTTCGTTTGATTATTTTCTGATTACTCGAGAATCTAAAGCATCCCTTAACCCATCCCCAACAAAATTAAACGAAAGTACTGTAATTAATATCATCAAACCAGGGATTAATGGGTACCACCAAGCATTCTTCATGACGGATAGCCCTTGAGCGTCTTGCAGCATATTTCCCCAGCTTGCGGTCGGCGGCTGAACGCCTAGACCTAAATAGCTTAGAGCTGATTCAGCAAGGATAACTCCTCCTATTCCTAACGTAGCGGCGACGATAATTGGACCCATTGCATTTGGCAAAATATGTGAAAATATAATTCGTATATTGCGAATGCCCATTGTTCGTGCTGCTAATACATACTCCCTTGTTCGTAAAGTTAAAAATTCCCCCCGAACAAGTCTAGCAGTTCCTGTCCACCCAAATAATGCAAAAATTAAAATAAGCGTGTACAGACTGGGATCAATAATTGTTACTAACGTAATAAGTAAAAACATACTAGGAAAAGAGATTACCACATCTACAATTCGCATCAAAAGAGCATCTAGTTTGCCACCATAATACCCGGCTACTGCTCCAACAACCGTTCCAATAAAAATAGAACCTGTAACAGAGGCAAAGCCAACTAATAAAGAAATTTGTGCGCCGTACAGCATTCGACTATACAAATCACGTCCTAACGTATCTGTTCCAAGCCAATATTCACTTCCTGGAGGTGCAAGTCGATCCGTTAAAAACTGTTCATCTGGATGATGAGTTGCTAATAATGGAGCAAGTAATGCAGCTGCAATGATCATAATCAAAATAATAACACCGATTAAAGCGAGCTTATTTTGCATAAATTTCTCCCACATTATTTTAGCTAGCGTTTCTGGCTTTGATTTAATTTGCTGATCTGGTTTAGGTTGTTTCATAGAGGGTTTTCGCTTTAACGTATTTTGCGTTTGTATCATGAATTTATCACTCCCCCCTTAATACTCAATTCTCGGATCAAAAATAGCATATAAGATATCTGCAATTAAGTTCCCAATGACAACTAATGTGGCAACAATTACTGTAATTGCCATAATGACCGGGTAATCTCGTTGAAATGCTGCGTCCATAAACAATAACCCAATACCAGGCCATGCGAAAATACTTTCGACAATTACCGAACCACCTATAAAGGATGGAAGCATCAAGCCAAAAATAGTGATGATTGGAATCAAACCGTTTCGGACACCGTGTTTAAAAACCACTTTTGTTTGCCTAAATCCTTTTGCCCTTGCTGTACGGATATAGTCTTGTTTTAGCACTTCAAGCATACTCGAACGTGTATAACGCGTTAACCCCGCCATATCGGCTGTAGCCAATACAATAGAAGGAAGCACCAAATGGTGTAAACGATCCCAAACACTAAAATCAGCACCTAAAGTCGAAACTCCACCTGTTGGAAACCAGCCTAACTGGACAGATAAAAACATGATTAAAACTAACCCTATCCAAAAATTTGGCGTAGCCAGACCTAAAAAGGATACGAATGTGATGGAGTAATCAGTTAAAGAATAGGGCTTGCTCGCAGAAATAATCCCAAAGGGGACAGAAATAATTACCGCAATCAGTGTAGATACAACCATTAGTAACAATGTATTTGGCAATCTAGCCATGATCAATTCGCTTACTGATACACCTTGGCGAAGTAAAGAAGTACCAAAATCGCCTTGAATCATTGCACCAAGCCATTTCACATACTGTACATGCACAGGCTCGTCTAAGCCATATTTTTCAATATAAGGCTGCATATCCTCCGCTCTAATTCTTGGGTCAATGAGCATGGTGGACGGGTCACCTGGAGCTAATTGCATAATCCCAAATGCTAGTACGGTTATTCCGAATAATAAAGGTATTGTCATTAATGCACGTCTAAGAATGTACGCCCCCATTCTTCCCCTCCTCTTATCATCATCTCAATCCAGTTTATTTATTCTGCAAGTTGCTTTTTATTATGTTTCTGCATGTAAACAAAATCTCTTTAACTAATAAATAGAATAAGTGTTACATACGAAACGAAGTGAATTTTCAATCAGTGGGGATCCTTCACCACCCACGGCTTGTTAGTACGTAATGGTATGACCTAAAAGACCGCTTATGAAATAAGATAGTTAGGTTCTATTATCTCTCACTTAGACTTATTGCAATACAGATTTATCCAACTCCTGTAGTAGGAGACTTACAGCCCCTTATACACGGGATAAAACGGAAAGAGGAAAACACTTCCTCCCTTATTCCGTAAATTTCCATTCATGCAGCTTATAGTACGTATTTGCGGCATTAACTACCGGACCTTCTAAATTGGGACTGTGAGCAAGATGGGAATTAGGATAATACAGGAATGATACAGGCTGATCCTCTGCCACCATTGCATCTGCCTGCTTAATAATCTCGGCTCTTTTTTCCTGGTCTAGCACTCTTGTATTTTCATCTAACAGCTTATCTACATCCGGATTTGAGTATGCGCTATAGTTCAAACCATTTTCAATTTCTTTTGAATGCCAAAAGTAGCTTGGGTCTGGGTCACTACCTATTGACATTCCAGATACTTGAGCATCAAAATTCCAATTCGGTGGTCCAGTATCTTCTACAAATGCACTCCATTCCATCACTTCCACATCTGTTTGTATCCCAATAGATTCTAGCTGCTGTTGAAGAACAACCGCTATATCTTCACGAGTATCGCTTTGACTCGTTTTAATAGTAAATGAAAAAGGGGTGCCATCTTTTTCTAGTACTCCATTATCACTCTTTTCCCAACCTGCTTCATGAAGCAAAGCTTCAGCTTTAGCTGGATCATATTCATATCTTGGGACATCGGGATTAAATGCCCAGTTAGCTGGACTTCCAGGACCATAAGCTACCTCCCCTTCTCCCTGCAGCACAGCTTCTAATATAGATTCTCTATCAATTGCATGCGAAAGGGCTTGTCGCACTTTTTTCTCTTCAAATAATGGATTTCTTAAATTCCAAATAACATATTCCCAAGAGTTACTTGGACCAGATTGTAGCGTAATGATGCCTTTTTCATCTAATTCAGTAGCTACCTCTACATTTTGCTCGTTTACTCCTGTGAAATTAATATCACCAGACTGTAGTTGCGCCATTAAAGCATTTGCATCTGGTACAATTTTATAAGTAAGCGTATCAATATTTGGTTTACCTAAATGATACTCATCAAATGCATGGAGTTTTATATATTCTCCATCCGCCCACTCTTCAAATACATATGGACCTGTACCAATAGGTTCTTTTGTATTAAATTTATTTTCTCCTAGTTCTTCAATCGGTAGATCGCCTAAAATATGCTCTGGTAAAATTCCAGCTTGCATGGAAATCGTTAAGAAAGGTGCATTTGGCTGTGTTAGCGTAAATTCAACGGTATAGTCATCTATTTTCTTAACTGCTTTTATTTTTTCATACGTATACCCGCGTGGTCCGTTGTAATTTTCATCTATGGGAATTTGATACGTAAATACAACGTCATCAGCTGTAAAATCTTCTCCATCATGCCATTTCACATCTTCTCGTAAATAAAAAGTCCACGTCTTTCCATCCTCTGAGTGCTCCCAATCCTCTGCTAAGTCACCTTCAAGATTAAACTCCCTATCCACCGTTATTAGTCCACTAAAAATAAAACCTTCTATTGTCATACTAGTCGTATCCGTAGAATAAAAAGGGTTAAATAACGTAGGCGAACCAGTTGTTCCAATTATTAAATCTCCTCCAGCTTGTTGATTGCTTTTCGCCTCTGCTTCATCTGTTTTTCCCTCCGGATCTTCTACATTACAAGCGGACAAAACAATAAGAAAGACAATGAAACTTAGTAAATATGATAGCTTCTTCATTTTTGTCATCCCTCCATAAATTTATCCTGTAAAGTGTAAATAGTAGATTGAGAATATGAATCGTCACCACCTTATCACAGAATACTATGTCCCGTTTTTTCGTTATGAATATAAAGTGAATTTTCCATTAAGTGTTTTCATTCACCTCCCACTGCTTGTTAGTATCGTAATGGTTAGACCTAATGACCTCTTACGAAATAGGATATTTAAGTGCTGTTACCTCCCATTTAGACTTGTTGCCGTACAGATTATTCAACTCCTAAAGCGGAGTCTTACACCTTAAATATCGGATAAATGACAGGCTACATAATGATTTGGCTGAATCGCCTTAACATCAGGAACTACTTCTTTACAAATCGACATTGCCATTGGGCACCTCGTATGAAAAACACAACCTGATGGCGGCGAAGATGCGTTTGGAAGTTCCCCCTGTAAAACAATCCTTTCTTTTTTACTCCCCTTTGTTGTAGGTACCGCTGATAGTAAAGCTTGCGTATAAGGGTGAGCCGGATTTCCATATAGTTGTTCTGTTGCAGCAAGCTCCATCATTTTTCCTAAATACATGACAGCTACACGATCACTTATATGTCTAACCACGCTTAAATCATGCGAAATAAAAATATATGTTAAGCCAAGGTCTGTTTGCAGCCGTTGTAAGAGATTAATAATTTGTGCCTGAATCGACACATCTAATGCTGATACAGCTTCGTCCGCTATGACTACTTCTGGCTGTAACGCTAACGCCCTTGCTATTCCGATCCGTTGCCTTTGCCCTCCTGAAAACTCATGAGGATAACGGTTCATATGAATAGCATCTAGACCGACTGTTTCTAACAGTTCCTTCACTCGATTTAAGCGATCGATCGATTTCAGGAAAATTCTGTGCGCATGCAGTGGCTCTATAATTGTTTTTTTCAATGTTTTTCTTGGGTTCAACGAGGCATAAGGGTCTTGAAAAATCATTTGGATTTCTTTACGAATGCTTTTTCGCAGTGTATCTTCTGATGCACTCGTAATGTCCTGCCCTTTGTAGAATATTTTTCCTTCTGTTGGCTTGTGTAAGCGAATTAAAGTTCTTCCTAAGGTTGATTTACCGCACCCTGACTCACCTACAATTCCAACTGTCTCCCCTTTGTTTATGATTAAGCTAATATCGTCAACAGCTTTAATATATTGTTTGGTTTTTAATAAAACACCTTGCTTCATTGGAAAATATTTTTTCAAGTTCACTACTTGTAATAAGCTTTTCAAATGATCCTGCTTTTCCATGTTTGTTTTTGTTTGTGAATAAACCATAATCCCCCACCTTTATTCCTCGTATAAGAAACAACGTACAAATTGCGTTTCTGTTTGTTGAATGAGATTCGGCTGTCCTTGAAAGCAACGTGCGAAAGCTTTCGAGCAACGAGTAGCAAAACGGCAATGATCTGGAAAATCTTCTGGGGAAGGGACGTTTCCAGGTATGGAGTAAAGCTCTTTTCTCTCCCCTTCCATTACCGGAATAGATCGTATTAAACCTTCTGTATATGGATGTAAAGCGTTACTAAATAATTCCTCTACTGAAGCTTCTTCAACTACTTGACCAGCATACATAACGACAACCTTCTCTGCCATTTCAGAGACAATCCCTAGATCATGAGTAATCAACAATATCGAGGTAGCATACTGGTCATTTAGTTCTTTCATTAGTTCAATAATTTGCGCCTGGATAGTCACATCTAATGCGGTTGTTGGCTCATCTGCAATTAACAGCGATGGGTTACATATCATTGCCATTGCAATCATCACGCGTTGCCTCATACCACCTGACAGACGATGAGGATAGTTTTTCATGATATCTTCAGGATTGGAAAACCCTACCATTTTCAGCAATGATATTGCTCTTTCATACGCTGCTTGTTTCGATTTTTTTTGATGGTGAACCACAACTTCCATTAATTGTTCGCCAATTGTTAATACTGGATTAAGAGAAGTCATTGGATCTTGGAATATCATAGAAACATCTTTGCCTCTAACGTGACACATTTCTTCTTCGGTACATTCAAGCAAGTTTTTACCATTAAAAAGAATCGTTCCCCCAACGATTTCGCCATTAGGTTCAGGAACAAGCTGCATAATGGACAGAGATGTTATGCTTTTACCACAGCCGGATTCCCCTACAATTGCTACCGTTTCTCCTTGCTTTATCGATAAACTAACCCCATCAACTGCAGGTACAGTGTTTTTTTTACTAACAAAATGTGTCTTTAAATTTTTTATTTCTAATAAATTTGGCATATTTTTCACCCCATTTCCTTATTATTCTGTATATTACTTTTATAGCAAATTTAGTGCCAACTTTAGTAACTTTCTAAATATTAATACAAACAAAATGAGTTAGTTAAATTAATAAAGTAAAGGTAAGCTAATATTAATAATCTGTAAATAATTCTTCACAACGAAGAATTAAATGTATAAAATTTTTTACACTTAGCACCATGGGTGGTTTCAAACTATCGGTTATTTCGTTATCCCCAAGCACCTCATTTTATACTTTGTTATCTGTTAAAAAAAGCTTGTAGGGTACATGAAGATACCTCTACAAGCTACATGTCTTTCTTTACAATAGTTTCTTTAATTCTCTACGTACGAGTTTATTTGACGCGTTCCGGGGCAAACGATCCACTTCATAAATTTGCTTTGGACATTTATAAGCAGCTAAATGCCGGTTTAAAAAAGCCTGAAGCTCTGCTTGATTGTAGGTTTCATGATCCGTCACAATAAATGCAACCGGAACCTCGCCCCATTTCGCATCTTCCGCTCCAGTTACGCCTGCCTCTTTAATTCCCGGAAAACGTAATAGCGTGCTTTCTATTTCGGAAGGATATACATTTTCACCACCTGAAATGATTAAATCGTTACGCCTATCGATAACATATAAATACCCTTCTTTATCCAAATAGCCTAAATCACCTGTAGCCAACCAACCTGCGATTATCGCCTTTTCTGTTGCAGCTTGATTCTTATAGTACCCATCTGTAACCATCGGCCCTTTCACATAGATTTCTCCTACACCATCCTCATCAGGTGCGTTAATCTTCACTTGGGCTGGAAATAAAGCTTTTCCGGCAGAGCCAATTTTTTTCAATGCATCGTCTGCATTTAATGTCACGATTTGCGAAGCAGTTTCTGTCATTCCAAAAGACTGGAAAACCGGGACGCCCTTTTCCTTCGCCTGTTCTAGTAATGGCTTTGGTGCAGGTCCTCCGCCTAACAACATACATCTTAGTGAATCGGGGTACGTCTTTCCCCCTAACTCATCCAATAGCTGCTGCAGCATCACGGTTACAACTGATACCATCGTTATCCCTTTTGTCATAATCGCTTGATGTACCCGCTGTTTATCAAATTTCTCGAGTAAGTATACAGGCATGCCATAAATGACACTTCGAATTAGAATCGATAATCCGCTAACGTGAAATAATGGCAATGCTGCCAACCATTTGTCTTCGCTCTGAAGACCTAAATTAAGTGCGCTTCCAATCGCACTCCACCAATGATTTCCATATGTATGGACAACTCCTTTAGGAAAACCTGTTGTTCCTGATGTATACATCATAGTAAACGGCTTACCTAAATTAATTTCTGTAGCAATATCTGTGGTTTCCGGTTGAAGGCACTCAACCGCTGTTAAGGACAGTGCTTTCGAAACGGGCAACTTCCCAGCTAGTTCAGCTAATGTTTCTGTATAGATTAAAAATGACACTTCTGCGTCTTTCAATTGATATGTCAGCTCATCCCCCGTCAATCTGCTGTTTAACAAGACAACCACTGCTTCCAAATAGCTTAGCGCATGAATAGCAATCACCATCGTTGGCTGATTTGAGGAGAGCACCGCAACATGTGTCCCCTTCATTACTCCCCAGCCAGCCAATTTTTTTGCATAGTCCTGACTTTGTTCCTTTAACTGTTGGAATGTAAGTGTGCTCCCATCTGAAAGCTGAAGTGCTATTTGATCAGGGGATATGTCCGCTTGTTTCGTTAACCAATGCGGGATAACCGTTTGCATGTTGAACACCTCTTTTCAATTTGCAGTAAAAAACCTTTGCTCCGACTTTAAGCAAAGGTTTTTTACAATGAGATACCGTCTTGTTAGAATCGTTTAAAATCAAGATCTTCCTTGTTCACCAATGTTAACTTCTATTTTGAACTATTTTATTTAAGGGAAACGAGGAAACTTTTTAAAATCGGGTTTTCTTTTTTCTTTAAACGCATCTCTTCCTTCTTTCGCCTCGTCAGTCGTGTAGTAAAGTAATGTTGCATCTCCGCCCATTTGCTGCAAACCAGCTAAACCATCTGTATCGGCATTGAAGGAAGCTTTTAAGAAACGCAATGCCGTTGGAGATTTAGCTAACATTTCCTCACACCATTGAATCGTTTCCTCTTCTAACTTCTCCAACGGAACAACGGTATTAACCAAGCCCATTTCATAAGCTTCTTCTGCATTGTATTGACGGCATAAATACCAAATTTCTCGTGCACGTTTATGACCGACCATTCTGGCAAGTAAACCAGCACCATAGCCAGCATCAAAACTACCAACTTTCGGCCCTGTTTGACCAAAAATAGCATTATCTGCGGCAATTGTTAAGTCACATACGACATGAAGGACATGACCGCCACCAATAGCATAACCTGATACCATTGCAACGACAGGCTTTGGAATGGTGCGAATTAAACGTTGTAAATCCAATACATTTAACCTTGGAATTTGGTCACTGCCTACATAACCGCCGTGTCCACGAACAGATTGATCACCACCAGAACAAAACGCCTTATCCCCTTCTCCAGCCAAAATAATGACACCAATGTCTGAATCGTCTCTAGCGTCGGCAAATGCATCAATCATTTCATTCACCGTTAATGGCGTAAATGCATTTCGCTTTTCGGGGCGATTGATAGTTACTTTAGCAATGCCGTTATATTTTTCATAATAAATCTCTTCGTAATCTCTTACTTTTTCCCATTGTACTGCCATGTTTCTTCCTCCTTTAATGTCTATGTAAAGTAAAAAGGTAATTCATTTAGTATAACCCCTTTAAACATCCAGTTACTATTTTACCAAAAATATTCGGTTTCTCCACGTGAATTGCATGTCCTGCGTCAGAAACGATGGTTTGTTCTGCATGTGGTAGGATTTGTTCCATTTTCCCCATAATTTCGCAGTACTTTTGATCTAACTTTCCCGTTAGTAGGTAAACAGGTTTATCAAACTGAGGTAATTTGTCCCAGTATGATTCCTGTGCTCCTGTCCCCATAAAACGTAAGGAATCAGCTAAGCCTGAGGCTGAATGACTCATGCGTTCTTTACGGATCCTATCTTGAACAGAAACTGGTAACTTTTGTTGCGTTATAAATAGGGGAATGTTTTCCCAATAAGAAACAAACCAGTTTATTCCCCTTTGTTCCAAGTTTGTTGCCAACTTATTGTCCGCTTGTTTTCGTTGTTTGCGCTCTATCGGATCTGCAAGACCTGGAGAAGTACTTTCTAGTATTAGGCTCTTTACCGCTTCTGGATAATTCATTGCAAAAGCGATCGCTGTTCTACCACCCATGGAATAACCTAGCAGATGAACAGATTTTAGATTTAAATACTTTAACAGCGAATCAAGATCGCTACAGCACGCTTCCATTGATTTATGGTTTGCAGTTGTTTTTCCATGACCAGGAAGATCCACGGTGATGACTTGCCAATGCTGCTTCCATATGCTTACAAAAGACTGCCATGTTTGGCTACTACCCGTAAATCCATGGAGTAAAACAAGTGGTTTTCCTTCACCATGCACTTCATACCAGTACGTAGCATCTCCAATCGAAAAAAACACGATTAATTCCTCTCTCCTACTATTTCCTGCTCAATTGCCTGCCATTTTTCACGATGCCAAAGAGCATTGACCTCCCGGTTTGTTTTTACTTCAACAACTACCAGCCCAGCTTGTTGATAGCTTTCTAAAAGTGCTTCCCTTACCTCTAGTTCTGTTTTCGCAAGCACATACTGACCACCGTACATGTGGACCGCATGTTTAAAATCAATATTTAGAGGTGTACCAAATAATGATTCGAAATGCTGTTTGTCATTTGCCTGTGATAAAAAAGAAAAAATGCCCCCACCGTTATTATTAATTAATAAAATAGTAAGTGGTAATTGATAATGCATAGCAGCATGCAACCCATTCATATCATGAAAAAATGATAAATCTCCTAATACAAGAGTTACTCTACTTCCAGCTGCACATGCTCCCAAACCACTTGATACGACACCGTCAATTCCGTTTGCCCCACGGTTAGCAAGTACTTCGATTTGCTTTTTTGTGGTCCAAAAGAATGAATCTAAATCACGTACTGCCATACTGTTTCCAACAAAAATACAGCTCTTTTCCGGGGTTGTCTCGAGTAAAGTACGTACTGCTTCCCCCTCTTTAAGCTCCTGATCTGGCTTATAGTTTAGGTGCTTTTTCGCAATCTCATTATATTGCTTCCAGATTTGCAACCATGTTTTTGAACCCTTTAGCGTTGCTGAAGCTGCAAAATCCTGGCAGCACTCAACTGCATCAGCAAAGATAAACGTGGTTGATGTACTCGTTGGTTCACGAAATCCTTCATAGTCTTCCACAACTATTTGCATTGCATGAGGATGTTGTTTTACATAAAATGAATATGCTTTGGAGACTGGCATTGCGCCAAAGCGAATAATAAATTCCGGTTTCAACCTTTCTCGAATTGCTTCATTGCGTAATAATGCGTCATAACTTTCAATAATTACATCTGAGACATGGCTTCCAGCTCGAACCTGTGATAATGGGTCTGCTAAAATAGGAATTTCCCATTTTTTAGCTAACGTCGTAATTGCCTCTGGTAATTCAGGATCTGTTTGTGGTCCGCAAACCAGAACACCTTTTTCCTTATTCGCTAATTTTAGTAATATCTCCTCCATCTGCTGTTTGGATAAATGTTTCTTCCCTTCATAAGCAGGTAAGATTGAAGTCGGATGAGAACGTTCATGAATCCCCCACACGTTTTCATACTGAAAATCTACCATTAATGGTTCCCGAAAAGGAAAGTTCAAGTGAACCACACCAGGGTTCCCTTCCAGAGCCATATAGCACGCACTTGCAGCTTTATTTCGTACATATTGAAGCATGTGCGGAGCAGCTTCCGGAAGTGCCATTTCATGAAACCATTTTACATAATCTCCATACATTTTTATTTGGTCAATAGCCTGAGGAGCACCAACATCCCGTAATTCATGCGGGCGGTCAGCAGTCAAAACAATTAGCGGAACCCTGCTATAATAAGCCTCGACGATAGCTGGAAAGTAATTGGCAGTTGCTGTTCCAGATGTACAAACAAGAATAACGGGTCGCTTTGTTTTCTTCGCCAGTCCAAGTGCAAAAAAAGCAGCGGACCGTTCATCAATAATAACCCATTCTTTCATCTTTTTATGCTCAGCCAACGTTAGCGCTAGCGGTGTGGATCTGGAACCAGGAGAAATAACGGCATCCGTTAATCCGTTGGCAACTAATTCATCGACAAAATTCGTCACATAGCGTGTCAAAACTTCTGTATGATTCATGCTTGTCCTCCTAAAACAGTTAACATTGGAAAGAATTTAATGCGTGTTTCTTCAAATTCTTCCTCTGGATTTGAATCTTTGACAATTCCACAGCCTGCAAACAAAGACGCTTCATCTTCTTGAATTAATGCCGAACGAATCGCTACTGCAAATTCCCCATGGTCGTTACTATCTAGCCAACCAACAGGAGCACCGTACCATCCCCGGTCTAACCGTTCATAATCCCGAATAAACCTCATTGACAAATCTCGCGGTACTCCACCAAGAGCTGGTGTAGGATGTAATTCTTTGACAACATTAAAAATCGTAAAACCATCTTTTAGCCTTCCTGTCACAGGCGTATATAAATGCTGTAGATTTTTCAACGGATATACAACGGGTGTATCTGGTATGTGCACATCCGTGCAATATTTGTTTAATCCTTGTTTAATCATTTGCACGACAAACTCATGTTCTTCCCTATTTTTCTGGTCATGTAATAGGTTGTCTGCCATTTGTTGATCTTCTACTTCTGTTTTACCTCGTGGTGCGGTTCCTGCTAGGCAAGTTGATAACAGCTCCTGTTTATCTACCTTTACAAGTCGTTCCGGGGTAGCGCCTACAAAGCAACTATTATGTTGTTCAAAAGCAAACACATAACTGTTCGACTGTTTTTTAATTAAATCACCTAAAATATGACTAATATTCACTTGCTTACTAAATTGAAGACGCAACTCTCTAGCAAGCACGATTTTATCCATTTGCTTCTGTTGGATCTCTTGTTTCGCTTTTTGTACAGTTTGCTTCCATTGTTCTGGAGCAATCACTTTGGAGTTTACTAGATGCGGTACCCCATGTGGATCTTTAGAAGCTTGAAACAACATCCTTTCAACATCCTCTATTGCTTTCATTAACTGAACAGGATGATCATCCTTACGTATCTTCAAGTTAATGGTAAAATAAACATCTTCCATATTCTTTGTCAGCATATATTCTGGTACAGTAAATTTAGCTCTAGGGAAATCAGCCCACAGTTCCGTTCTTGGCTTTTGTGGGTCAAAATCTAATCCACCTAGACTTACTAATCCGGTTCCAGGTGCTTGAAAAGGGTTATAAATTCGTACATCATCTAGTAGTTTCTTCCAAGTAATTTCTGTATAGTGAAAACGATCTTGGTTGGCACTTATTTCAAATACATTTCCAACCCCAACGATGGAAAAAGAATCCTTTGTGCTTGTCCAAAAACATCGCTCTTTATTTAATTTTGCAGCTGCTGCAAAGAAAAGAACTGGATCTTTTGGTTCTACCCGTTTCGTAATGCTAACAAGTTGAGTCTCTTTCGTTAATGGCATCTGGTGAATGGCATCCCGCAAGAGTTTTTCCACTTGCTGATCCTGTACTTCTATCATTTCAATTAACCTCCGTTAAACTAACAATGACAAACTTTCTTCTTCATTTTATTCTCTTTTAAGCTTATTCTCAAGGAAATCAATCGCAAGCGTTGACACTCTATCATAAATTCCATAGAATTAATATGATTATCGTTCTCATATTTTATTAAGTAGTAACAGTAGCTCATGTTATACACTTTATATATAGTAACAAACAAGGAGAGGGGAGAATAGATGCATTCATCCAATAAAGTTACCGTCAAAGATGCACTTAACGAAAGAGATGGTTTTCAGATCTGGTGGCGACTACTACGCCCTCATACATTAACCGCTTCATTTGTACCAGTGTTTGTCGGCTCTATGCTTGCTTTTCATGAAGGTCATATGAACATACTCCTTTTCATGGCCATGCTTATTGCTTCCATGCTTATTCAAGCTGCCACAAATATGTTTAATGAGTATTATGATTTTGTTAAAGGTCTCGATAACGAAGAATCTGTTGGTATCGGTGGTACGATCGTCCGCGACGGAATTAAACCAAAAACAGTCTTGCAACTAGCACTAAGCTTTTTCGGAATTGCCATGTTACTCGGTGTTTTCATTAGTGCTACATCAAGTTGGTGGATTGCAGTTATTGGTTTAATCTGTATGCTTTTCGGATATTTATATACTGGAGGTCCTTACCCAATAGCCTATACCCCATTAGGGGAGTTGTTTTCGGGATTCTTAATGGGCACTGTCATTATCGGAATCAGTTATTTCATTCAAACCCAAACCATCACGTTAGAAGTAATACTTGCTTCCATTCCAATTGCCATATTTATCGGAGCCATCTTGCTTTCCAACAACATTCGTGATTTGGACAATGATAAAGAAAGTGGTCGAAAAACGCTTGCGATTTTATTAGGTCGAAAGCGAGCTATTGGCTTTCTAGCGCTGATGTTTTTAACAGCCTTCTTCATCACCGCATGGCTTATTATAAAAGGTATTTTTCCATTATGGTCACTCATTACTTTTATCGGTGCCATAAAAGCTGTTGATGTGATCCAAAAGTTCAAAGGCAAGACACAGCCGCTTGAAATGATGCCTGCTATGGCAGCCACTGGTAAAACCAATTCCATTTATGGGATTCTGTTAGGTATCTCATTATTCATTAGTACGTTTATAAATTAGGAGGAAGCTTCATGGTTTATCCGAACACGTTAATGGAAACTCTTGGCATGGAGTCGGTGACGATGACAAAAGAAAAAGTCCAGCTTACAATGCCCATCGACCACCGAACTCGCCAACCATTCGGGTATCTGCATGGTGGTGCATCTGTTGCGCTTGCTGAATCAGCAGCTAGTATTGGTGCCAGTCTACATGTGGATCTCCAATCAGAAGCAGTTTTTGGAATAGAAATTAATGCCAATCATATCCGCAGTGCTAAAAGCGGACTTGTAACAGCAACAGCAATTCCTTTACACATTGGCAAATCAACGATGGTTTGGGAAATAAAGATTACCGATGAACAAGGTCAACTCCTATGTGTTTCCCGATGTACCATTGGTATAATTACCAAGAAAAAATAATCCTCGGACCTTCAGAAAGGGATTCTCCAATGAAAACATATCTTAGCCAAGATAAATTATTTGAGTTTCAAGAAAAACTCTTAAAAATGAAAAAAGAAACAGAAGAAGCTATCGAAGCGAATAAGACGGTAGCTCCCAACGAGGCTTTACAAGAATTAGCCGATTATGATAACCACCCCGCAGACATGGGAACAGAACAGTTTGAGCAGCAAAAACAAGCTAGTGTGAAGCAAATGTTAGAAGAACAATTACAAGCAATTGATGATGCGTTACAGAAAATTGAACTGGGAACGTTTGGATTAAGTGAAAAATCGGGAAAACCAATCCCGATTGAACGGCTAGAAGTACAACCTACAGCTCGTTGCTTGGTGGGGGAAGAATAGGAATCACACTTCATTTCAGTGGTGAATCCCCACTGAAATGAAGTAGTCATTTTCCAGTTAGAATCAAATAAACCTGCTACCCTTTTGGCTTAAACGTTTGGTAGGAAGGGACGTTACCCATCGAACTAGCTGAAATAATTGCTTGAACAATCGCTTCTTCGACTACTTTCACTGCCATGCTACCAATAAGATCAACGGAAACGCGTTTGTTCCCTGTTGCTAGTGTAAACATCGTATCGCCATCCAACATAGTATGTACAGGATAGATTGTCTTAGCTAGCGCATTATGCGCTATTTGTGAGATTTTTGTAGCCTCTGCTTTAGTAAGAGAAACATTAGCTGCTACAACACCAAGCGTCGTATTCATGCCAGGCGGTATTTGTATTTGGTTCTTTTGCATGTACGTAATACTGTCAATTATTTGTTGCGTATTTGGATCAATCGGACCTGCAAGTATTTTTCCACTATCTGGACACCTAATATCCCCAACTGCATTTACAGCTACTAATGCACCGATAATAATACCATTTTCTAATTCCATAGAAGCACTGCCAAGACCACCTTTCATACAATGTTTTATACCTGTTAATTTACCAACCGTTGCACCACATCCAGCACCAACATTTCCAAACATAAAGGTTCCCTTTTTAGCCTGTTTGGCTGCTTGGTAACCCATTTCCTTATCGGGACGGATATTCCCATCCCCAACAGCTAAATCAAATAATATCGCTGCTGGAACAATTGGCACTTTAGCAACACCAACATCTAAACCAATTCCTTGTTCTTCTAAATAGTCCATCACTCCATCAGCCGCTGCTAACCCAAAGGCGCTCCCTCCAGAAAGCGTAATTGCATGAACTTGTTCTACTGCATTCACTGGATTTAACAACGCTGTCTCACGGGTTCCTGGAGCAGCTCCTCGTATATCAACACCACAAACAGCGCCAGTCTCTAAAACAATTACTGAACAGCCTGTCATCGCCTCTGTATCCTCAACATTTCCCACCTTAATCCCAGGTACATCCGTTATATTACCGTACATTATGAAAACACCTCTTTCCTTCTTCATTTTTGCAAATAAAAGTTGTTGCTACTATAACATATTTAATCATAAGAAGATTAGCACATAAATTCGATTGACTGAATTCACTTTTCAATGGTAGCACTTAAAGACTGAGTGCTTACGAAATAAAGCATATGTGTTTATATTATCCACCTACTTAGACACGTTGCCACAAAGAATATCAGTCTCCGGAAGTGGAGTCTAAGAGCATCTTATTTATAGGATAAATTTCTACAAGCGTTATTGTATTTACATAATAGCTTTCTTAAAAACCATGTTATTTTGCAATGTGATTAAGCATTACTAAAAACTCACCTTTTCATCCAAAACTTCACGGGAAGGAGGGATTATTTATACTTCGTGCACAGCACATACACTTCACCAAAAACTCAACCTTAAACTAACACGAGCAACATTTCGCATCGAGCAGGTGGAACAAAGGCGCAAGGCGCCCGGTTAGCAACGTAGCGACTGGAACGAAGCAACTAAAGTTTTAGGAATCATGGTAAGGATACGAACCAATGATGACTTATCGTAGGGCGATTCGTGAAGTTGCCTAGTTGCTGGGCGCTTGCGACGGACGTGGCTAAATAACTTCGTAAGTTTATCCACAACGGCAAAATTTGATAATTTCCTAGACCGTAAAAAAGCAGTGCAGCCCATTAGAAATAAAGAACTGCACTGCTATATTTATTCATTTATAGAATTATGTTACGACGAAGCAAATTTTGCTTGTTTTACTTCAAGCCATGTACGTAGCTTTAAAAATAACGGAACAAATAATAAACCAACAATAATTCCTTTTATTATATTAAATGGTAAGATCCCACCATAGACAACTCCCCATTTAACCGCTGTACTGGACATATCCTCCCAACCCATGAACCACGCATATGCCGGTAAGAAAACGAAATAATTTAATACACTCATTCCAACTGCCATAATAATAGTCCCAGTAACTAAGCCAGAAACAATACTTTTCACGCCTTTAAATTTGTGATACAGCATGGAAACTGGTACGACAAACAATATGCCCGCTATTAAGTTAGCAAGAACACCGATTGGATCAGATGCTCCAGAGACGGCTAAATACAAAAGGTTTTTAATAGCCACTACAAGTACGCCAGCAAATGGTGAAAAGATTAATGAAGCCATTAAAGCCGGAACATCACTGAAATCAATTTTCAAAAAAGCTGGTAATAACGGCAGTGGAAAGTTCAAGAAAAACAATAATAACGAGATCGTACCTAATAAAGCTAATACAATAACTTTCATCAGTTTCGACGATTGTTTATTCATTGGTTGCATATTCTATTTCTCCCTTCATCATGTATCGATTCCAATCTCGTGATGAAGGATCTAAGCCTGTTCCTTTTTCTCACACTAAAAAACCCTAAAGCACCTAATCGGGGCTTTAGGGTAAACGTAAACAAGCATAGGAAAAAGCAAGGCACATATGTGTACCTATGATTCGGCTCGACATCTTCTCCCATCCAGACTGTAACTGTCGGTTCTGGACTTGCACCAGATCAACCACAATAATGATTGTGGGTCACGGACTTAAAGCATACGCTTTTTACCGTCGGTCGGGAATTTCACCCTGCCCCGAAGATGGAATCGATATTTTATTGTTACAATTATTTTACATGACATGCATTGGTTTTGCAAGAAAATAAAACGAAATAGTATATTTACTAGTGAGCTAGTTAGAAAAACAGAATAATAACTCCTATACTTTTTTTAATAATATGTAAGTGTCCCTAAAAAATTATACACCAACTAATTTACCTACAACATTTGGTTAAAAAACGAGTTATAGTTGCGGTAATCGAGTGCGAAGTATGGAGGTGAACTCTCAAATATATATTGTGGATAGTTTCATAGGCAGTAAAACGATGTAATAAAGAAAACTACAACGTGTCTAAAGTTCTATAGTCTCTGGCTAGATTTATTTCACTTTATCCTTAGCTCTAGACACTGAATTAGCAACCTATTGACCCCGCTCAGAACAAAGGCGCAAGCGCCCGTTTAGCAACGAAGTGACTGGAACGAAGCAACTAAAATTTTAGGAATCAAGGTGAGGCACGAACCAATGAGGACTTATCGTAGGGCGCTTCGTGAAGTCGTCTAGTTGCTGGGCGCTGAAGTCGGACGGGGCTATTGGGTTATATCGGTATCCCAAAGCAACAAATTTTATACTTTCTTACCTTTTAAAACAACCCTCGCATCCCGTTTGGATGTGAGGGTTTACAATAGAACTACTTTTCTACGTTAATCCATAATTTACCTTCCGCCTGCTTGCGTTGTTCATTGCCGTAATCATCTTCTACCTTGACTTCTATAACTGCACCTTCTGCAACCACACTGCTCGTTGCTGTCCAATAGCCGACATAATGACCTTCTGATGTTTCCATCATTGGCAGTTCCTTTGCGTTCGTTACAGTATTTGTTAGCGGCATATGGATGACATAGGTTGCTTTTAAACCTGGTTCACTGTCCAATTCGAATTTCACCGATTCTCCAGCTTTTAGATTAACATCTTCTGTCGGCGTTAAATTCTCGATTTTCGGAGCAGTGTAATCAACATCCAAGCTAATTTGTTCTTTTGTTTTATTGCCTGCTTCATCTTGCGCTACGACCTTAATTTTATTATTTCCATTATCTAGTAACATGCGCTTAGAATACTTGCCATTCTCCACTTTTGCTTTCTTACCGTTCACTTTAACGACATCCAGATGATCATCAGAGACAGTACCTTCCACAGTTACAGTTTCTCGATTAAATTTGTCCTTATCTTTTGGTGAGTCGATCGTTAATTCAGGCTTTTTCGTATCCAATGTAATATTTACTGGCTCCGACTCTCCTGTCGTTGTTCCTTCAAGCAGCGATACAGCCGTTAATTCATTTTCCCCTTCTGATAAAACTGCAGGGATGGCAAACGAACCATCATCGCCTATTTCAGCTGAGTCAAGCTCTTTACCATTATTCATCAATTGAATGGTCGTCGTTGGTGAAGCAGTCCCTTTCACCGTAACCTCTTTTTCATTCGTAATCGTCCCATCCTTTGGGGAGATAATCACAGGTTGCTCCACTTCGTAATTAACACGGGCACGGATCATATAGTTCCCTTCATCTGCTGGTGATTTTGACCATGCACCACCGACTAATTGATAGCTCCTATCCGAATTTGGACTACTCTCATCCGTGGCAAGTCCAGGTGCTCCTGTATTTGGTGCTGTTTGTACATAGACGACGTAGAATTCTTCTTCTACAACTATGCCATGCTTTTTTAAGTCAACAACCGTCCAATCATTTTCATCGCGAACGGCTTCTGCGTCGACAGGACCAGCTAACTTCTTACCCGGTGTACCATCAGTTCCAGTTGCATCCCAAATCTCTACTTGGAACGCGGTACCGCCTGGATCTGGAAATTCATCGTTCCAAAATTTAAAGACAGCTGCATCTACAATACCATTCTCTTCACCTTCTGGTAACGTCATCTTTACGCCCCAGCCATTTCCAGCATCATAGAAGGCCCGAGCATTTTCTGCAGTTCCATCATCATACGCAATTTCACCACCTGGCACGGTATAAAATGCTTCTAGTTCAATGTTTTCAGTAATATCGCCATCCTGTAAAACGATTTCTTTCTCGGTACCATGGTAGCCCGTTGCCAGTACTTTGAGCGTATACGTTCCACGATAAGCGGTTAGTGAATAATTCCCATCTTCATCCGTTATTACTGGATCAATATTTGCATCCTCTACTACTAGAATGGTAGCATTTGAAACAGGATTACCAGTTTGTTCATCCTTAACTGTGCCACTTACAGTGTATTGATCCATTTCTTCTAACGTAAAATCCGCTTCCGCTGTCCCATCTGCTTCAATAGTTACAGATTGCTCCTGAGACTCAAATCCATAAGCTTCTGCTTTTACAGTGAAATCACCAGCACCATGCAACAGAGAATAATTCCCTGTAGCTGGATCTGTAGTTACCGTGCGTCCACTTTCTAATACACTTACTTGTGCTTGCATTGGCAATAACGTTGGATTGATAGGATTTTGTTCGGTTTGTGGTTTCTTCTTTGGAATTACAGGCTTAATTTTTGTAGGGTCTACTTTTTCCTTCTTAGCTAGCTTTTTATCCTGTTTATCCTTAGCGTTAACACGTTGCAAACCACTAAATCCTAACAAACTAGGGTTAAGCTGCGCTTTTTTCAATGATACGCTATCTGTATTAGGTATATCAGTTAAGGCTACGTCATCGATATACCAGCCCTCTCGGGTGACGCTACTATCCGTATCTAAATTAAAACCAATATAAATCCGTTGCCCAAGGTAATCAGACAAATCGACCTCCGCATTCTCCCAACCATCGGATACATCCGAGATTTCTTTAAGTTGTGTCCACTCCTCCTGATCTGTAGAAATAAAGACATGACCATAGTCGTAATTATTCTCCAAATTATACCATTGGTTGAATTGTAAATAGGCTCCTCCTTCTTTAGGAAGATCAATTGGCGGCATCACAAGTGTTGTATTCGAATCACTCTCGTATTCACCTGCTAAATTAGTTGCATATACATTTTTTCCAGAAGCTCCACTTTCCGGTCCAGAAGTTGGCACTCCACGCTCCCAACTGTTGTTTTCACCAAATACAGTCCAGCCTGCAGAAACCGCTTCAAAATCTTCTTCATACCCAACCGTAATTCCCGGAAGTAGAGCAACCTCGTACGTCTCACTGTTCACTTTATTATTCCCAAAATCATTTATATGCCATGTATAAGATAGGGTTTCCCCGGTTAGGTGTGCACCAGGGATGGAAGCTTGATAGCTTCCATCCTTATAATCTCCAGAAACACGCTTTGCTTCTACTGTTTCCTTTTTTCCATCCGCTTTCGTATATTCTAAATTTACACCATTTATACTAATATTATCGCGGACTTGAATTAATAAATTCAAATCCATGCCTGTATACGCTTCTGCTATAGGTTCATATTCAAAAACTGGTGCTTCTGTGTCTTGTCCAGCTTTCGTTACTTGTCCTTTAATGGTTCCCAAACCAGAAACTAATGAAGAAACAGCGTCATAGGCATTAACTAAACCATGTCCATACCCATTATTTGGTGATTCGGGAAAATCACTATCCGTTAATGGATTTGCAGTTGACATCGCGATCTCTTCCATTTCATCAACTGTTAAGCTAGAGTCCGCTTGTTTCATTAATGCCAAAACACCTGAAAGTGCTGGACTCGCCATTGAAGTGCCATTCCATCCGCCTTCATAGCCTCCGCCTGGTACACTTGAACGTATATTAACACCAGGTGCTGTTACTTCTGGTTTTATTTCGTCATAAGGTGAAGGTCCAAGTAAAGAAAAACTTCCTAGCACATCATTAACGTCTGTAGCACCAATTGCGAATGATTCAGGATAATTAGCTGGTACTGCTACCGAACCAGGGCCGCCAGGGTTAAATAAGGTCGTATTTCCTGCAGCGAACGCTGGAAAAATTCCTGCTTCTCTCCAAGCTGTAACCACATCCCGATACCATTCATCCAGACCAGATCCCCCACCCCACGAGTTATTTACAATGTCTGGGGCCATGGAAGCGTCTCCATTTGGTGCCAACATCCACTCCGCTGCTGCTAATAACCAATTGTCATATCCACTACCTGCTGCATTTAAACCTTTTGCAGCAATCCATTTTGCCCCAGGCGCTACGCCTATTTGATTGGAACCATCTGGCTCGGCTCCAACCATTGTGCCTGTAACATGTGTGCCATGTCCATGATCATCATAGGCCTCTTCTTCTCCAGCGGTAGCATCGAAGAAACTAGCAGTATGGTCTACTTCACCGGTTTCTGAATTATATCCGCGATACTTCTCCTGTAGAGCTGGGTGGTCCCACTGCACACCACTATCAATGCTTCCAACCACAATTCCTGTCCCGTCAAAGCCCATATCCCAAGCAGATGGAGCTCCAACTCGCTCGACATTCCATTCTAGATCCGCATCTTGAGCTTTTATTTTTTTTGCCTTTTTATCAACTTTTACTTCAAACAGCTTTCGCTCTTCATTCGGCAAAATTTTCTCTACTTCAGGGTAAGTGGCAATTTTTTCAGCTATCTTTTTGGTAGCGGTCACTGACATCCCATTCACAATATGGTAGGCTTGGAATGTCTCTACTTCCCCTTTTTCTTTTTGCTTTTGTATATACTCTTTAACACTCGCTTGTGACTCAAGGGCAGTAGCTTTCAATTCCGAGATAACTGCAGAGCGTTGCGCATGCTCTATTTTTTGAGCTGTCAAGCTAGCTTTTTTCGCTTTTTTCTTTGCTTGTTTCGCGGCTCCTTTCACATCTGCTTTGTCAGCAAATTTCACAAGGAAAGTCACTTTATCACTAGCTTTAAACTGCTTCGTTAATTTGCTGCTCAGCTTATTTTCCATTACTTTACTGGAATCGCCTACCGACTCGTGCAATTTCGGTGAACCTTGCGCATTTGCCATTCCGGGTGTTAGTAAAGAAAATGCAATAAAGAATGTTGCGGCAATGCTGATCAGTTTGGATTGTCGCCTTCTTTGTCTTTTCAAAACTATTCCTCCCTTCTTTTTTCACCAAAGCTACAATGAAAGAACTCTAACTTATCGCGCCCCCTTCCTTTTTTGGTTCTATGCTTTTGTAGCTAGCATGTCAGTCTATGTTGTTAGACTAAGTATAGTAGAGAATTGAAGGGAAATTGTGTCGATACAAGTCGAATTATATATCAATATTCTAAATTGATTAAATAGTCACACTTTTTCTTTTATATATTCATGTAGCTTATTGCCGATTTCATATTTTTTTGCAAATAAAAACGCTGTTCATTCCCATAAAAATAGGAAAAAAAACAGCGTTTACTTGTTGATAGATGTTCAATTAAAAGGGAAATATCTGTAAAAAACGATAAAATTGACCTATTTATCCAAAATACAGATTGAATTTTTTGCTTGTAATAGGAAAAAACGAGACTTTAAACTTGCGGGTCACATTCCAGAAATAGATCATAAGCCTATATCTGTACCAAATCACCTTCCATATACCTATAAGTCCCGTGTTAATTATTTTCTCATTCAGAAAGTTGCATTATACCGTGGATATAAAAATCTATTTAAAGTTCAAGTGGACTTAAACTTTCTTCTCCAGTTAAGGAAGATATCATAGCCACCAATAGTTCAATTTCCTCCATTATATCTTTAATGCTTACTGTTTCTACAGGAGAATGCATATAACGCAGTGGCAACGACACAAGTGATATAGGGACTCCTTTTCCGGTTAGTCGCATTTTATCAGCATCTGTTCCAGTCATTCGCGGTGTAAGCTCATATTGAATGTCCATTTTTAATGATTTAGCTGTTTTTTCTAATAGTTGGTTCATATTTCGATTGATTGGTGCGCCTTTTGCTAATACCGGTCCTTTTTCTAAACGAACATCACCATACTTGTTCGTATTAACGCCGGGATAGTCCGTTGCAAATGTTACATCACAAGCAATTGCCATATCAGGCTTTACACCTGCAGCTGCAAAATAAGCCCCTCCCATATTTGTTTCTTCATTTACAGTGCTAGCTGCATAGACACCTACTTGACATTTCGTTTCTGTTAATTTTCTTAATACTTCTGCTACAATAAACGCTCCTGTCCGGTTATCCAATCCGCGCCCAGCAATATAACGATCTAACAATATTTCTGGCTCTGTTTTATACACTGCTAAATCACCAATATGTATTTGTTCCTCGGCTTCTTCCTTCGTTCGAAAACCGCAATCGATAAACAAATCTTCCAAGCCAAAATCATTTTTTAATCCGCCATGATGTTGGGCATTCACGCCGATAACACCTGTAACTCTTGTACTTTCTCCTAACACAGTCACCTTCATTCCAACAGCTGCTTTTGGATTAATGCCACCCATTTTATCAAAATGCAGAAAACCATGTTCATCAATGCGGTTAATAACAAGTGCAATTTCATCACAGTGACCAGCTAAAAGCACTTTAAATGGTGCTTCTGGATTTATAATACCAATTGCATTGCCAGCATGATCAGTTCTTATTTCATCCACAAATTTTTCAACATACTTTATCCACTTCTTTTGTATTTCCATTTCATAACTAGATGGAGATGGTGTGTTTAGTAACTCTAATAAAAATTCTTGATTTGCTAATTGCATCTAAATTCCTCCTATTCATCCAAAAGATTCTATAGTTATCATAGCAAAAAATCATTCCATAAGCACTTTTGTTTACGATTCATATATGTATCGGTAGACTTAATAAAAGCAATTGATTGGGAATTAAACTAGCAGATATCTTCATACAAAATTCATGGAGTTATGCTAAAAAATATGGAAAGGAAGCGATATGTGTGAATCTCCTACAATGGTTTGAAAAAGGTATAGAACCAGACGCCTATATCGAAGCAATGACAAAGCATAAGGAAAATTTGCTCACCATTTATGATCACTTCGATTTACCAGCTGACCATCATTTTTGGGAGCAAGTTAAAGAAAGGCAATTGCAGGTCATCGTAATTACAGAAGACTGGTGCGGTGATGCCATGCTTAATATCCCCATTTTACTTAAACTGGCAGAAGCAACCGATATGAACGTTCGAATGGTGTATCGTGATCAGAATTTAGAACTGATGGACCAATATTTAACTAATGGAAAATCGCGATCCATACCGATTTTTATTTTTATCGACCAGCATGGAAACGAAAAAACCAAATGGGGACCTCGTGCAGAAAGCATTCAAGCATTTGTAAATGAAGCGCAGGCAAAGCTCCCAAATAAAGAGTCGAGCGATTATCAGGAAAAGTTTAAGGAAATGATTCTATTTATGAATAAAACCTTCCGTGATAACACCCATTTTTGGCAAGATGTTTATAGTAGCTTAAAAAACGCATTGCAGCAAGCTCTTTAATGGTCGATTAAAAGATCTACTTTTAGCCCGATAAAAAGAAAACCTAAACTTATCGAAATATCTGTTACTTCAAATTAAAATTGCATTTAACCAAACTCGTTTATGAGCAAGTTAAACATCGTTTTCTTCTGGAAGCGGGGTATTAAAGTTAATACTGTTGTTTAAAATAAGCCACCTATTCAAACCTGCTTTCCAAAAACGCCCATCGCTTTATGGTTATAAAGGATGGAACTTGTCCATACTGTTTTAGAAAGATGTTCCGAAAAAGTTGTTGCATACTGTTACTTATACGAAAACGAAAAGTTTTTTTAGAGGAACTGTATTTACTTCCAGAATAAATTGCATTTTCCACAGTTCCTCTTCTGCATTTCGTTTACTATCTTGAATACTATGTCATGTATTATAAGGAAATCATTTTTTATTACAAATAACTTCTCGTTTGCAAATGACCTTGTTTCGTTATCCAACACGAAATGAACAAGTGAATTTTCCAACAGCAGGGTTTTCTTTCACCTCTTCACGGATTGTTAGTAGCTCAAGGTTATGACCAAAAGACCTCTTACGAAAACGGGTATTTAGGTGCTGTTATCTCCTACTTAGACTTATTGCAGTACAGATTATATTATCCTACTCCTGAAGTAGGGGTCTTACAGCGCCTTATATACGAGATAATAATAGCAGGTTTTCCATTATGATGTGATTATTATGAAGAAAGATATTTACAGTTTCCTTCGAGAAAGCATGCAGAGTCAGGTGAGTAGTGTGAGCATTCGTCTTATTAAACAAATCTATTTTAAGCTTCCTTTATTAATCAAACTGCTGATTAGCATTTTTTTATTTATGTTCATTTTTGGATATCTTATTCATATTGCGGAACCAGACCAATTTCCTTCCATTTTTGACGGTATATGGTGGGCATTCATCACTGGAGCAACAGTTGGTTACGGAGACTTCGTGCCGTTAACCCCTATTGGGAAATTAGTAACGATACTGTTAATTTTAACTGGCTGCAGTTTAATTGCTTTTTACATTACTTCTTTGGCAGCTTCCACTTTTCGTCAGGAACAGGCTATTGAAGAAGGAAGAGTAGCGTTTAAAGGAAGTCATCACCTTGTACTCATTGGTTGGAATGAAAGGAGCAGACGGTTAATTGAAATCATTGCTCAGTCCAATTCACACATTCAAATGGTACTTGTCGATACGACATTAGAGCATGTATCGTTTTCTGATTACCCCGTCCATTTTATACAAGGTGATCCGACAGAGGATCGTGTTTTAAAAAAAGCAAATATTAAATTAGCAGATCGCGTATTAATAACAACAGACACTGCCAAAAATGAACGCGATGCTGATAATATCACTATCTTGACGGCTGTTGCTATTCGCGGAAACCATCCAACCATTCCAATTATTGCAGAAATCGTTACGTCTACGCAAATTGAAAATGCACATCGTGCTGGAGCTACGACGATTATTCGCTCCAATGACTTTACCAGTGTGCTGTTTTATCAAGAGCTATTTCGGCAAGCAACATCCAAACCATTTGAAGATGTTTTTCATCTATTAGGTACCCAACAATTTTACCACGAAGAAGTACGAAAAGATCTGGAGGGTGTATCTTTTCAAGATACAGTTGCTCTATTACGGAAGAAACAACAAATTCTGTTAGGAATTATCCGCGATAACCGCTACCATATAAACCCTTCGCCTGCATTCCGCTTAAAAAAAGGGGATCAGTTAATTGGACTCATTCCGCGGGGTAAGTAATGCTTCCACTTCCTTTATACATTCCTTTCCTATGTCTATATATGTTTTAGGAATCTCCGTATCTGGGTCGGTTGGGGTTTGGAATTGATTAACCAGCCCCTGTATAGCCCCATTCCTGCTATCTTGATCATTTCCTCCTTCATATTGATGCCCTAGTAAGAACGGCTGCTGAATACGGACTGTAACACCTGGTGAGTCTAAAGATCCTGCAATGGATTCAAAAGGAATACGCAAAAAGAAATACGTACCTCGATCATCCAGCTTAATATCAAAATATCCATGATCATATTCCCAATTTGCTCCTATCACGAAACCAATGGGCTTTAGCACTTCTTCCATTTTATATAAGTGATAAGTTTTATTTTCTAAATTTGATTGTAAAGGTACCATTCGTTTTACTCCTTCCATCCTAAATAATAAAGCATGTACTTGAAGACATGTTAGTTGTATTTGTTTATGCTTTGATGATTTAATATTAACGGAATGCTACACTTATGTTTTGCTACATACCCATTATTATGCTAAAATATTTTATTGTGTAAAAAGAAACGAATAGAAATAGGAGTTGTTCAGCATGACAAGCAATTTTGAGATTGGACAAATTTTGGATGGAAAGGTTACTGGAATTCAACCATATGGCGCTTTTGTAGCTCTAAATGAAGAAACACAAGGCCTTGTTCATATTTCTGAAGTAACCCATGGGTATGTTAAAGATATTCATGATCATTTAACTGTTGGTGATGAAGTCAAAGTAAAAGTTTTACAAGTAGATGAAGAAAAAAACAAAGTTTCTTTATCGATTCGTGCAACCCAAGAAGCACCAAAGGCAAAACCAAAGCAAGTTAAGCCAAAGCAAGAGGAAACAGAGCCAGCTGGATTTAATACATTGAAAGATAAATTAGAAGAGTGGATGAAACAATCCAGCTACAATAAAAAATAACTATAAGGCAAACTCCCTAACATGAGTTTGCCTTATTTATTTATCGTTTCGCTCTTTCTGGTTCTCGCTGATCTGCAAAAGCTTCATCGGTTTTAAATAACAGTGGTATCAATACAAGCCCACTAAGCCCAACTAATGTATAGATAACGCGGGCAAATGCTGCACTTTGTTCACCACCAAATATTGCAGCCACTAAGTCAAACTGAAATAAACCAATTAAGCCCCAATTCACTGCACCAATAATTGTAATCGCTAAAGCTGTACGTTGTATACCATTCATGTTTACAACCTCCTTCCTTTAGTATCTAGAATAGTTTTTGTAAAATGAACGGAGATTATACAGTTTCTTTCTTGATTTCCCACCCTCTCTTGGGTAAAGTGAATAATGTAACAAACTTAATTTTATTTCTTCGAAGGAGGATTACAAATGACTCATGTAACATTTACGTATAAAAAAGCTCTTCCATTTATGAATGAGCAAGAGTTAGACCATTTAGAGAATGCAGTAGAAGCAGCACATCACGCGCTACATAATCGAACTGGAGCCGGAAGCGACTTTCTTGATTGGATTGACTTACCTGAAACATACGATAAAGAAGAATTCAAACGAATAAAGGAAGCTGCAGAAAAAATTCGCAACCATTCTGACGTGCTGTTAGTAATCGGTATTGGCGGGTCTTATTTAGGAGCAAGGGCTGCACTAGAAATGCTTAACCACTCTTTTGTACATTATTTAGCTAAAGAGGAGCGCAAAGCACCACATATCATATTTGTTGGACACCATATGAGTTCTACTTACATGCACGATTTAATGGACGTTTTAAAGGATAAGGATTTTTCCATTAACGTTATCTCTAAAAGTGGTACGACTACAGAGCCAGCAATTGCATTCCGTATTTTCAAGCAACTATTAGAAGAAAAATATGGCGCCGAAGCTGCAAAAGAACGCATCTTCGCAACAACGGATAAAGAAAAAGGCGCTTTAAAAGCATCTGCAGATCAGGCAGGATATGAAACATTTGTTATTCCTGATGGTGTTGGCGGACGTTATTCTGTTTTAACAGCTGTAGGGCTCCTTCCAATTGCTGTAAGCGGTGCTTCCATTGATGAGATGATGCATGGTGCTCGTGATGCGATGAACGATTTCAACGATCCAAGCTTAAAAAATAATGCTAGTTATCAATATGCTGCTGTCCGTAACATTCTTTACAATAAAGGAAAAACTACCGAGTTGCTTATTAATTATGAGCCAAACCTGCAATATTTTGCAGAATGGTGGAAGCAGTTGTTTGGGGAGAGTGAAGGCAAAGATCACAAAGGTCTTTATCCATCTTCTGCTAACTTTTCAACTGATTTACACTCATTAGGACAGTATATTCAAGAAGGGCGCCGTAACATTTTCGAAACCGTGCTTCGTGTCCAAGAGCCTAAGCATCAAATAACTGTAGAAAGTGATCCTGTTAATGCCGATGGATTAAATTATTTAGCTGGAAAGACGATTCATGAAATTAATGACAAAGCTTTCCAAGGCACACTTCTTGCCCACACGGATGGCGGAGTACCAAATCTTGTCGTAGAAGTCCCTAGGCTAGATGCTTACACTTTTGGCTATCTTGTCTACTTTTTTGAAAAGGCTTGTGCGATCAGCGGCTATCTATTAGGGGTTAATCCGTTTGACCAACCAGGTGTAGAAGCATATAAAAAGAACATGTTTGCTCTTTTAGGTAAACCTGGTTTTGAAAAAGAAAGAAAAAACCTGGAAAACAGATTATAAAAAGAAGCTTCAATCAGAGGGGTACCCGTTCATACCTACCGTAAGAGTATGACTTAAAGAACTAGCTGGATTTTGGCGCTGTTCTCCCCCTCATACATTCTTTGTCTACTTGGACTGCTTAAAGCCGGGTTACAGCATCTTACATGAAATAGGCCATAGTGGGGGGTTTCCCCCCTTTTTCTATATGTGAATTTGTTTTACAAATCGCTTAACTTGTAGGAGCTTTAGTAAATAAGTACCGAAAAGTTTAGCCATCCACATAAAAATGATAAAACGTGTACGTATTCATGTTTAAACTATTTTTTATTGGGTAAACTAAGGAATGTAAGACTTTCTCGTATTCCCCCTGTAGGCAAAGCGCTAATATCGCTTTGCTTTTTTCTTGGTCTAGGAAATTATAAAATTTTGCAGCTGTGGATAAACTTACGAAGTTATTTAGCCACGTCCGACTCCAGCACCCAGCAACTAGGCGACTTCACGAATCCCCTACGATAAGTCATCAATGGTTCGTGGTTAAGAGGAAGGCCGACTAAAAACGGGCTTGCCGCTCAGGCGTCGTCATACTCCTGTTGCAGGAGCATGATTCCTTTATCTTAGCTGCTTCGCTCCAGCCGCTACGTTGCTAAACGGGCGCTCTGCGCCTTTGTTCTTTGTTAACCACGACGCTTCGTTTTTCATAAGATCCTCATAACCTGTTTCGTGCATTTGGGATGTGAACATGAATAAGAAAAGCACTACGTGTTACGTCTCCAACATTTTAACTGATACTAACAATGAAACCGAATTTTAGGCCGTTATCTCCCGGTTGGGCCTCAGATCTTAAATCGGGAGTCTGATGGACCTCGCATACGGCGTAAATGAAGTTTATGTTGCCCACCATTGGTTGATTTGTCAAATCGCTGAAACTATTGCAAACCCTCTATATTTCCGAATACGGGAAGTAAATCTCAATCAGTGAGGGTTTAATTCCCTCCTATTGTTAGTAGCCCAAAGATACGCCCTAAAGGCCGCTTAGGAATTAAGGCATTTTGGTACTGTTATTTCCCACTTAGAATGGTTGCAGTGCAAATTATCCAACTCCTTGCAACACTTTATATACGGGGGTAAATAAATTCAAATATTCATTACTCTGCTCTTTCAGGATTTAATGAACATGTTATACTATAAATATGTGTTCGAGCAGATGGTGCGTAGGTAATCCGTTCATAACAAAAAACTGGATTGTGAACTATGTCTCCAACAGAATTCATATTCTAACAAAGCTGAAATACAAAAAGGAGGCTGGAAAATGAGTATATTTGAAATACAACATGATAGAAAAAATACCCGATCAGTAAAATGGGATATGTTAGCACCCGTGTTTCAGACTGACGATGTATTGCCGATGTGGGTAGCAGATATGGATTTTAAAGCGCCAGATAAAGTAAACGAAGCACTCATTGAGCGTGCTAAACACGGCATTTATGGCTATACGATGGTGGACGATGCCATCAAAGCATCGATTGTAAACTGGATTAACCGCAGACACCAATGGAAAATTAACCCTAACTGGTTATCGTTTAGTCCAGGTGTTGTAACTAGCTTACATATGGCAGTGCAAGCATTCACAGAACCTGATGACAAAATCTTGATTCAAACACCTGTCTACACACCTTTTTATCATGTAATTAAAAGTCACGGCAGGCAAATCGTTAAAAATCCCTTGCGCTATGAAGACAACTACTATCAGATTGATTTTAACGATTTTGAAGAAAAGCTAAAGCAAGGTGTAAAGGCGTTTATTCTTTGTTCGCCACATAATCCAGTTGGTCGCGTATGGAAAAGAGAAGAACTGGAGGAATTATCCAGATTATGTTTGGCGTATAATGTGCTTATTATTTCAGATGAAATTCATTGTGATTTAACTTTTCCTGATGAAATTCATATTCCAATCGCATCCCTTTCAGAAGAAATTAACAATCGAACGATAACGTGCATGTCACCTTCAAAAACCTTTAACTTAGCGGGCTTACAAGCTTCTTATGTTATTACTGCAAATAAAGAGCTAAGGGAAAAATTAAATGATCAATTGTCAAAACAAGGTGTGCATGGACTTAACACTATGGGGAACACTGCCTTAGAAGCTGCTTATATGCATGGAGACCATTGGCTTGACGAACTCCGTCAAGTACTAAAAAGTCATAAAGAATATGTCCAAAAAATGTTTCAAGCACAGATTCCTTATATTACTGTTACGAACTCAGAAGGAACATATCTACTTTGGATTGATTGTAGCACTTTAAAAATGGAACCTGACGCACTTCGTAAATTTATGATCCAAGAAGCTAGGGTAGGTTTAAATACTGGAAACGATTATGGAGAAGAAGGTTCCAGTTTTATGCGAATGAATATCGCTTGCCCGAGAGTAACCTTGGAAGAAGGAGTTGACAGGATCATCCAAGCTATACAAAACATAAAGTGAAGTGGGCTTTGACTCACCTTGTTCTAGGTGTTGAGAGAAAAAGCAGGGGAAGGCAATGTGCTTAACCACTTTCGTCCAAAACCTGCTTTTTTGCATGAGTGAACCTTAATAGCTCGAAGGAAATCATTCACCTTACTCTTCTGATTCGTCATTATTTTGCGTTGGATCTGTTGGCGATTTCCCACCTTTGCTTTTTTCTTTTGTCAATGTTCCACAAATAATTCTTTCTCCAGAATCGCCTCCTGGTTGAGTCATCCCATCATCTTCGTTTTTCGTAACAATAATGGATGTACCTTCTCCTGAAGTTAATGAATCCTTTCCATCCAATAAAGTAACTTGTGGCAACATTAGATCAGCATTAGCCACTCCACTCGCATCTGCTTCTATATTTGGCAAGTCCCCTAAGTGGGGACCTTCTGGGTGCATCAGGCCATGTTCTGCTCCTGTAGGATTAAAATGATTCCCAGCAGATTTAAAGTCTGGCCCTTCGCATTTAGCGTATTCATGGACATGGATGCCATGAAAACCAGGTTCCAACCCTTCCAGTTCTACTTTTATCTTCACTCCATCGGATTGTTCACCAAAAGTTGCAGTTCCAACCATATCACCGGATGAATTGTACATTTCCGCTTCTCTTGTTTTTTTGTCTTCCGGTTGACAAGCCACCATCAACAGGATGAGTAGAATGAATAGAAATGGTCGCATAATTTCGATCCCACCCTTTCTTTTTGCTTAGCTTTCCCGTTGATTAAAGAGCTACTCATATGTTATAAAATTGTTTTAATTTAATGTTCAAATGGTATGTCGATAGTCATTTTCCTTTTTTCTATTTTGAATACGAATAGCAAATCATCCTTCAATCTCATTCCATGTGCTTTTGCGTTAAATAAGCAATATATCCAAATGCAATATAATTACTATGTAAAAGTTAAACATGGACGCAACGCGACGAGGCTATTCGGTTATTTCATTATCCCTAAGCCACCTCATTGTATACTTTCTTATCTCTTAACAAAGGCGCAGAGCGCCCGTTTAGCAACGTAGCGGCTGGAGCGAAGCAGCTAAGATAAAGGAATCATGCTCCTGCAACAGGAGTATGACGACGCCTGAGCGGCAAGCCTGTTTTTAGTCGGCCTTCCTCTTAACCACGAACCAATGATGACTTATCGTAGGGCGATTCGTGAAGTCGCCTAGTTGCTGGGCGCTTGCGCCGGACGTGGCTAAATAACTTCCTAAGTTTAAGTTTATCCATAGCTGGAAAATTTTATAATTTCCTAGACAATAAAAAAACCCTCTTTTTTTATAAGAGGGCAGGCTCATTTATCACGTGATTCATTTAGTTCGTGATGATATTCTTGCTTGAATTTTTTTTCGTCTTTTTTTGACTTTTTATAAATAAAGTACATCGTGATCCCTGCAGCTATAAAAAACACGACTAATGTAATAATGGCAGGGATATATTCCGATTTATCCTCTGGAAAATAAAGAAAAGGCATCATTTCCCCTCACATCCTCCCACATCATTATATCAAACTTATCATCATTACCTAAAGATATAAAGCAAATTGTTCGCCAAACCTTCCGTACTGGTAATAACATCTCACTTTTCATCCTATGAAGTGAAAACACAGTAAAGTAGTCCGAAATCCATCTACCAGTATATGACCAATTTATTTAGAGATTTTGCTTGATCGTAATAGCCAGTGGCAGAAAGAAGAAGACCTGCGGATTGAAGTTATACTTTATTTTTGGCAAAATAGATAAAAAGAGCATATTTTTTATAGAAGGAGGCTGGATAGAATGGCAGACGTAGATATCGGGGAAATGGTAAAAGCGCATTATCGATCAGGCACCTATATCGGAAAAGTGATTGCGGATAAAGGAGACCGTTATGTAGTAGAAGTGCTAGCTGTAAAAAAACATCCGATGCAAGGAGACTTACATAATCCCCATCAAACAGAAGGTGTTTTCTTTCATGAACGGAAGGCACTAGCATTTGGCGAAAAAACCAACGTAAAAAAAGCAGCAGTGCATCGCTTCACTGAGAGTGTTCCAGATTATACAGACTCATTAAAGCAAGCGATAGAGGAATATAAGCAAAAGCTAGCGCAGGAGGATTCCGATTATAATCAAGCTGCACTGTCATGTTTGAATAGGCTGGAAAAAGCATACTATTAGCGTGTGATCAAAAATACCAGTGAAACGCATACCATTCTTCATGTTTTTTATCAGGTAACAGAGATACAGCTTTACTATAAAATCACAAGTCTGATTCTACATCAACATTATTTCTATCTCAAAGTAAAAAACTGTCAGCGTAAAAGCTGACAGTTTTTTATTATTCACCAAGATGCTCTTTAATAACCTCTTCGATACCTTTAAGTGCTTCACTTTCATCTGATCCATTAGCAGAAATCTTGATCTTTGCTCCCTTAGGAATACCAAGTGACATAACACCCATGATAGATTTTAAATTTACCGTTTTATCATTGTAAGTTATTTCCACTTCAGATTCAAACTGTCCTGCTTTGTTAACCAAAAGTGTAGCTGGACGTGCGTGTACTCCAGTATCTGCTGTAATTGTAAAAGTTTTTTCTGTCATTTTCCTTCATCCTTCCAAAGAAATTATCTTGTAACGTAATTAAAAATTATTAAAATGGCTCAGCAAGCATAGGATTTATTTATTTTTTTATACCATACTTTTAATCCGCTTACTTTTCCCAACGACATTAAAGATGATACCCCTTGCTTCCTTAACCTTGTTTTCTCCTACTGGAACAAGCTTTATAAGTATAAGGTATGCACTTCATCCAAGTGAAAAACTGAGCTAAACCTATTATATACAAAAAAATGATTTTTTGAAACAAAAAAGTGTTTTTTTAATAAAATATTGTATTTTTTTGTTTAAACATCGAGGAACATTATTTGCTTCTTCATTAACATACGTTTCCCAATAATAACTTATTTAACACTCCTTATTTCTTGGCAGTTGTTTTTAGCGAACGCCTATGATAACGTTATCTTGAAGGCTATTCACTATTATAAGGAGGCAATCATTATGAGTGTACATATTGGTGCAAAACAAGGAGAAATCGCTGATAAAATTTTATTGCCAGGAGATCCACTTCGCGCAAAGTTTATCGCAGAAACTTTCCTGGAAAATCCAAAACAGTATAATGAAGTAAGAGGCATGCTAGGGTATACAGGAACATATAAAGGTGAAAAAATCTCTGTTCAAGGAACAGGCATGGGAGTACCTTCTATCTCCATATATGTGAATGAGTTAATTCAAAGCTATGACGTGAAAAAATTAATTCGTGTAGGTACTTGTGGTGCCATTCAAAAGGATGTAAAAGTGAGAGACGTTATACTTGCTCAAGGTTCCACAACTGATTCACAAATGAATCGAATGGTTTTTGGAGGCATTGACTATGCACCGTTGGCTGATTTTGAGCTTTTAAAGAACGCCTATGATGCAGGTGTGGCTAAAGGATTGAACTTAAAAGTGGGCAATGTATTTACAAGTGATACCTTCTACCGAGATAACGCAAAAGAAGTTAACGAAAAATTAGCAGCTTATAAAGTGCTAGCTGTAGAAATGGAGACAACAGCCCTTTACACATTAGCTGCAAAATTTGATCGTCAAGCGTTATCCGTATTAACTGTTTCCGACCATATTTTAACAGGGGAAGAAACTACTGCACAAGAAAGACAAACAACATTCCATGAAATGATGGAGGTCGCATTAGAAGCGGTTATTAAATAACACACGCTAATTAAAAGATCTTTACCTTTTGCTTCATAAACATCTATTAGCCAACAAAAATGTTTCCATGACTACCATCGCGTATCCTGTTAGAGATACGCGATATTTCTTTTTGGTCCTTTTTAATACGATATTTATCAGTTCATCACTTCTTAAAGTTCTATCCCCTTAATTGTTAACCTAAAACTAAATTCGTTGACAAATAAACCAGAAACCGATAGTATGAATTCTATCATGCACTATTAATTAATATATTTTTATAGACAAAAGGGGGAAACTTTTATGAAACAACTCAAAACAATGGATCTTACATATGGAGCGGTTTTTGTTGTATTAATGGCAATTGGAGCAAATATTACCGTTTGGTTTCCGATGTTAACCATACCAATTGGTGGAGCTGACGTACCATTATCCTTCCAAACATTTTTCGCTATTCTTGCAGGGTTAATGCTCGGAAGAAAATTAGGCAGTTTTTCAATGTTGGCATATATGCTAATAGGTGTAGCTGGAGTACCTGTATTTGCTGGACTATCAGCTGGGCCTCGGATATTTATCAGCCCTACTGGCGGATTTGTGATATCATTTATTTTTGTTGCTTGCTTTGTTGGTTGGATAGTAAATAATCGCAGCAAAGACTATTCTATTATTCGCTATTGTGCCGCAGCTGTTATTGGTACATTTATCAATTATTTCATTGGAGTAACATACATGTATGCAGCTTCCAATATGTGGTTGGACGTGCCACTTAGTTATACCTTGGCTTGGAGTGGAATGATCCCATTTTTAATTAAAGATATTGCTTTTGCTGTTTTAGCTGCTTTATTTATGGAGCGTGTTATAAAAAGAATTCCTGTTTTAAGTCGTGCAAGATTAAGTGGATAACAATGGGATTCTCGGAAATTATTTCGCTGCCTATACACACAGCAGCTTTAAGCAAAACAAGAAAGTACTCTCTAAATGGATAGAGCACGAGGGAGCTTATATATGTACCTAAGAAAATCATGTATATCCATTTCTTAGGATACCTAAATTAGCACTGCAAAGCAAAAACGATCACAGTGCTAATTCGTCAGCACTACTATTTCCGAGACCGAAACTTCACCATCAAAATATACAGGCAAAAATTTCATGCGTGTCATTCTCCCTTATGGTAAGATAACATTATGTAAGATAAGGTGCATATCTTCCAGCAACAAGGGATACATTTTTTGAAGAGAGGGTGTTTGGCAGCATGGAATTATTTTTGAACTACCCCTTATGGGCAGCATTAACAGCAATTTTTTTCGCTCAAGTAATTAAAATACCTATTGCACTAATTGTTACCAAAGAATTTAAACCGGACTTAGCTTTTAGTACTGGTGGCATGCCTAGTAGTCATTCAGCAGCGGTTGCAGCTTTAACTACGGGTGTAGGTATTGTAGAAGGTGTATCCTCTACCATGTTCGCCATTTCTTGTGTATTTAGTGTCATTATCATGTTTGACGCTACTGGTGTAAGAAGGCAGGCAGGCGAACAGGCAATCGTTTTGAATCAACTTATCCGTGATTTCCAACTGTTTATAGACGGAGCAAAAGATTGGTCAAATAAAGAAGAATATGAGAAAAGACAGGAACTTAAGGAACTGCTGGGGCACCAACCTATTGAGGTCTTGGTTGGAGGCCTTACTGGAGTGTTAGTAGCGTTTATGCTTTATGTTTTTCTTTATTAAAAGGATCATATTTAGCACACAGCAAGGTTATCAACAAAGGCTGGGCGCCCGTTTAGCAACGTAGCGAATGGAACGAATCAACGAATGATAAAGGGAACCTTCCATCAACGGGGTTTTCTTCATCCCTGCTGATGGTTAGTAGCCCAAGGGGATGACCTAAAGGCCCTTGAACGAATCGAGGATTTAGGTGCTGTTACCTCCCGCTTCGACTTGTTCCGCTCACACCTTCCATGCTTAAACCGTGGGAGTCTACAAGGCCTTTTTACGGGATAAAGGAATCATACCAATAAAACAAAGGTATGCAGACGTCTGGGCGGCAAGCCCGTTTTTAGTCGGCCTTCCTCTTACAGGCGAACCGATGAGGCCTTATCCATAGGGCGGATTTCTAAAGTCGCATCGTTGCTGGGCCCATGCGCCGGACGTGGCTATTCGTTTTTCGTCCAAGCATTTAAGAATTTTATAGTTTCTTATACACTAAGAAAAAGGTATCGCAATTAGCGATACCTTTTCATCATTATAGGTTAGTTAGTCACCTGTTATATTCTGTCTAAACACTTGCAATGCTTTATTCTCATTTAACTGTTGCAGCTGTTTTTCGGTTAATTTTCCATTACCTTTTTCGATCATGTATACATCCACTTGTTTTTTTCCCCATTGATTATAGACATCTTCCACTGTCTCATAGTATAAATCAATCTTATTACCTGTTATAGCACTGCCTTTATCAGCAACTACACCAAAACCATAGTCGGGAATAAATAGAATCGTTCCTATTGGATAAACGGATAAATCTGCGGCAATAGTAGAATACAAGTCTCGCTTTACTTGAACACCCGAATAAGTTATCCCATACTCTGGATGTTCGCGATTTTTCCCTGTAGACTCTCTACCAGCTGTATAACCCGTTGCAACAACTTTCTTACTTGGATATTGTTCATAATTAACTGCTTCTTCTAACGTTTTTACATGGCCAATTTGATTGCTGGATATCTGACGCTTTTCCTCTTTCGTCTGATTAAAACCTTTTTCTTCCAAATTTGTTTGTCTAGTAGAAACATGCTTTCCTTTTATCATATCCTCTTGTTCGCTTAGTTTTTGTACACCAGAAGGAGCATACGACCAAAGCTTAGCGGAAGCTCCAGACACACCGTTAACTGCCATAATAACTAAACCGCATACAGCCACAAATAATAAACTCATACACATTTTCTGCATAACATTTTTGGTTTTCATGAAAAACACCTCTTTGGATGTCATCATGTCCAATCCCCAAAAAATTATACACTATTCTATTAAATTGCTTATGCAAAAAAAGAGTATAAAAGGGTTATGATATTCCTCATACTCGCTTTTTGGAGCTGTTCATTACGTTGAACAGGGACCACTATAGTCCATAAACTAACAGGTTTGACGTTGTTTATTCTTTTGGAACAAGTGTTTAAAACATTTGATATCCGCTCTTCCTTAATAAACGAATTACAATACCTGATACAATCGTACCAGCAAACCCAGCAGCTAAGATAGAAATATCTACAGCAGTAAGTTCTGTCAGACGCGTCAGTAGGTTAGAAAACGTTTCACTTGTTTTGGTAAAATAATTCCATGTTGATGTATTATCAACAATGATAATAACTACTAACGGATAGATAAACGCCATCAACCAAGTCGTGCGTAAAAGCATATTCAAAATAAATGCGATTCCAAAAAAAATAACGAAATATAATAAGATAGATACTACTAATTGAATCAAGCCTTGTTTCTCCCTTCCAATCATCCCTTTGTTATCTTTTATATCATCTCTTTCTCCATCATTTTAAAGGAAATTATTAAAAAAGCAAAGCTAACTTCCTTGAGCTTAGTTTACTTATAATTTTTTAGCCTATAAAGTGAATCTTCAATTAGTGCAGGTTTCCATTCATCTTTTACTAATTGTTAGACCCATGAATCGGGAATTTAGGTGCTGTTATCTCCTGCTTAGACTTGTTTGCCGTACAGATTATCCAACTCGTGAAGTGGGAGTCTTACAGTATATATACGGATAAAAACGTAAAAACAAATGTGTTACAATAGCTAAAATGGACGTGGAATCATAAATGAAAATAAGGAAACTTCCGAAAGAAAAAGGGAAAGATGAAGACAAGAAGAAGGGAAAAGCAACCCAGGTGGTAATTTAAAAGATGCATTATAAATAGAGATGGTAACGGAAGTCTTATTGATTTAGTTGAAGAGATTGGGTGGAAAGGAACAGGCCCCTTAGTATGATAACTCTAATTGGGAGTTTAGTTGATGCGCTATTTTTAAAACAATAGCTGTATAAAAAAACAGAAAAAAACGAAGTTTCATGGTGTCCTTAAATATCAAAAAGAATTATCGCTTTCCAGAGTGAAGCTGTAGCTTAAATTCATCTCGGCAATAGGCATATTTTACTTATATATCCCTATGTAGTCCACAATCAGATAATACGACGTCATAGACGTCTATTATAGACGCTATTTTTTAATATAACGTTTTTCCTGCCAAGCACCTCATTTTATAGTTTCCTATACAATAACAAAACCTGAGTCTCCTAAGATCTCAGGTACCTTTTACTGGTTACATTTCCCATATTTTTTTATTACTGATAAAGAATTATCTTCCAATTGACCAGTTCTAGGTAAGGGAATTTTTAAAATAATATAATGACTGCAATTAATTTATAAGCTATACCCGTTGATACACGTGTATGATTACTGATGTACACGTGGAAAAATGGTAAACTTCCCTTTTTGCAACAATAATCGAAAACCTCCAAGCTTAAAAAGGTAACGATTATCAATTATTTTTTTCATGACTGCAGCTTTCCATCCTAAAATCTGTTTATTTTTAAAGATGACTCCAATAGCATCTTGTTCTCCCAATGAAGCAACTGTTCCAAGAATATTTGGTTTGAAGCCTTCCATCTCCTGGTTGCGTATATAAGCTTTTATATTATAAGCCACTGCTTCTGATTCTTGGATAGCAATTTGTGCTGTTGGTGGATATGGCTTGCCCTTTTCAAAGTCCATAATCAAAGCGCAATCCCCAATGACAAATATATTGTCGTATTCAGGTGAACGCATATCATTATTTACTTCTATTTTACCTTGATTGGTAGTAAAACCTGATTCCTTTATAATCGAATTAGCTTTTACACCAGCGGTCCACACTGTGGTATAGGTAGGTATTTGGTTTTGCATACCATATTTTTCAAATGATACACTTGTTGGTGTACACTCTTTTAAAAAAGCACCAGTAATAAATTCTACACCACGAGCCTCTAAAGAATTCATTGCATATTCTACCAATTGCTCATCAAATCCAGGTAAAATTGTCGAAGACCCTTCAATGTTAATAATCCGCACGTTTTGTTTATCCACATTGTATTTTTCACAAAGCTCTGGAACACGATTTGCAAGTTCACCCAAAAATTCGATGCCTGTAAACCCACCACCTCCAATTACAAAGGTTAGTCGAGCTGAATTTTGTTCCTCTTCCTTTTGAAACATGGCAAAATTATGTTCAATATGTTCACGAAGCTGACGAGCATTCTTTATATTATTTATCGTAAATGCATGCTCTTCTAAACCAGGGATATCAAAGGTAGCTACTTCAAAGCCTAACCCAATAACAAGCACATCATAATCCAGCACTGTATTTTCCAACATTACTTTTTTCTCTTTTGGTTGAATAGACAGTACTTTATCTTGAATAAAATCAACTTTTTGCGGATGAATGATGTCTTTAATACGTATTTTTGTCCGCTCATCACGGATCGTCCCTGCAGCATTTTGATGCAACCAAGTTGTTTGATAATGATATTCATTAATATTTACTAAGGTTATTTTTGCTTCATTCGTGCGTAAAGATCGTTGCAATTTTGTTACAGTCATCATACCACCGTAACCAGCACCTAAAACAACTATATTTTTTTTCCCCATATCCATCACTTCCATTTATTCCCTTTTCGGAAAAATTTGTGACACATTTCACTTGAGTACGCCTATAAAAACCATCACTATAGCTCATAGTTAAATATGGTAAGATGATCATTTCACAAAATAAAATTCAGTATCAATTATATATTCATGTTAATTTTACCTATAAATGAATTAGATGATTAATTCACTTACATCTGCAGGTAATGTTTCTACTTCTATAGTCTATCATATATCTTATGGTAGCAGACGAATTGCTACGTTATGGTGTAACCTAAAATTCATTTCAATGTCACATAATCGTAAAATAGTTCCTTAGTTATAGTAGCCTGTTTAGATTTGCTTTTCAAGCCTATCCTAAATATACCTAATTATATGACTTTTCAAAATAGTTAAAAACAACTAGTTCTCTGACTCACGAGTACATTTATATTCTATTTTATTTAAGATATGATAGTATAAAATATGTCGTCATGATTATTTTGAATGGAGGGATTATAGTGACAAATGATATATACGATGTCACCATTATTGGTGCAGGCCCTGTCGGCTTATTCACCGCTTTTTACGGTGGAATGCGTCAGGCAAGTGTAAAGATTATTGAAAGCTTACCACATACTGGTGGGCAGTTAACTGCTCTTTATCCAGAAAAATATATATATGATATTGCTGGTTTTCCAAAAATAAGAGCTCAGGAATTAATCGACAACTTGGAAGAACAAGCTAATATGTTCCAACCTAAAATTGTGTTAGAGCAAGCTATTGAGCAAGTTGAAAGACTGGAGGATGGGACATTAAAATTAACTTCTGATAAAAATGATATTCATTATACAAAGACAATGATTATAACTGCCGGCAATGGTGCGTTCCAACCTCGTAAACTAAATGTAGACAATTGCGAGCAATTTGAAGATATAAACTTGCATTACCATGTCAAAGATATGAATCAGTATAAAGATCAGCATGTACTGCTACTAGGCGGTGGTGATTCTGCTGTAGATTGGGCATTGATGCTGGAGCCGATTGCTAAGAAAGTAACCATAGCTCATAGACGCGACAAGTTTCGCGCTCATGAACACAGTGTTAATAAGTTATATGCTTCTAATGTTGACATACTTACCCCGTTTGTCCCGAGCAGCATTGTTGCAAAGGATCGAATTGAACAAGTCATTCTAGACGAAGTAAAAGGCGAACGTAAGGTAGAGTTATATGTAGATGCAGTTTTATGTAATTATGGGTTTGTTTCTTCACTAGGACCGATTAAAAACTGGGGACTTGAGATTGAGCGAAATAGTATTGTCGTAAATTCTAAAATGGAAACAAACATACCAGGTATTTATGCTGCCGGAGACATTTGCACATATGATGGGAAAATTAATCTAATTGCCACAGGATTTGGAGAAGGGCCCACCGCTGTTAATAATGCGAAACATTACATCGATCCGAAAGCTAGAATACAACCAAAACATTCAACGAGCATGTTTTAAAGCACTCCTTCCGGTTACAGCTACAGCCAAGCTTTGTAAGCTTGGCTGTTTTTGGAGGAGGAAGGGATCAAGTGAATCTTCCACATCAGTGGGAGTTTTCATTTATCCCCCACGGCTTGTTCGTACCGTAATGGTATGGCCTAAAGACTGCTTACAAACTCGGGCATTTAGGTACTGTTATCTCCTACTTGGACTTGTTGTGAACAGATTATCCAATTCCTGAAGCAGGAGCTTTATACGGGATAGAACATGATTACTATAGACACCGTCCCTACTAAATGAAAAGCTAAAACTACCCGATTTCACGTATTAACAATCGCCAGGAGTGCCAACTTTATCTTTCGTTCTAAACGAAGATCCACAACCACAAGACACGATGGCATTTGGATTATCAATACTAAAACCGCCACCCATCATATTTTGTTTAAAATCGATCGTTGTGCCTTCTATAATTGGAATATCTTGGTTATTTAATACAACTGGGATGTCATTTATTATTTGCACTGTATCTAATTCTTCATTAATGTCGTATTCAAAACCTAATGCATAGGATAGCCCACTACATCCTCCACCTTGTACTCCAAAACGCAAATGAGCACCGTCTGATTCTTCTTTCATCATCTCAACAATTTGCAGTTTAGCATTATCTGTAATCGTAATCGTCATCAGCACAAATCTCTCCTTTCCGAAGTGCTTAGTTTAAGTATACATCTGTATTCATAGCCAATCAACTTTACCGTTCTGTTGTTTTCTTTGGTATACATATACGATTTATCATCGTGATACCATCGTTTGAAATGCATAAAGTGAAACTTCATTTAGTAGGAGGTTCCTTCAACTTCTACTAAATTGGTTGAAGAATTGGAGGTTTAGATGGTGTTAATTCCACTTTAGACTTGTTTGTTTTTACCTCTAACTCTTGAAATAGAAGCCTTACAGCACCTTACATGTCGGAATAAAAAACCCCTGTAGCAATGGTTTCTGCTCCGCCAGTCATCCAAACATTTCCGTTAGCGTCCCATGTAATATCTAAGTCTCCTCCAGGCAAATGAACGGTAACGGATTCATTGCGTTCTAACTGCCCGTTTAACACCCCTGCAACCACTGCAGCACATGCTCCGGTACCACATGCTTGTGTTATTCCGGAGCCTCGTTCCCAGACACTGAAATTGATTTCTACTGGGGAAATAATCTCAATAAACTCTACATTAGCTCCTTGCGGGAAACGATTATCTTTTTCAACCAGTGGGCCTAGTTGAGACACCTGCTCCTCATCTATCTGATCCACTAAAAATACTGCGTGCGGATTCCCCATTGATATTGCTGTTACCTCCAACGTTTGCCCTTGAATATCAAATGGTTCACTAATAACATGCTGTTTTGGAGTACCTTGCATCGGAATAAGTTCGCGCTCCAAATGCGGTTTACCCATATTAATGGTAACTTGGTCTACTTTTTCATTTGTCACTTGTACTTCTGCTTCCACTATATTGGCTTTCGTTTCAATTCGAAATCGCTTTTCAGCTACTATTCCTTGTTCAAATGCATACTTCGCAGTACAACGCAATCCATTCCCACAGCTTTGTCCTTCTGAACCATCCTTATTAAAGATGCGCATCCCGACATCAGCGATTTCACTTGGATGAATGATAATCAGTCCATCTGAGCCAATTCCTGTATGGACATCGGAAACACTTTTCGCCAATGCTGATAATTTTTCTTCATCTACTGTATATTGGAAAAAATCCAAATAAATATAATTATTTCCTAATCCGTGCATTTTGATAAAAGGTATTTGCATAAACTGTCCTCATTTCTGCGCTGATTGTAATGGTAAATCATATTGGTCCAATGCTTGGTAAATATCTTTCAACCGCGGAATCCCTTCAGCTACCATCTCATCATTAACAAACACGATCGGATAAAATAAATCCTCATCCATAATACGTTTAACAAAGTTTTGATGTTTTCCCACTGATGGAGGCTGTTCTATATCAATGTATTCATACGTTATCAACTCTGTATTATATTTACGTCCTAAAGCCGCTTGTAACCACTCATACGTATCTTTTGAGCCAGGAGCGCCAACACAACTAGCACATACCTGCTCTGTTCCGTAAACCGTAATCACAATTTCACTCATGCTCTCCCTCCATTCCATCCATTGATATCTTTTATTTTACAAAAAGTCGAATCAAAGTTAAAATAAAATTGATTATCTGCTTCGTTAAATAGATTTTTCACTGTATTCGTTTTATAATAGATAGAAAGAAAGGAGAAGATGGATAATGCGTGAACAAGTACAGGAAGTGTTAAATAAATTACGTCCATTCTTGCTGCGTGATGGTGGCGATGTGGAACTAATTGATGTTGATGAAAATGGCATTGTGCTTCTTCGTCTCATGGGTGCTTGCGGGAATTGCCCTAGCTCAACCATTACATTAAAAGCAGGAATTGAACGTGCACTTATGGCTGAAGTCCCTGGTGTAACTGAGATCGAACAAGTATTTTAAAAATCTCCGGATAGAGTAATTATAAAGAAAATTTTCAAGCAGTCGGGAGCTTTCGTCAACAAAGACAAGGCGCAGAGCGCCCGTTTAGCAACGTAGCGACTGGAAAAGAAGGCTTTAATTTAAGGAATGCCTTCTTTTTTATGCTTGTTATTACTTCATTTTCTGTTTTTTAAACAAATAGTGTTCACCATTCGTTTCCTTAGAATTCCATTAGACTGGTGTTTGGGGAGATCCCCCGTTAAGCACAGCAGCAACATTATTTAGACATAATTTCCACATATTCGTTCTCGTTTCCACACTTGCTGATCCAATATGCGGCAAAGCGACAACATTAGGTAGCTGTAGTAATGGATGGTTCCTCTGAATCGGTTCCTCTTTAAACACATCCAACCCCGCTGCTTGAATGTCTCCGTTTTGTAACGCATGAATTAAATCCGCTTCATTCACTACCCCACCTCGGGAAATATTGATAAACACAGCTGTCTTTTTCATCATTTGAAATGCATGCAAATGAAACATGTCTTTCGTTTCATTGGTAAACGGTACGACGGAAACTACAAAATCTGCTTGGTTTAATAAATCGTGAAAGCTTACATAAGTTACTCCTAGTTCTTTTTCTGCTGCTTCATCTCTGGAACGATTATGGTATATAATATTCATTCCAAAGCCCTGTGCACGTCTAGCCATTGCTTTTCCAATTCTCCCCATTCCTACAATACCAATGGTTTTATGATGAACATCAGCACCTGCTAGCAAATAAGGAGACCACTCTTTCCATTCTCCCTGCCTAATAAAATTATTTGCCTCTATGAGACGCCTTGCAGTGGCTAATAGCAAAGCAAACCCCAAATCAGCAGTCGTTTCAGTTAACACATCAGGTGTATTCGTTACAATGATACCTCTTGATTTTGCCGCTTCTATATCAATGTTATCGTACCCAACAGCTAAATTTGCGATTATTTTTAAATGGTCGGCATCTTTTAAAAGTGATTTATCAATGGAATCACTCACCATACAAATCAGTGCATCTGCTACTTGCAAATGTTTACGTAATTCTTCTCTGGGAACTGGCGTTTCTTCTTCCTCCCAACAGAAAAATGTAAATTTTTCTTCATAGGCTTTCAATAATTCTGTTGGTATGTTTCTTGTCACGTATACGAAAGGTTTTTTCATTTCCACTCCTCCTCTAGCGATAGTTTGCATAATAATTCAAAAGATAGCGAGTTTAAGTATGTTAAAAACCTCTGCATATAACTTCAGCTAGGAACAATGGTTTTTCACTTGAAAATTTCTTCAAGCAAAAAAGATGTGCCTCACGGTATGAACAGTTTTGTTACAGTTTCGTGATATCTGCTACAGCCAGTGTAACACAGGAATCTGTAAAATGTCACAGTCCAATTCCGCCCATTCAAAAAAACGACTGAGATTAGCTTCATACCTGGCTTGAAGCCGCAATAACTCCTCCAATTGCTCAAATCCATCCTCCTTTTGCTCTGCTAAAAGATTTCGTTCTAAACAGTCATATAAATGAATAGGAAACAATAATCTCGCATACACTAAACGCCAGAAAAAAACCGAGACCGGTTGTATAGTTTGATATTCACGCAAGAATTGAGTAACGGTTGCTTGTGGATTTTGTTGGAGAAATGCTTGTCGCAAAAATTCGGCAATATCTCTAGCTGGATGATCATATACTAATTCCATTGGCCACATAACAGACTGCTGCAATTGGTCCATATATCTACGAAAAGTGATGGTACCTTGATCCGATTCTTGAAAGCGTAATTCCTGATCACTCTCCCCAATATACTGAATCGCATTTTCACTAAGACCGATAATATAAGGTAACATATCCATGACCAATCGATAATAAGGAGTTGCTTTTTCTTGAGCTGCTTTTTCCAAGGTTTGTTCCATCCAGCTTACTTTGTCAATCCAAAGCTGCTTCCATTGACCATAGCTGGAAATAGCTTTCGGTTCATAGCTATACTGACTCCCCATTTGATGAAACTGCGCTAACATAGAACCATTTGTAGCTTTATAAGTAGGGCCACCATCGCTCCCTTGTACGACAATACATCGCTTATCTTGATAAGGAGTAAGCCACTCCCCTTGATGATTTGGAATCGGAATCGCCATATGATTATAAGAATTTTCTGCTATATAGTAGGCAACTACTGCTTGCTCCATATGTATAATTTCATTGTTTTCAATAGAAGTGATAAAATAAACATATTGACCAGCCTGATAACATTCCTTGCCCCCAACCCACCGTTTTGTTTCTGGATGAATCCTATAATGTTCGTAAAGCCAATCACTAATGTGCAAGTGTATACCTCCTTATATGGATTCTTTAAAACAATCCGTTATTTAAGAACGACATATGCTTTTATAACAGTTTATGATACGAGTGCAATGAATTTTCACAGAAAAATGAAAGGATGATGAAGAATGGACGTAAATACGAGTCGAAGTGAATTAGAAGTCAAGGCTAGACAATGGTTAACAGAGCGAGGCGTGACATTAGATGATATTGCAGAGCTTGTATACTACTTACAATCCAAATACCATGAAAATTTAACTCTTGACGTGTGTAGGCATAACGTGGACCGTGTCCTTAAAAAACGTGAGGTTCAAAATGCTATTTTAACTGGAATTCAATTAGATGTCCTTGCTGAGAATAAACAATTGCAACAGCCCTTACAAAAAACAATAGATACAGACGAAAGCTTATACGGAGTTGATGAAGTGATTGCTTTATCTATTGTTAATGTTTACGGCTCGATTGGATTCACCAATTATGGGTACATTGATAAGCAAAAGCCCGGTATATTAAAGAGGTTAAATGATAAATCTACAGGGGAATGTCATACTTTTTTAGATGATATCGTAGGAGCAATTGCAGCAGCAGCTTCCAGCCGTTTGGCGCATGGAACTGGTGAGGATGTATTATTAGATGACTAAATAGCAAACAGGAAGAAAATAAACTTTCTTCCTGTTCTACTGCCTTTACGACCTACTATAGCTTCTCCATCCATTCTTTAAGGTTGTGCACATAATGCGTAGGCGCAACGGCTAGTTGCTCATAATCCGAAAATGGAGTAACACCTGTAAATACCATTAACGTATCTATCCCCGCCCGTATCCCAGCTTGGATGTCGGTTGCATAATTATCTCCGACCATTAAAGCCTTCTCCTTACTTAGCCCCAATACTTCAAGCGCTTCTTCCATGATAACTGCTTCAGGTTTTCCAATAAAAATAGGATCAACACCGGTGCATATCGAAATGACAGCTGTAAGGGACCCGTTACCTGGCAATAATCCACGTTCATTTGGTATTGATTTATCTCCATTGGTGGAAATGAACGTTGCTCCATTGCGAACTGCAATGCTCGCTTTTGCTAGCTTTTCATACGTAATATTTCGGTCAATTCCGATAACAACCATATCGCAGTCTTCTGTTTCCGTGATGGTATGCCCTTCTTCCCGTAAGGCTTTATGTAACCCTTCCTCCCCAATAACGTAGCAACGAGATAGCCCGTGGTTTGCTTTAATATAAGAAGCGGTAGCTAGACTTGTCGTTACAATTTGATCAGGTTCTGCTGGTATGTCTAGCTTCCTTAATTTAGCAGCCACATCTTCCTGTGTTTTAGAAGAATTGTTCGTTACAAATACGTATGGAATTTGTTTATGATGCAATGTCTGGACAAAATCAGAAGCATAAGGAATGGGTTCATTCCCTTGATACATGGTCCCATCTAAATCGATTAAATAACCTTGATATGCTTTTGTCATCGTTGTTCCACTCTCCTAGTTTAAACACCAAATAAACAGCTTCTATCAGCTGTTTACACGGTAAAGTTATGTTTATTCCAAATGTAAGGTGCCCCACTATCCGCTTCCAAAATTCAGCCAGGAGACAACGGCACCTAAATTCCTAATTCGTTGGGCTTATAAGCTATCGTTAACCAAGTTGTGACACGGTGAAAAAATGTTTCCACTTTTTCAAAGCAGAAAAACTTGGAAAGTGACACTTCACACGCAGAAAAAGTATTTTTTAAGGACGGTTCTGCTGCGCTCTTACCCTTTAATTTACTATTTCAGGAGGCTAAAACGAAAAGTCCTTATTCCATGCTTTATTGTGAATCATTAGTAAACGCATGTGCAACTTGCTGATGTTCCTCAGTGAGATAATCACGTATATAGGTTGAAAACTGTTTATAATCATCGAGGTATGTTTGTATGGTTTGCATTATCTTATTATGGTCCACATTTGCATAATCTGAAATCAACATTCGCCTCAATGTGATCAGTTCTTTATACGCATTCTCCTTTTCAGCCGGGAGTACTTTTTCATCCAGTAAAATGTCAATGATATCATGATAGCTTCCTGGATCGCGCATAATAAATCCATCGATCATCATATTGCCAACATCAAGTGTAGATTCGATGAATACGTGTACAGCTCGTTCCAAACATAATTTTTCTTTTATTGAGTTAGGACGGTCCGATTCCAATACATGAATTAATTCATCCATATAATGCAATGTCGCCTCTAGCTTTTTTCGATCAACAAAATACATCGGTCACCCCTCCAACAAGGAATTACCATTATCATATCATATTCTGTAGGATTATGAAGCAAAACATGATATAGTTGGGAAAATAACACTTTTTTAAAATGGGGGATATAATGGGCAAAAAATATGATGTGATCCATGATGAAACAGTAAAAAAAGACGTACGTTATGTCAGTTTTATGGGGCAGTTACAACGATATGATTTAGCCATTCTAGATGATCATGAGGATGCAAATAAAAAGCTGATTATAAACCTACGCAAAAACCGTTGCTTATCTATTGGAAAAGAAGATTTGCAGGATAAAGGCGTTATTGAACACACATTCAAAGAAGCGAATATGGAAGCTGACGAAATTCGCCACTTTCTCCAGAACAACCTTTAATCCCTATAGCATGCTTTTCCCTTTAATTGTTAAACGTAAAGCGGTAAATATGGGATACATTAATAGTATACCGCTTGTCTTACAATAAGGAGGGTGAAAGGAAGCATGAAGAAGAAAGACTATAGTGATTTTTCAAATGTGAAGCATTCGCATGATCGATTAATACCTGAAGAATTTCCGGAGGGAGCTTTTGGGGCGCCGGTAAACGAGACTAAACCAGTAGAAGGGAAATCCACTCCTTGGGAAAAAGGGCAGCACCGAGATAGCGCCTTTGTTTATCCAGACCGTGAACAACATCAAGATGCTCCTAGAAGGATAGAGGGTTCTCATATTATCCATGATGAAAAAGAGCAGTAGAATGCACCTTGGCTACTGCTCTTTTGCAGTCAATTTTCTTAATACGAAATAAGCACAACCAAAATTACAGTATTCATATAAATAATCCTCTAAAGCGTTAATTTTCGCATCGACTGGAACTTTCACATGCTTATTATCATAAAAACCCTTTAACCGTAATTGATCATATCCCCAATCACCAACAATATAATCATACTTAGCTAGAATGTCAGAATATCTTTCCTCTACTACACTTTCCTGAAATCCACCTTTATGATCTTCCACCAGTTCATACATTTTTCCAAAAAGTTCAATCATACGTGTTCCCCCCACGATACTTTATCTTCTCAGTTTAACACCTTTTCTCAAAAGGCTCCAGAAAAATACAGTATGTTTTCTAATGGAGTAAACAAACTAATGATAATCCTTGAATGAGGAAATCAGTTATAGAATGGAGGGAATTATTCCAATGAAGAAGATAGTTCCAATTGGTTTTGCTGCAATCTTTTTAGCTACCGGTTGCATGGATAACAATACCGCTACAAATGAAAGAGACCGTATTCAAAATCAACTTGATCCAAATAACGAATTACAAGCTCCCGCTGATGAAGAATTGGATAACAGACTAGGCTATGTTCGTTATTCAAAAGAACAAATTAATAATGACACCGAAGATCAACGCTCTATGCGAATAGATCGTACAAGAATGGCAGATATGATTACGCGAACGATGTTAAGGGCAGACGCTTTCGAAGAAGTGGCTACATTGGTTACGGATGAAGAAGTACTGATTGCTTATGAGAAATCAAACGATACCGATAAAGAAAAAGCAACCCAAATGGCAGAGAAGACTGCCGCATCCATTATGCCTAGCTATTTTGATATCTATGCCACCGATAACACGAACCTTATTGATGATATCCAAAGCTTGCATAATTCGACGACTACCGAGGGCGACTACGATCATACAATTGAAAAAATCATTCAACGAATGGAAGAATCAAAATAACTCGTATGGAAGGACAAGCGTAATTTTTCGTTTGTCCTTGTTTTTAACAGATTATTATTTTGAAATTGGCTTTTCCCTGTTTTTTGTTCCTTTAAAACTTATATATACACCGAATAATTACTTCTTATTTTGAACTAATTCATTACCTTGCATATTAAAAAGCACATATGGAAAAGTTAAACACAACAAATAATAAGTTAATGTACAGAAATGGAAAATAAAGGGTGAAACAAATTGCATGTCAAACGTATTATTACAATCACAGTTTTTGTATGTACACTTTTTCTTGTGCCTGCTCCTACATTGGTTAAAGCTAGTGACGATTCTATACATGAAAAAAGAATGGCCTTGTTTAAAAAAACAGAAGCAATCACGCAAATACCTTGGTACTACTATGCAGCCATCGACAATTATGAACGAAATGCGAAACAGAACACGAATGATAAACAAGTTGTTTCCATTGAAATACCTACTGAAGCTTGGTTTGGACTTGGAAATGCAGCCATGATTACGGATGAACGGTTAATTGATTTTTTTAATGGCTATGGAAAAGATGGCAACGGGGATCAAAAAGCAGACCCAAATAATGCTGAAGATATCCTATATACGATGGGAAACTATATCCTTACATATGGACAAACAAAGGATGATATTAAAATCGCATTATGGAATTATTACAATCGGGATTTAACAGTTCAAACGATCATGAACACAGCTAAGGTTTTCAAAAAATTCCAAGACATTCAATTATTGGATCGAGATTTTCCTGTATCTATTTCCTATAACTATAGCTACCGAAGCACTTGGGGAGATCGCAGAGGCTTTGGCGGATTACGAATTCACGAAGGGACCGATATTTTTGCCGATTATGGCACTCCTGTTAAGTCGACAACCTATGGTGTAGTTGAAATGATGGGGTGGAATTTATACGGCGGCTGGCGAATCGGAATACGAGATATATACAATATTTATCATTATTATGGGCATATGAGTGGATATGAAGATGATATTGAAGTAGGAACAGTAGTGAAACCGGGAGATGTACTTGGCGGAGTGGGCTCGACTGGTTATGGCCCCCCTGGAACATCAGGAAAATTCCCCCCACATCTCCACTATGGAATGTATAAAGATAATGGATATAGCGAGTGGTCTTTTGATCCATATCCTTATTTAAAAAAATGGGAACGAATGGCCAAGCAAAAAGATTAATTAATAGTGGAATTAAAATTACCACAACCCAAAGCCAGTTTGCTTTGGGCTGTGGTAACATTTATTTTTGTCGTGATTTTTTCACGGCATAAGTAATACTTGCTGTGAGTCCTCCCCAAATAAGCACCATGCCTAAAATCATTACAAAGATAGCACTTGCAGTCATGTTATTTAGCCTCCCTTTGATCAGAATAACCGCTATCTTTTTCTTTAGAGCGCCATTTTGTGGCAGCCATAACGATACCTACTATAAGTGCTGCACCAGCAACTGACCAGCCAGAAAATAAGATAAACGTATCAGAATAGCCAGCATAATTTCCAGTCGACGTGTCAAATAATTTCAGTAAATTTAACCGTAATAAGTCAAACATCATATACCCTAACACTAGTGGTGTAATTACATTTAAACTTACTGGGAACCACCAGCCAAGCTTAATATCGGATATTTCATCTGCGTGACTTTTTAAATTTTTAACTTGACGAAGCACCCAAGCAATCAAGGCAACTTCGACTAAACCTAGTAATGCAACTCCAAACTGATTAATAAAATAATCAACCGTATCTAAGATAGACAAACCGCCTTGTGTTGCGTAAATAAGCGAGATAACTGCAGCTAACCCGCCGCCAAATACAACCGCTTTCCCGCGCGAAATGTTAAATTTATCGGAGAGTCCAGCAACGTACGTTTCCGTAAGCGACATTAATGAGGTTAAACCTGCTAAAACTAATGATGCGAAGAACAGGAAACCAAATAGACCATTTAAGCCAGGAAATTCATTAATAATCGCAGGAAATACAACAAAAGCCAAACCTACGCCATCAGAAACAACTTCATCTACTGCTACGCCTGATTGCGTAGCCATAAAACCAAGCACAGAAAAGACCCCTATACCAGCAAGTAATTCAAAACTGGAATTCGCAAATCCAGTAATAAAGGCATTGTTTGTAATATCTGATTTTTCCGATAAATAGCTAGAATACGTAATCATAATCCCAAATGCAATTGATAAACTAAAAAATATTTGCCCATAGGCAGCCACCCATACTTCGCCAGAAAAGATACTGCTAAAATCCGGTTCAAAAAAGGCTTGTAACCCTTGGATAGCTCCATCTAATGTTACAGCACGAATAACAATAATTAGAAAGATAATAGCTAATGCTGGAATAAAAATGCGATTAGCAATTTCAATTCCCTTCCTCACACCTCGGAATAAAATAAATAAGACGACAAACCAGACTAAAATCAGTGGTATGAGAACTCCAGGAACCAAGTTGCCCATCTGACCAGGATCAACCATTTTTAAATAATCGTTAAACAAAAATGTTTCCGTATTAGATCCCCAGGCCAAGTTAATGGAAAAATATGCATAAGCTATTGCCCAAGCAATAATGACAGAATAATAGGTAGAAATAACAAATGCTACGAGAACAGCCCACCAGCCAATGAATTCGGTTTTTTTGTTCATTTTTCGATACGTTAGAGGTGCGGACCCCCGGTATTTATGCCCCATAGTAAATTCCATAATCAGAATGGGAATACCTGCTGTTAGCAATGCAAAAAGATAAGGAATAAAGAACGCTCCACCACCATTTTCATATGCTACAGCTGGAAAACGCCAAATATTGCCTAATCCAACAGCAGAACCAATTGCAGCCATAATAAAACCTGCTCTTGTTCCCCATTGAGAACGTAATGCCATATTTTCCTCCTCCTTTCTTCCTCATCCTATCAGCCAGTAATAAGGAATGTTCCAAAAGTTTGGTTTTTTCAGATATTTATGTTTGTATTATAACGGTACTTGATGCATATGTCAAAAAATATTTTCATTACATTATCTATGGTGTAACTTCGTGTCATATATCCCTTCTAAACAACCGCATTCTCGTTCGCTAACCTTTTCATTCTATCAAAATCTAAGTAGAGAATAATGATAAACGAATAGAGCTTACCAAAAGCAGTACTTTTATTTTCATTATTTTTAGCCAAAACTTTTATTTTTTACACACATATAAGTAAAAGTCCGATATATTAAGCACATATGCTATCTCCAGCCTTTATTTCCTTTATAGGCTTCATTAGAAGAGGTTCTTATGAAACCTTCCCTTCATATTTGTTTACGATTTCCTTCCAATTCATAAGAGTCGTGTGATGTACGCGTACGTTTATGAATACATCTAAAGCTATATTCTTTATTTTCATATCCATCTAATACCAATTGTTTTTATTCAGTAGTATCCTTTTCTAGACATAAATATTTAATTCCCTTCTAAGTAGCAATTTTATCGTATTATCCAGAAGTGATGGTAACAGCTATATTTACGCGGACTTTAATCCGAAATATGCTCCACATGCTTTCACTATTTTACGAACCTACGATTATTTTTGTTTGCTGGTGGTAACTATGGCTGATAGAAAAGCCTAACCCCTGCTCAACAGTTAGGAATTACAGATACTGACTGAAATGACATTATTTATTTGTAATGACTAACTTTGAAAATTATGGATGTTTTTTGTGTTTTGTTATTTTTGAGTAAGATAATTATTGTGATACAATAATTATTTAAAGGGTAAAATTTTATGTCATTTAAAATAAATAGACGCAGAAGTAAGATCGAACGGAATAATACGTGTTAAAAATTAAACAAAATATAAATCAATGGGGTATAAAATATGGCGAAAGATATTATTGCAATACTTGCCATAGTTTCTTTTATGATATGGATTGCGGTTTCCCGAGAGGCTGTAAAACCTCCAAAAGAGATAAATTGGCGAAAAATGATAACCTTACTATCTGCGGGATCTTTATCGGCATTCGTTATAATCATTTCGCTTTTCAAAGCCTGCCGTTTTAGTTCTGTTGACGGGGGTGCGATTCATGAAGTCGCCTAGTTGCTGGTTGCTGGAGCCGGACGTGACTTATTCAGTTATTTTGTTATACATAAGCCATTAATTTTATGCTTTCTTAACTTATAAAAAAGGTAAAACGCAGAGGAATAAACCCTCTGCGTTTTCTTATGGCCTTTAAAACGCTAATAGCTGTTATATTTTTCCTCCCATTTGTAGTTCTGACTTTTAACGTTACATTAAATGTCATTTAATATTTTCATCATCGAAAGTGAATACTTACAACTTTTTATTCAGCAATCTCCGGATCTCCGATTCTTCCACCCCGTCTCATCTATTTCATGATTTAACTGTTTTTTTCCTCTTCCTTTTAAACATTTATCATTGCTCTATCGTATTTCCCCAGCATCTTTGGGTACTCCTTACTTATTCTTCTGTCCTTGTGTTTTTCATAAAATGAATAATGGTAGTAAATGCGATAACGATGGACAAAGATACAGCCAATGGTAAAATTACTTGATTTGTAAACCCAACTAGAATGTATCCAATGGAAGCAGCAAATGCAGAAATAAATGCGTATGGAAGCTGGGTCATGACGTGATCAATATGATTTGCCCCTGCTCCGGTAGCTGATAAAATGGTTGTATCGGATATCGGGGTACAATGATCACCGAAAACAGCTCCAGCTAATACCGCTGCCATAGACGGAATCAACATTTCCATATCCGTAATCGTGGTTACTTCTGCTGCAATTGGTAACATAATTCCAAATGTTCCCCATGATGTTCCCGTTGCAAGCGCCATAAAACCAGCAATAATAAAGAACAAAAATGGCAGAAAAGCAGGATTTAGCGACAAATCATTTACAATACCAGCTAAATATTCTCCTGTTTCCAATACGCCAATAATAGAACCAATCATCCAAGCTAACAACAAAATGTAAATGGCTGGCATCATCGTCTTTGCACCTTCAAAAACAATTTTCAAACTGGAATTTCTCGGTTTTCGTTGACCCATGTGAAACAAGTATGAGGTTAATACCGCTATAATCCCACCAGCAAATAAGGATAAATTTACATTTGTATTCGCAAAAATGGTAAGTATATTAACATTTTCTTCTGTCGCTATCACTCCTGTAATCACCATAGAAGATACTGTAGCAACAATAAGGACTCCAATTGGCACCAGTAAATGGTATATCTTACCTCCCTGATGTGGTGTGAATGTATCGCTTAAATCCCCAGGTACTTTATCCTGTTTTGGATCAATTAGCTCCCCGGTCTTTATAGCTCGTATTTCATGCTTTCGCATTGGACCAATATCTGCTTTTAAATAAGCAACTAAAAAAACAGATATGACTGCTGCGATGGCATATAAATTGTAGGGGATCATTTTGATGAAAGCTTCTAATGGCTCTAATGTTGTAATTCCATTTGCAGCAAACAACCCGCCCATAATTCCGATAATATAAGCTCCCCAGCTGGAAATAGGTGAAATTACCGTTACTGGAGCAGACGTTGAATCTATAATATAAGCCAGTTTAGCTCGGGAAATTTTGTGGCGGTCTGTTAATGGGCGAGCAATTTGGCCAACAGCTAAGCTGTTAAAATAATCATCAATAAAAATTATTAATCCTAACACTGCACTCATTGCTTGCGCTCCTGAACGCGTTTTTACTTTTTTAATCATCCAATCGCCAAATGCTCTACTCCCTCCAGAAGCCTGTAGAAAAGCTGTCATTACCCCTAATAACAGTAAAAACGTCAGTAATAGAACATTCCCTGTGTTTATTGTGCCATCAGATACGAACAGGGTATAAAACTGCATCCCGATTTCTTTAAACGAATCTAAAATTGAGAAATCATGGATGAGGAGAGCTCCCACTATAATTCCTGTTCCTAAAGATAGTAAGACATTTCTCGTTAAAAGGACGAGCACCAGCATTAAAACAGCTGGAATAAGTGAAAAAATTGTTCCTTCCATTCCGGTTACCTCCACATAAATTGGTAGCAATCGAGCAAGGAAACATACTGTTGATGGAAAATAGGATAAGTGAACCGAAGCATTATCCGTTCACATAGAAAAAGACAATGATAGAAAATAACCTACCATTGTCTTTGCAATATACGTTATCCTCCATTTCGATCAGTAGTTCTCCATGCATATTGCTCGCTGCATGACAGTATACCTCTTATTCAAAAGCATACCAGCGATAGTAAGCTTGACACTTATTATGCTTCGGCAATACATCCTTTCATCTGCTTTCATTGTTGTCATCCTCCAACAGACTACTCTTATATACTGCACCTCTACCTCACCGATCTGATAAGGTTGAAATATTCTATTTATAAAAATCATTATAGCAAATTAATTGTTCTGATTCAAGTCATCCTTAGGAATCGAAATATTTGGCGTGTTTTCACCATCGCTTCCATAAAATTGTGGTACATCTCCCATAATAACACGAGAATCTACATAGACTTTCGTGCTAATTTCAGCAGATTCAGTACTAAAAGGGACAACAATTTGCGCATTTACAGTGACCGGTATATATATTTCAATCAGTGCGGCATTGATTCCAAAGTCTTTCATAATATATTCAACATCTGATTGAATGCTGCCAACAATTTCAAAATGGACTGGAATTTTAGGACCAAGATTTGCCAAAATAGTGCTTCCTGTAGCCTGACCAATGGGAATTTCAACTACAGTAGGATCTTTGTCTGCCAATTCATCCGCCGTATCCCCATAATCCTGTGGTGGCATTTCCGGGTCATCTGTATCTAATGTCTCACCTTTATTCATTCCATATAGAAAATATTCAGCTCGTTTTGTAGCCGCACGAAGCGCCCGATTCACTGCTGCTGATTTCCAACCGACAATAGATACATTGTTTTCTGAGCTTACTTCCATTAAGTCGTCAAAGCTAATATTTTCTGTTGACTTCACTGCTTCATTAATGGTCCGTGTCGCAAACTCTCTCGTTTTTTGATTGGCTATATCCATTAAGGGAGGGGTGATTCCTTTGTCAACAATTAAAATACTAAAGGAGGTCAAAATGACAAAAGCAACTGTCGTCATCAGTAAGATTATTTTCATCGAAGAATCTGTTCGTATCCTACGTCCTGGTCGTTTTCTCATAAAAAAACCCCCTCAAAGCAAGTCTATGATTGCTCTGGGAGGATTAGAATGAAAATTCTCCTAACTAATCTTACTAACGTATTCACTTTCTTTGTGAGCTTCATTACGTCGTAAGCTACGCATTGAATTAGTTATTTCCTTTCTCTTCATGCATTTGGAATGGATTTACATTCACTATTTACCTGCTTTGTAAAGTTTGTGCCAATATGTCTCGTAGAAATTCCGGTAAATAATAGTTTTTGACCTCAGAGCGAGCAATCTCAGGGATTAATCTGCCAAAAGTAAAAGTATCAGCAGTAGCTAGCGTATAAATATGATCTGGTTGTAAAGGATTTCCGTCATTTTGAAATGCTTGTTTCACAAACAGAGCTTCGTCTTTTAATTCTTCCATTTGCAGTGTTAACCCAGAAAAAGCCATTCTACCCATCATTTTCCCCCGAAATCCAAAGCCCTTCAACTCAAACTCGATAAATTCCTCTGTTAACGAAGAACGAATAGCTTCTAACAACTCACTACCTGTTAATTCTACAACACACGTATTAATTGGATGTGGACAAATACGATGAATATCACCGTATGTAACTGTTCCTTCAGGTAAGCTTTCCAACAACACCCCTGCATTTAACATCGCACAGTCAGCATTTGTTTGTCGCTTGAGTGCATCTGTTAAAGCTTGTAAAATAGGGGTCACTTTACGCCAATTAACTTCTAAAGGTGAGGATAATTGTGCAACGGGCTTAGCCAATATACGTTCAGCACGTTTTTGATAAGCTGTAAGCAACTTCTCTGTATCCAAATCCTTTGGCAGATGCGTAATATTAGTAGCATATGCTTGCTTTTGTTTTAATCTGCCTTGGTTATGATCCCACGTTAAGATTACTTCTCCAATATAATGACAATGTTTTCCAGCAGCGGACAAAAGTGTATGATTCACATGTTCGCCATTTCGTAACAAATGATGAGTGTGCCCGCCGATAATTACATCAATATCAGGAAAGCGACGAGCTATTTCACAATCTTCACTATATCCTAAGTGAGACAGTAATATAATTATATCTGCTTGGCATTTAATAGTACCTAACATCTTCTCCAACTCCTCATAAGGTGGAGAAGCATACCAGCCAAGCAGCTCATAATACGCATTAAACGGTGCCGTAAGACCCACGACGGCAATTTTAACGCCGTGTTCTGAATTAACGAACGTATAGGATTGTAACCAATCGGGGGCTTTGCCTTCCTTTGAATGCAAATTAGCGCAAACTATTGTAAATCTTGCCTCCTCATATAATGCAACAAGTTCATCATGGGAAATAGTAATGCCTTCGTTGTTTCCAATGGTAGCTATATCGTAACCAGTTTCATTCAGTAAAGCAACATTTGCTTTCCCCTTAAAAGCCTCTGCTATTGGATGTACTCTATCTATATGATCGCCAATATCTACTGTCCAGCAGGAGTTGCCCGCAGCTTGACAGCGATGTTTTGCCTGCTTTAAAAAGTACGAAACTTGCGACCAGTTATCGAAATTACTATGTAAATCATTCGTATAATAAAAATAGATTTGTTCTTCCATTTAAAAAATACTCCTTATGATAGCCCTTGAAAGATCATTCGAATACCAATTATAATTAATACGATTCTTAAAATCCATTCAAGTGCTTTTCCAGATAAACAGTGATTGATCATAGCACCTAATTTTCCACCGATCCAGGCTCCCGGGATAAAAAACAGCGCATACATCCATTCTAGATGTCCCAATACAATATGTGTCCCCGCTCCAATTAGACTTATAAATAAAATCATAAACATGGATGTCGCTGTTGCCACATGCGCGGGTATACCAAATATAAGAATCATAGCAGGAACCATAATCGATCCACCACCAATACCAAATAAACCTGATAACAACCCTACAGATAAAGATAGCACGATTGCAATCCAGAGAGAAAATTTGTAATGATATGTTGTTCCATCGATATCAAAGGTACGAACGCGATTATTTTGTGGTTTAACTCGAGTTGCTGTTGTTTTTCGTTTCGCAAAAAACAACCCAGATACACCAATCATTACTAGACCAAAATAAAGTAAAAATGGTTCTGTATCCATAAACTGGTTGAGCCATGACCCAAGAATACTACCAGGAATGCTCCCTGATATAAGCCATAAACCTACTTTATAATCAATCCGTTTCGTTTTTACATAAGCAATAGATGATGATAAAGCTGTGAACACCATCGCAACAAGGGAAATACCAACAACCGCCTGTGGCGTCGCCCATGCAAATGCCTCTGAAAACTGATGTAAACCTAACAAACTGGGAATAAGTACAATTCCTCCCCCAAGCCCCATTAAAGCTCCTACCAGTGCAGTTATTATCCCTATAACAACACAAATGACAAATACCATCTTTATCCCTTCCTCAGAAAACCATCCTCTATTTCTATCCTAGCACTGATTTTTAGAAATAGGAACTTCCCTCTTCCCTTACATGAGGTTGTAATAAATGATTTGTTTACAGGTTCCAGCTTTACTTGTAAATCAATTGAAGCGATTGTTTTAGAACAATAAAAGAGCTGTATGTTAAATAAAACTATTTTACTAGCTTACATACAGCGCAAAAAAGCTTTATTCAGCAGGTATAACGTTACCAATCTCCGTCGAAGCAAATTATCCGTGCACGAATTTTTTCTCTACGTTTGTTAATAATGTCTGAAGTTCTAGCATTATATTGTTTATCAAGATTGCTTTGAATTCAGCATATTGAGAAGTCATTTAGTTCGTGAAAAAACCAGGGGGATATCCTTGTATTTCTTCCTCGTCTTATTTTACTACTAACACTTTACATTCGGCACGTTGTACAATTTGGCTGCTAACACTTCCTAACAAAAATCTTCCTACTCCACCAAGGCCGCGACTACCAAGAATGATAAGGTCAATTTGATTTTCCTTGGCATACTCTACAATCTGAGAACTTGGATTACGAAAAGAATAATCCAACAGCACCTCTGCCTTGCAGTTAATTCCTTCTGCTTCAAATTCTTCACGAATACGTTCCATTGATGGACGTATTTCCTCTGCCATATCCCCCATAAAACTGCGTGCAAGTGCAGCATTGGCAGTTGGTCCAGCATGTGTAATAACAGTCACAGCATATACTACAGCATCCTTTACAAGTTTAGCCTGCTTTTTTGCTTCTTCAACTGCTTTTCTACTTAATTCCGATCCATCATAAGCTACTAGAATATTTTCAGCCATTTATAACTTCTCCCCTCATGAGCGTTTTGTTCCCATTTTTATCATAACATATTTACTGGATAACTTTAACAATCCCATAAAGCGGATACAAACAATCGCTTCGTTCTTTTATTATTTCTTTCACTTTAATAGTATATTTCCTTCTTTTTTATCTTCAATGAAGTTCTCCTTATGCAGGGGGGGTAACAGCTTTTTAAGTCACAGTCCACTGCAATTCGATATCCTTCTTGGTAATATTGTTCTGCTAGTTTGATTGCTTGGTGAGCGTTTCTGCTATTTCGGAAGCCGAAACTGCTTTCTGAAAAATGGAGGGTTATTATAGGCTCAAGCACTTGGAGGGTGGCTTGTTGTACAACCCTATCCAATACACAAGGTATTCCCAAATATTTTTTCGAACCGTCAGGTTTTGGCTGGCAACTCTTTTAACTGGCTGAGGTTGGTAAGTTCCTTCCCTTAATTTCTGTTTGAGTGGTTGATGGGTATGCTTTCATACGTGTTTTAAGTTGATATACGGTAATACCATCTTGTTCTTTCATATCCATGTCGACATCCCTACGCACTCCTATATACCCTTCAGTTTCCAACTTATCTCTTCATAGGTAGCCCTCATTTTGGTCTATACCACGATGTTTTCTGCGTTTAGGCGGCGATGTCTACACCTCCTTGTTTTCCAAGATTGAACATTGTTCAGCCCTTCATTTCCATTGGAAACTAATATGGCTTCTGCTGACTTCTTACGATTCATCAAACTATCACTAATTTGATTGTTAATTGAGTAACCCTCGTAAGATCTCCCCAGATAAGGGCTATAACCTTCTTCCTATGTAACTGCTGTATTTACTGTATGGAACTGTGGCAGTATCCGACTTTGTCTTGTTTGGCAAACTCATCCGTTCCAATTCGGTCTTATATACAGTTTCTTTCCGTCAGTTCGGGATTTTGCTCCGACTTCCTTCAGATTCCACCACACGATAGACCCCCTTGCCCTTAGCTAACAGTTCCTACTGCCAAACCTGTAGTGGACTTTCACCACCGAGTTATAACCTATGCCGGGCGCACCCAAAAAGCTTGTAAAAAGTCAACAGACTTTTTACAAGCTGAAAATAACCATGTATTACATTAAATAGCTTTTAATTCTTTGATATAATTTTCTATCTGTTCTGGTGTAGATGTTAAAACTACGTTCACAAAATAAGAACCAATAATTGCACCATCTGCCCCATTTGCATACACACTTTCAACGTCAGTTTTATCTTTGATACCAAATCCAATAAAAACCGGGATTTGGCTAAGCTTTTTTATACGTTTCATTGTATCTATATAATTAATGGGAACATGATCAAAGCTCCCTGTTTTACCAACTCCACTCATACAATAAGCAAATAGACGATTATGATTCAATTGTTGTTGTAACATTTCGTCAGACATCTCTTCATTATAAAGTTGTATCGGAGAATGAAAGTCTACTATTTTTATAGTTTTATCAACACATAGCAAACCGTCGACCAAATCCCTGCCTAAAGTTAACAAATCATAAGCTTCAATACCCTCTTTATAAGTCATTAACACTATTTTAAAAGAATAATTTTCCTTTATTTTTGTTACTATTCGTTTGAAATATGTTTTGTTAAATCCTTGGTCCAGAACTTGTTTATGGCTAGTTTTGATAATCTTTCCGTCCATGTGAGGATTGAACGCTGGGATACCTAGTTCTAATATATCAACATTATATTTTTCCATCAGATCCAATACGTTAAAAAACTGCGTTTCGTTTGGATAGCAGCATGGCAAGTAAAGAGCCAGTTGTTTCATGCTCGATTATCCTCCAATCAATTTAAGTAACAAACCTAGAAGTGGTCCATACAAAGCGTAGTCGGTTTCGCTAAGTATGCGCATAATAGAAGCATAAGATCCTACTTGTGGAAGGAGGAATGCTTGTCCAAGAATCAGAATCAAACCATTGGCAAATGAACCAATCAATGCTCCTCTTACTCCTCCTGTTGAGTTTCCAAATATTGCAGTAGCAGCACCTGTGAAAAATGTTGGAATAAGTGCTGGAAAAACAGCAATTGGATAGTTGATAAAAGCTAAAATGATCATTCCAACAAATCCAGCAATTAAGCTAGTTAAAAAACCTACTATAACAGATGTTGGATAGTTCGGGAATAAAAGCGGAACATCCAAGCCGGGCTTCGCATTCGGAATAAGTTTATCGGCAATCCCATGAAATGCAGGAATAATTTCAGCTAATAACATCCTTACCCCAGATAAAATCACGGTAATCCACAAACCAAATTGTAATCCATTTAATAATGAAAATGAAAGAACGTCTCTTCCATCACTGATGTTTTCTTGCACCCAAGTTGGACCAGAGATAACGGATACAACTAAAAACAGTAGGAACATAATAACTGTAAGTGCTATGGTCATTTCGCGTAGAAAGTTAAAGGTTCTTGGGATTTTGATATCTTCCAAATCACGTTTTTGATTGCCGAACAATCCTCCAAGCTTTGCTGCAATCCAAACGCCACTTGAACTGGAATGTCCCAATGTAAATCCTTCTCCGCCTTTAACATTTTTCATAAGCGGAGCTACATAAGAACAAGTAAACGTTAAATAAAATCCAAGAATAAGTGAACCGGTCAATACAAGTGGAACAAATCCCATATCCGTTCCAAATTTAAGCAGTGCTGCAATTAAACCTGCATAAAAAAAGGATACATGGGCAGATAAGTGTACATATTTAAATGGGGTCATTCGCGCAAATAAAATGTGAATAATAAATCCTACCGCAAAAATAAGCGCCATTTCCGTTCCAATCTCCACAAAGCTTTCCATTTGAGCTTCAGCAAGTGTTGGCACCTCAGCATTTAAATGAAATACTTTACTAAGCATTGGCTGTAAAGGAAGTAAGGATATGCCTAACGATTGTGCTCCTGTGTTAATCAACAAGAAACCGATCATCGTTTTAGCTGTGCTGGACACAATGTTATCAAAGCTTTTCTTTTGTGCCAATAAACCTATTAAAACAACCATTCCAATTACGAAGACTGCCTGACTGAATATATTGTCAATTAAATACATGATAAAATCCATAAGCTGGTCTCTCCTTAGATTGTATTTGTGAAATAATTAACTTTAAGTGTAGAAAGGTTAAATATACACCCTTATCATTGGAAAAATCACTTGCAAAAATTTATAAAATCTATAGATCCATGCAGGCATTATATAGACATATCGTATTACTACTTAGTCCTATTAAACGCGTCAGCACATTTACAAAAGTCTATAGTTACATTTCCAGGTTGCCCAAAACAACAACATAATACAATTGGGCAACCCTTTAAAAGGAGAAATGTCATTCATTCATTACTTTCATTAATTCTGTTCTAAGCAATTCTTTATCCATCATATTATCAATTCTTACAACCTTTGCTTTCGAATTACGCAAAATATCAGCGAAATCAGATGTGGTTATCACAATATCGTATTCATCAGCGCTTACTGAACTAATATCTGATGCTTCCACAGTTGCTTGTATTCCTTCCTCAGATAAAACTTGCTGCGCATATACTCGTAACATCATACTACTTCCTACACCTGCTCCACAAACTGTAACAATTTTAATCATTATTTTTCCTCCATCTGGAAAACATCCATTATTTCTTTAGGTGTTTCAGCCTTTACAATTGCCGTTAACTTCTCTTCTTGATTTAAAACACTTACTAACTCAGATAAAGCTGTTAAATGAGTTTCATGATCAATTGCACAAAAGCCAATCACGATTTTCACTGGATCATTGGTTCTATGACCAAAAACAATTGGCTCTTTCAAAGTAACAATACTAAAACCAATATTCTTTGCTCCATATTCTGGTCTTGCATGTGGCATAGCTATTCCAGGCGCAATTACTATATATGTGCCGTTTTCACGAACATTATTAATCATTGCCTCAATATAATCTCGTTCAATTAAATTATTTTTCAAGAGCAGCTCACCGCTTAGTTTTACAGCACTATCTCTGTCTTGTACTTCTGATTGTGTTTTAATTAGATTTTCATTTAACACTTCAATTAACACAGGATTTTCCCTCCTCTCTAAACTTGGCATTTTCGCTGCATCATGTTGAAAGTAATGCTGCAGCTTATTTTGAAGAGCCAGAGAATTATGAATGGTACAATAAGGCTCAATAATTTGCAGTATATCCAACACAAGCAACTCTTGCCCCTCAAACTTTTCTAATAGCAAAGCTAGCTTTTGAATATCTGTTTTAGACAATACAGGGTTCACCTTAACTATTTTGGTTCCTTGCAGTTCTATTGGAACTGTGGTTACGACTAAATCAATCAATTCTTCTTGAATAATTTCAGAAGCCTGTCTAGCTGGAAATGCCCCTATTACACGAATATGAAACAAATTTTTCAGCTGTGTAGCTACCATTTGAGATGTACTCATCCCTGTATCACAAACAATAATAACAACAGGTTTTCTGCGAATTTTCTTCTTTTGCCTTTCTATAGCTGCAGTAACGTACATAGTTATAAAGGAAACTTCATCTTCATTAAACTTCACACCTTGCTGCGTCTCGATAATAGGAATCGCTTGCATTACTTGATGATGTACATATTGAAAATTCTCTTTTATAGCATTTAATACAGGATTTTCAATAGGTGTCCCATTTCTCAATCGATAAATTGCCGGTCGCAAATGCCCCATCAATCCATTAAATAGCTGTGCATCCTCCATTAGCGACATGTGAAATACAGTTTCAAGCTTTTCAATAAAAGTACGAGTGACCATTTGTAAAGGTAGCCATTGGTCATTAATAGTTCCGTATTGATGTCCCCCCTGGAGACTACTACTCACGAGTTGTGAAGCAAAATACATAACTTCATTTTCTGGGAATGTAATTTCAAAAACCCGATCAATTTCTTTTTTCACTATACAGGCTACCTGATACTCACGAGTTTCTAAAATCCGCGTAGAAATCGCTTCCTTATTAAGCACGCGTTGCTGTTTTACTCGAGTAATAGCCAAACCAAGATGAAGAATAACTCTAAAGTACGAATGATCAGAAATGGTGATCTGAAGCTCATTTTCCGCCATTCTAATCATATTTGAAAGATAGTCAATCTCTTGAAGTGACAAAAATTCATTTAATATAGAATGTTCCGCTTTTGTAATATGGATACGCTTTCGATTTTCTCGATAAACAGCTAGAAGTGCTTTTCTAATCGCTAATTCTGTGCCTTCTATTTTTAAACCTTTATAGGGATAGGACACCAGGGATAATTCTTGTTCTTGTAACCAAAGCCTCCATTGTTTCATATCGTTGATTACCGTGTTTCTTGATACTTTTAAAAAGTTGGAAATTTGATCAATAGTTACATACCCATGGTGTGTTAATAAATAATGTAAGGCATTTCCCCTTCGTTCTTCAGGTGTATAAAATCCTAACTCTTCTTTATCTAGCAAAAGCTTAAGTTTTTTTTGTTCCAGTTTATGAAGTTGTAATTTTATACCATTTCCTTTTTGACGTAGTAAAGAGGGAAGATCGTGTTTATCTAAAAATTCATCTATTTCTATTAAGTCATTATAAATCGTACGTTGACTCACAGAAAAATGTTGAGTAAGTTCATTAACCGTAAAAAAATGGTCATTTTCGATAAATAATAAAACAAGATCACGCGCGCGATTGTTCATCTATCTCCACCTCATTTTTATTATATAAAGTCCATTTATAAAGCACCAAGACCAAATCATTGCAGCTTAAATTGCAATGTTTGATTTTTTATTTGCAAACACAACTTGCAATTTACGAATTAAAAGTCTCTTTAACAATTCATAATCTTTATAGATAGTTAAAAAAACAATTGTAAAATAGTAAATTATCTTTAGAAAGTATGTACAGATTATTTTTATCTTTATTGTAAACGTTATGCCTTATATGTATAAAAAGGATATGAATACTGAAATGGAGGATAACGATAAGGAAGTAAATAAAAAGAGGCATAATAATACTCTAAACTAAAGAATATTTAACAAAGTCCAAGCACCTCTAGTGCCGTTGCTAAAGGTGCTTGATTTAGAAGAAATATGAGAATGTTTTATTCTTTTTCACGAACATTTGTCTTCCAGGCTTTATCTTCATCAATCATCTTTATTACAGCGTATATCGTAAAAAATTGAATGATAATAATCGGTATACCCATCATCCCAGATACAACTTCAAGAGGTGGCAAACCGCCTATTCGCATTAAAATTAAAGCGAGCACAGTAATAACAGTAGCAACAATAATCCGTAAATATTTAGACGGCTCTACTTTGCTCATATTTTCCGTACTCGTATAAGAAGCAATCGTGTAAGTAGTAGAATCAAGCGTAGTAGTTAGAAAAATCATCGCGATCACAATAAACAGAATGATCACGACGGTTGAAAATGGCAATGAAGATAATATATCTGGAATAGCTTGCATGGCATCGCTATTCGCTACTGTATCCAATACTGGTACATCTCCAGACAGATAACTGTTCACGCCTAATCCCCCAAGTACACCAGTTGCCACCCAAGAGATAAAAGTTGGTGCCATTAAATACGTTAATATCATTTCCTTTATTGTGCGGCCGTAAGATATTTTTGCTGCAAAAACACTGTGCAGCATAGCCCATGTTGCATTATAAGCAAACCAAAATATCGTCTGTCTCTCCATATGAGAGGAACCATCAATGCTTAAAGCATTTGTATGAAACGATATATCTACATAATTGGATATTAAAAAGCCCATACTGTCCGTGAAGTAATTGAGGATAAAAACTCCTGGTCCTATCAGCATAATGATTAATGCAAATGCACCTGCAAGGTACATATTTAATGTGCTTAACCGTTTAATCCCTCTTTCAATCCCTAAATAGGCGCTAATCGAAAATAAAGCCACCCATACAATCGTAACGATTAAAGTTAAGGTGAAATTGATTTCTATGTTTAACAGTTCTGCTAAATTATAAGTAACAATTGGTGCACCCAACCCAAGAGTCACAGCAGCTCCTGCTAAAATACTAATAAGAAAAATAACATCTAACATTTTCCCGCCAAATCCATCCGTAAACCGATCTCCAAAAATGACACGGCATGCCTCTGATATTCGCATCACGGGGCTTCTACGGACATGCAGGATATATCCCATCGCTGGAGCTGCCATTACAAAAATCGCAAATGTTTGAAAGCTCCACAAAAACATGCTATAAGAATTCCCCCAAAGAATGGCCTCTGTAGATTGAGGATCCACACCAAATGGAGGATTCACAGCTACGTTCGCCCACTCGGTCATTCCAGTACGCATAATTGTTGACCCCAATCCCATGGCAACCAAGATGGAAGCATATTCAAATAATGTGAATCGCGGCTTTTCAGCAGGGTTACCTAAAACAACTTTACCGTACTTTGAAAAAGATAGGTAAATTGCCGCTCCTATTAATATAATTGCGTACCAAAGATACCCCCAGCTGAACACACCGATTAATTTATTAAACATGGTATTCAGTATTTCTAGTGATTCATCTTCATACATGGATAAAGGGACGCTAATGGCAACGATTATTAAAAGAGACGGTACAAAAATCGAATAATCAATTAACCTTTTCTGTCGCCCAACTTTTCTCTTTGTACCCACATAAACAACCTCCAAGCATTTTGAAATTCACTTTTGTGTAATACCACTTGGAAGATGTTTATAAACGTCAGCGGTTATTTTTTCAGCCGCAAGCCTTAAGAAATGTATCAGCTCCAGACTAACGTAGCAAAATGTAAAGTATGAACGCCCGAGCTAGTGTCAGATTTAATTAACCATACGATGACATCGCATCGTTGTTGGGCGATGAATCCGGACGTGGCTAGTCGGTCATTTCGTTATCTACAAGCCCCCATTTTATTTTTCCTATACAATAAATAAAACTACCTTGCCTTTCTCATCATATCAAGTGGCTTTACAGGTGCCTCCATTTGTATGCGCACTTTCATCATCGGATGAGCTGCTCGTTCAATAGGCTTGCCCTCTTCGTTCCACATCTGTGTGATTTTTTGATACACATGTGTAAAGCCAGGACCGTAAAACTCTACTTCATCCCCTATGGCAAAACTGTTACGCTGTTGTACCGTAGCTATTTGGGAAGAATCGTTGTAATCTAATACTTGACCGATAAATTTATACACCGGGATCTTCCTCCGTTTTCCAAATAATTGCTGTTGTTCTTTCGGTGTTCCATAATAAAAACCGGTCGACAGTTCACGTTGTGCCACTTTCCACAATTCATCTTCCCAACTCTGTTGAAACGTAAAATTGGCAAGATCTTTACAATATGCATTAACTGCTTCGCTGTAAACATTCGCCACAGTGGAAACATAATGAATCGACTTCATCCGACCTTCTATTTTCAGACTATCTACCCCATTTTCTATAAAATCAGGAATATGATGGATCATAGACATGTCTACAGCACTCATCGAGAAAGGTTCATCTGTTTCATTAACCGCAAAGGACTGACGCATGCCATTATGATCCATTTCAAACAAATCGTACTTCCACCGGCAAGATTGTGAACAACCACCGCGATTTGCGTCTCGAGCCGACATATGATTTGATAACGTACAACGACCAGAATAAGAGATACACATTGCACCATGAATAAATGCCTCAATTTCCACATCTGTATGATTTCTTATTTCTTTAATTTCATCCATACTTACTTCTCTCGCCAACACAACACGTTCCAGTCCTTCTTCTTTCCAAAAGTTTAAAGTTTCGTAATTCGTAGCCGAAGACTGTGTTGACAAATGAATAGGAAGACCTGGAGCTTCCATCAGACAAATTTCAATCAATGCAGGATCAGAGACGATAACTGCATGCACCCCAATATCTCTTATCGTCCGAAAGAAATCCCCCGCACCTTGCAAATCTCCTTCATGGGCAACCATATTTGCAGCTACATAAACATGGGCTCCATGCTCTTTTGCAAATGTCACACCTTCTTGCATTTCCTCATACGTAAAATTACCAGCTCGACTTCGTAATCCGTATGCATTCCCTCCTATATAAACAGCATCTGCACCGTAATGAATTGCTGTTTTAAGCTTCTCTAATGTACCAGCGGGTGCTAAAACTTCTGGTTTCTGCTTCCATTTTTTCATGATTCACAAACCTTTCTTCACATTTCATTTCTGTTACGTTTTATACAGTTCAAAAAAGCGTTGAAGTTACCTCTTCTCTACGTTTACAAGTCGACGACTAATTCCATACGCCATTTTACTAGACATAGATCTCCTATATCATTGAACATCATTAGGATTTTTTAAAAAGAACCCTTCTCCTAAAGTTCGTTCACTAGGGTGGTGCTCTTGAACTTTTTCATTTAATTTTTCTTTTAACTCTTCAGACCAATCTTTATCCAATAGTGCCTGTTTCGCCTGCACAAATTGCTTTACAACCTCTACAAATGCTTGTCCACGTGTATAGATTCCATCTAATTTCCATTTTGAAATACCTGCATTCACTAACTTTTCCAAATGCGGTAACAAATTAATATCATTTGTATCAAAAATATGCGTTCCATTTAGATCTTCATAAATCGAATAATGTGTTTTTGGCTTTTTCGGTTCGGATATAAATAAATGCTCTTGATTTTTGCTTTTCTCATTTGTATAGCTGAAATAATTGGTTACTAGCGGGCGCTTTGAATGGTGAATACAAGTGGCTCCGTACACGAGTACTTCCACAGGTACATCAGCATGCTGTGAAATAGAAATTAATTCTTCATACGTTAACTCCCTTGCTAATACCGCTCCTTTAGCTCCTCGCTTCGCCCAAAAATTAACCTGCTTTGCACTTGTAACCAATGTGTGTGGATCATACACGTATGGTATTGGAACTTCGTATTTGTTTAACAAATGTATAACCCCGGGATCACCAATCGTAACGTAATCAACTCCAGCTTCTTGCAGGAAATCCAAATATCGAGGTATTAATTTTATCCTGTCATTATGAATAATGGCGTTCATAGCAACACAGACATTTTTATGTTCTGCATGTGCGATGTGGCATATTTCTTTTATTTCTTCCGGGGAGAAATTTGCAGGTAAACGAAGACCAAAAGTAGCTTCTCCAATATAAAGTGTATCAACATCTGCATCTATTAGTAATCTTGCTTGGTTTATTGATTCTGCTGTAGCTATAAGTTCAATCATTCACAACCATCCTCAATTTATATTTATATAAAGCGACACTTATGCAAGAAGAGAATTTCTCCTTGAGATAACAGCTAACATCCGATCTTGTACTTACAAGTCTAGCCTAATTGGATTAGTTTCAAAACGAAGGAGTTTATGCCACCCCAAAATCATTTATCAAGACAAGGAAAGACAAACCGCAATGATCGGTAACATCCATAGATGTGAGATACTTATATTTGTTCGTGTCTATCTTCCATTTGATATCATACCATAAAAAAACAAAAGGAAGAGCTCATCCACAAACATGTAAAAAATCCGTCAATTACTCAAACATAGACACCCTAGCTGTTGCAACTAAAATAGGAAAAGATCCTATCCTGCCTTAGGCAAAATAGGATCTAAATAATCGTTATGAGAATGACCTGCTTCTTACTATAAAGATCATGTTCCTAGCCAGCGTCGTGCTTGAGATTTATCTTCAGGGGCAAAATGCTCGAGCTCCGTTTCAGGTAGGAGCCCTTCGAGTTTCACCCCCATTTCAGCCCATTTCTTGTCACTAACAATAGCCATTTTATGGATATCTTTTAAATGCTGTGTCATTTTCAAATCTTCTAGGACGCCTTTTAAAGTCATCCCTTTCATATTTTCAATGGATAAAAGAATATTCACTTTACTATGCTCCTGTTTTTTCATCATGAAGAATTCCTCGAAATGATGCAAATCCTCCTTTTCTGCTTTCCCTTGTATTTCAATTTCAAGAGCATTGTCAAATGGTGCTGGGGTTATTTTAATCATGTTTTTTCAGCTCCTTTTACTAGCGGTTTATTTGTTTTTTCCCAGCATCATTCTGTTTCAAACATCTTTTCCTTACATAGATTTTTCTTAGATCTAGTGTTTTGATACAAACCCGATTATAATAGATTGGAAACAACAACAATGGTGGATCATTACCATGCAAAATTCAAGCAGAATTACTGGATTATTTTTAGTTATTATTGGCGCAACGTGCTGGGGGATCGGTGGAACTATTTCACAATACTCATACAATTTTTTCTAAAGATCGAACACAAATAATATCGGTATGGAAAAATAAACAAGTCGCCATTTCTTTACTTATCTTTGGCTTATTCGGAATGTTAGCTTTCCAGTATACATATATGGTCTCCATTCATTACGGCAATGCAACTGTGGCAACACTACTGCAGTATTTGGCACCAGTTATGATTATTATCTACCTCCTGATTAGAAAACAAACCACCCTAACAAAGCAAGATATCCTAACTGTCGCCCTTGCTTTAATAGGTTGTTATTTCTTGCATACAAATGGTAACTTGTCCGAGCTATCTGTACCCGTCCCTGCTATGGTGTGAGGTGTGTTATCAGGGGTTGCCTTAGCCTTCTATACGTTATACGCAGTTCCACTGTTAAAGCAATACGAATCACTTGTTGTTGTAGGATGGGCTATGGTCATTGGCGGAGTTTTTAAGTTTTATTCATCCACCATGGAAGATTCATGTTCTTCTTTAGACTTAGAAGCATATGTCTATATCATTTTTGTCATCCTATTTGGAACCATACTTGCCTTTTGGTTTTATATGAAGAGTTTACAAAGTCTTTCCCCGAAGAAAACGAGTTTATTAGGTAGTCTAGAACCACTGGCAGCTGTTTTAACGACAGTTTATTGGCTAAAGGAACCTTTTGGACTACTTCAATGGGTGGGGTACAGCTTCCATGATTGGTATGATTTTCATTCTTGCGCTAGGAAAAGTTGGGAACAAAGGCGCAAGCGCCCCGTTTAGCAACGAAAGCGAATGGAACGAAGCAACTAAAGTTTTAGGAATCTCGGTGAGGTAACGAGCCGATGATGCCTTATCGTAGGGCACATTTCTAAAGTCGCATCGTTGCTGGGCTCATGCGCCGGAAGTAGCTATTCGGTTATTTTGGTATCCCCAAGCACCCCATTTTATGCTTCCTTATCTTACAAGAAAAAGTAACTTTAGCTACAAGCTTTATCAATATAATGTAGAAAAGCCAAATAACTTATAAAAAATGATATTTAATTCGTTGGGGTAATAAACTTGTAATAAAGTGAATCTTCTCATGAGTAGGAATTTCCATTCATATCCCAAGGCTTGTTAATACCGTATTGGTATGACTAAAGGTCGCTTACGAAATAGGGCATTAGGTCCTATTATCTCCCACTTCGACTTATTGAAGTACAGATTATCCAACTCCTAAAGCGGAGAGTCTTACAGCATCTAATAAAACAAACTAATAGCTAAGTGGCGTAAAAAAAACGAAGTGCTTTACCAAGATAAAAGAATCCTTTTTTTACATAAGCCTGTTATTTATTTATCGAAGCAAGCTTCATAAAACATTAAAAATTAGGGTGAATACAAAATGAATAGTTGGAAAAATCCGATATTATTATTGTTCTCCATTGGCATTTCAAGCATCGGGGATTTCATTTACTTAGTTGCCATTAATATTATTGTATATCAGTTGACAGGCTCTGCAGCAGCTGTTGCAGGACTTTGGATTATTGGGCCATTAGTGAACATAATTACGAAGTTTTGGACAGGAAGCTTCATTGATTATCGGAGCAAGAGAAAAGTGATGATCGTAACTTACATCATTCGCGCTGTGTTTATCTGCTTTATCCCATTGGCACCAAACATGGTTATAATTTACGCTATTCTCGTTGTTCTAAGTATTGCAAATGCTTTTTTTCATCCATCATCAACGACTTATGTTACTATCCTTGTTCCGAAAGAAAAAAGAAAACGATTCAACTCTTTTCGCTCATTTGCAAGCTCTGGTGCATTCATTATTGGTCCGGCTATCGGAGGATCACTTATTTTATTAACTTCTGTTGAGATAACATTATGGATCAACGCGGTATTTTTCTTAATCGCAACGTCTTTACTATTCGTTTTGCCAGAAAAAGAGAACATTAATAAAGATACGATCCCAGCATTGACCATATCTCAAGTTATCCATGACTTTACAGTCGTCCAGAAATTTATAGCAACCCATAAATATGTATCCTTTATTTATCTTGGTTTTATTATAATCATGATTTTCTCCTATGCTATGGACACTCAAGAAGTAGTTTTTACCCAGCAAGTAATAGGCCTTTCTGAATTTGAATACAGTATGTTAATTAGTATAACTGGAATTGGTTCCGTTGCTGGTGCAATTTTATTATCCATCTTTGCAAACAAAATCTCATTAAGATACATGATTGTGTTTGGCCTGATTATGATGACCGTCGGTTATGTCATTTATGCATTCTCCTGGTCCTTCACATCCATTGTGGTTGGTTTTACCATCTTAGGATTCTTTATGGTATTCTTAAATGCAGGAATAATGACTTTCTATCAAAATAATATCCCTGTTGAAGTCATGGGAAGAGTGACAAGTATTTACCAATTAATCCAAAGCGCTAACCAAGTATTGTTCATTTTTATCATTGGCGTTACAGCAGATATAATTTCGCTACGACTTACAATTGCTACACTCGCTATAATCATGTTAATTACATCTTTTATTTATTCCATTGCCGTGTTGAAGCAAAATAAAAAGTCCTATTACCAAGAAAACGATATCTAAATTGGAAAATTTATCTAAAACGAAGTATGCTATGTCCTAATCCAATAAAGAATTAGCAGGATTCAAGCCAGATGAATGCACCACACATGTTTGTAGCATCAAAATGGGTGGTGCGTTAATCATCCATCTTTTTCTTAAGTTACATATGAATATCCGCTTCTCAATTATTGTAAATTCACCCAAATGCTTTTGACTTCAGTATAGTTGTCAAGAGCGTAATTTCCCATCTCTCTCCCAATCCCTGACTGTTTATATCCACCAAATGCCGCAGCTGGGTTTTCCTGATTACAATCATTAATCCAAACCGTTCCTGCTTTTAATCTTCTGGCTACTTGATGTCCAGTTCGAATATTTTCGGTCCATACCGCAGCAGCTAATCCATAATGACTATCGTTCGCTCTTCTAATTGCTTCCTCTGTCGTATCAAATTGGAAGACAGCAACAACTGGTCCGAATATCTCTTCTCTTGCGATCCGCATATCATCTTCTACGTCTGCAAATACCGTCGGCTTAACAAAATATCCCTTATTCCCAACGCTTTCACCACCAGCTACTAATTTAGCTCCTTCTTCTTTGCCAATTTCAATATAGTGAAGCACACGCTCAAATTGTTCTTTTGAAACAAGCGGTCCCATATCCGTATCGGCTTCCAGTCCGTTACCGAGTTTTGTTGCGTTTGCACGCTCGACTAACGCTTCAACAACACGATCGTAATGCTTGCGGTGTACATAGACTCGAGATGTAGCACTGCAGTTTTGTCCTTGATTGTACATAATTCCTTCAAAAGCACCTACCATTGCTTTTTCAACATCTGCATCTTCTAAAATTAAATTTGGTGATTTTCCACCTAATTCGAGTGTCACATCTCTAACATGTTCTGCAGCCTTACACATAATGGATTTTCCAACACTCGTAGACCCTGTGAAAGCCAACTTATCTATCCCAGAATGCGTTACAATTGCCTCCCCCGCAATTTCACCGTACCCAGGGACAATATTCACAACTCCCTTTGGAAAACCAGCTTCCTCTAATAATTGAGCAGCATACAATATAGAAAGCGGCGTCTGTTCTGCAGGTTTCAACACAGTGGTACATCCAGTTGCCAAAGCGGATCCAAGTTTCCACGAAGCCATCGATAGTGGGAAATTCCAAGGAATTATTTGCCCAACCACACCAACAGGTTCATGAACTGTGTAATTTAAATAATCTGGAGAAATGGGAACTGTCTGCCCTAATACCTTTGTCGCCCACCCAGCGTAATAACGAAAATGTTCTACAGTACCAGCAATGTCATCCTCTAGCGCAACGTGGTAAGGCTTGCCGTTATCAAGTGTTTCCAATTGTGCTAATTCTTCTTTATGTGCTTCCAGTAAATCAGCAAATTTATAAATCAAATGCGAACGCTCGGCAGCTGATAATCGCGGCCATTCTCCACTCTCAAACGCTTTTTTCGCTGCGTTTACAGCCAGATCAACATCCTCTCCTTGTGCTTCACTAACTTCTACTAAAACTTCTTCCGTAGCAGGGTTATATACTGGAAATGTTCTCCCATTTTTAGCAGGTACATATTCCCCATTAATATATAATCCAACCGCTTGTTCCAAAAAAGCTTTTACATTCGATTTTAAATTCATTTGCGATGTGACCATACTATAATTCTCCTCCATTTGTATTTTTTATATTGTTACATACTGCTCAAGCTGCAATAAAATCTGCTTTAATGTTGCTTCTTCTTGCTGATTTAATGGTAACCTTGGTTTTCTTGATGGTCCTCCCGCAAGCCCTTGCAAATCCATCGCCCGTTTGACAATCTGTACATATTTTCCCGAACCTTCCAAAAAATTACACAACGGGAGGATTTGATCATAATAATCCCATGCTTTATCCAATTCCCCTTGCTGTACGCTATGAAATAATTGGGTAGCTAATTTTGGAACAATATTGCCCGCAACAGAAATCCACCCTGTAGCTCCAACTAGAAGAGACTCTAACACCAGATCATCGGCTCCGCAGAACGTTTGAATATCGCCTTTACCCTGTCTTGTAATATCGCGTACTTTTCGAATTTCCCCGCTCGATTCTTTAATATGAGTTATATTATCGACATCCCGAGCCACCTGTAAGATGGTTTCTGTTCCAATGTCAACACCTGATGTAAACGGATTATTATAAATCATAATTGGTAAGGTCACAGCATTCGCCACTGCCTTAAAATGCTCATAAATTTCCGCATCTTTTGGATGAGCATAATACGAATTAATTAGTAACGCCGCATCTGCTCCTATCTCTTCAGCATATTGGGTATACATAATCGCATCTTTTGTTGTTTCTGCAGCTGTTCCAACAATTAAAGGCACTCTTCCACCTACCTGCTCTACTGCTGCTTCCATCAATTGCAATTTTTCCTGCTTCTCCAAGCTAACAAATTCTCCCGTACTTCCATTGACAACTAATCCTGCTACATCTTGGTTAATAAAATGTTCAATATTGGATCTTAAGCCGTCAACATTCACCTCCTCCTGTTCAAACATTGGTGTAACGAGAACAGGAAATGCCCCTTCTAGTTGTTTCATGTTCCTTCCTCCCCTATTTATTTTTATGATTATTTGTTCGCTTTCATAAGAACGTAGTAATCATTCTGAGACCGTTGTTTTCTCAGCCCTCTTTAACTTGCATTATAAGTTTCCAGCTTGCTCTGCACCCAACTGATTTGCTTTTGGTTCCCCATGCGCTTTGGTATACCAAATAAATGTATTGGTAAATCCATAAATAATCGTAATCAAGATGACTAAAAAGTTAAACCATAGAAATGGTAAATAAGCCAGCGTTGTCACTCCAAGTGTTGTTGCCATGAATACTCCACCATCTGACCATGGAACCATTGGTGTCGTCATCGTGCCCCCTGCTTCTGTATTCCTTGATAGCACACGACGATCAATATGTAAACGATCATAATTCTCTTCGGTAATTTTACTTGCAGTAATGATCGAAACATAAGCAGCACCACCAAAAAAGTTTCCAAAAAATCCAGCTAATAAAGTTGTTACGGTCGTTTTTCCAGCACTATTAGCCCAACGTAACATCGTTAAGCAAATCGCTTGCAAGATTCCCACCTTTTCCATTAAACCCCCAACACCAAGTGCAAATATGATTAAGACGATGACATCCAGCATAAATACAATGCCACCACGATTTAACAAGTTATCAATAAATTCTACGCCAGAAGTAATTTCACTACCTTGGTATAGAATCTTAAAGGCTTCTAACAAAGCGATATTCTGAAACAAATAAGCCCATATTGTGCCAAGTAAAGCACCAAATAATATAACTGGAATAGCTGGCATTTTCATCGCCAATAATCCAATAACAAGGATCGCCGGAATTAACATATACCAGCTAATAGTAAAGTGCTCATTTAGTGCTGCCATCGTAGCATTCGCTTGCGATAAGTCTCCAGAACTATCGAGAAAAAAGTAACCAGTAAGTAAAAATAGAATGCCTGTAAGTAAGAATGCTGGGCCACTTACAGTAAGCATGGATTTAATATGCTCCATAAGGTTCACCTTTGACAAAGAAGCTGACATGACAGTCGTATCGGATAAAGGTGAAATTTTATCCCCTACATAGCATCCTGAAATAACCGCCCCTGCCACTAATGCTACAGGTAAATCAAAACTAGCACCAATGCCCATCATCGCAATCCCTGCTGTACCTGCTGAACCAAACGAGGTACCTGTTGCTATCGATGTGATCGCACAAATGATGAACGCTGCGACTAAAAAAATACTTGGCTGGATGATGGTAAGGCCATAGTAAATGATACTCGGAACAATTCCTCCTGCAATCCATGTTCCAATAAGTGCACCAACTGAAATGAGAATAAGCACTGCTTCAGAACCGTCATACACCCCTTTAAGTAAACCAGCTTGCATCTCTTTATACGAATAACCAATTTTCCAACCTACAAGCATGATGACGAACCACGTTGTTAACAAACCTAGCTGGATTGGAATCGAAAACTGTACGACAAATAAAAACATAATCAAAACAAACGAAATAAGCACAAACAAAACTTCCGCCAATGTAGGCAAACGTCTATTCATTTCCATCCTTCCCCCCTTTTTGTGAAGCGAATTCATAGATCCCTATATTTACTTTAGTAAAAAACCTTCCTCTAATGGATCTCCTGTTTGCAAGACAAACTGATGTTCACCAGTTAAAACCGGTCGCAATGGAACAGTACACATTCCATCCGTGACTGTTGCAGTCACCCTGCTACCAACAAGATTCTCATGAATAAGTTGGCGATGTTTTTTACCTTTTGCCCTTGCTACTGTCAGTAAAGCAATAGTGCTATCTACTCCCGGGGAACGTAAGATAAATCCATCCCCCTCAAATGTAACAGAACAAAACCTCCCTTCACCTATAGCTTCACTTAAAATGATTCCAGTAAAGTCACCCCTTCCATGAAAATCACGTAATACTGATTTTACCCAATTTGTTATTGGGGTTAGATGCTGCAATGAAATAGCTGGAATGGACGAAGGTAATTTAAAAACATAATAGTTCCTTAATCGATCCACCTGCACCCGTTTCCATTCGTCCGTATTTTCTACTACTTCACCCATTTGAAGATCCATTTGCATGCTTACAATCTCATTTCCCTTCTTATTAGTGTACAAATGGTAGATGCCTTGCGAAGTTTCAATGGCATATTTTCCACTATTAGATATCGTTAATGCTCCCGTTTCTAAAAGCATTGTTAATGCAGCGAATAACCCACTATAACTAAAATATGTTTCATAATAATGATGTAAAAACACGATACCAAAATCGGCTTGTTGGGATGGTGTAACTACACATCCAGTTATCCCCCGATGCCCTCTCGGTTCATTCAATAACATTCTTATCTCTGTTAAAAAATAACTTTTTAAAATTGCTTCTAAAGAAATACAGTCTGTCATGTGTAAATGGAACGGAGAATGAATGATAATTCGAAATGCTTCACCCGCTACATGGACATCATATGTGTTCATTATTTTATTTACATCCAACCGCTTCCCTCCTCAGTCATGTGTTTCCATTGGCGGAATAAGCAAAAAACCTTCGTTCAATGGATCATGTTCCTTGTAAAAAAATCGGTGTATGCCCATTACCCACGCTGAACCGGTTACTTCTGGGATCACCGCTATATATTCATCTACTTTCGTTTCCTCTAGTATCCTTGCTTGAAATAAGGTACCGACAATACTTTCATATGTAAAGGGTTCTTCCACACCAATTTCCTGTTGCCGGAACATGGTAGCTAATTTTGCAGAAGTCCCTGTCCCACATGGCGAGCGATCGATGCCACCAGGCGGAACAATTACGGTGTTTTTCAAATCTGCTTTTGGGTTTACTGGAGCTGTAAAAAATTCAATATGTGTTAATCCTTTAATAAAAGGATAAAGCGGATGCACTACTTGTACGTTTGCATTTATCTTATTACGTATAGTGATCGCATGCTCAATAATTTGTGAGGCATTGTCTGTTGTTAAACTGATATCGAGTTGTCGCGCATCAATAATGCCATAAAAATTGCCACCATACGCGATATCACAATGCACTTTTCCAATTCCTTCTACATCTATTTCAATGGTTGTGAATAAAAAGGAAGGTACATTTGTAAAGGTGACCTCTATCGCTTTACCATCTGTTACTTTCACCTTCGTTTTCACTAACCCAGCAGGAGTATCCAAATGAATATAAGTATAAGGTTCAAATACCTCTACCATTCCAGCTTCAATTAAAGCGGTACAAAAGCCAATTGTATCGTGCCCACACATTGGTAAATATCCACCTGTTTCGATAAATATTACTCCCACGTCAGCATCTGGATGACAAGGTGTTACCAGCAACGCCCCTGACATGACGTCATGACCCCGTGGTTCATTCATGAGAAATTTTCTAATCCAATCATGATTTTCTTTCATATCCAGCATTTTTTCAGACATCGTATTCCCATTTAAGTTAGGTAAACCCGTTAAAACAGTTCTAGTCGGGTTTCCCCCAGTATGGGTATCGATGGTTGTAAACAACTTATTATATTTCACTTAATTCACGACCCTTTCTTTCCTTAAAGCGCTCATATCTTAATGCCTTCATCGAAATTGATGTTTCCTCCCCCGCTAGCATCTCCGCCATTACCTTCCCAGTAATAGCTGCTAAGCTAATCCCGTCACCTTCATGACCCGCAGCGATATAAAAACCAGGAACCTCTTCAACAGACGATACAATAGGAAGGTGGTCTTCTGTCCACGGTCGCAGCCCTGCATATGTCCGAATAACCAACATATCCGCCATTTTCGGATAAAAACGAATCGCACGCTTTGCTATATGTTGGCTAATTTCATGATTCACTTTGAGATTAAAACCAGCAAATTGGCGACTGCTACCAATCAAAAAATTTTGGCTTTCGGTCGGTTCAAATACCAAGGCTATTCCATACTTTTCCGTTAAGTTATCGACTTGCCTTTCTCCGCCAAACTTGGATATCAAATAACCAAATTCCATTACTTTTCTCAGACCGACAGGATGTTGCCTGGAAGCCACTATTAATTGACCCTTTTTAGGATGAATTGGAATGTTTACTCCCAACATTTCTCCAATAATTGGCGCCCACACACCACAAGCATTCACCACTTTATTTGCCGTAAATTTTCCCGCTGTTGTTTCGATAGTAAATTGCCTTTTCTCATCTTGAATTATTTGCACCACTTCCGTATGCGTGCGGACCTTTGCTCCAAGCTGTTTTGCACTATAGAACAAAGAATAGGTGAGCATATATGGATTTACTGTTGAATCTGTTTTACACTCTAATCCACCAGATAAATCATCCGCAAAGTAAGCTGATTCATTCTTTAAATCATTTCGATCAAGCATACGAAAATCCAGCCCAGCTTCCCGTTGTTGATTCACCCACTGCTGGGCGGCTTCCAGCTCTTGCTCGTTTTCACAAACGAGAATACTTCCTGGGTTACGATATTCGAATGGAACCTCTAGCTCCTGAGCTAGCTCATGTATTAACTGCTGACTTTTTAACGACATTTGACTATCGAAACCTGGATCTTTATCAATCGCTAAAATATTTCCGTCACATCTGGAAGAAGTCCCACTAGCTAATTCATTTTGTTCTAACACTGTAATATCTAGCCCATCCTTCGCACTATAATAAGCGATTGCAGCACCAATAATTCCTCCGCCAATAATGATGACATCACAATGCGTTGTACGTTCCATTCCGTTTCCACCTCCTCCCCACAAATTAATGCAAAATTCATGCCAAAAAGTTTGAAACCTTCCTCAGTGAGGTTCTGTTATCGCGTAATGATGGTTTACTTGAGCGAATTGAGCACTTAGGTGTCGTTATCTCACTTCGGTCTCTTAATTCACCTCGTCCCTTGACATGGAAGTATTGCGATGCCTTTTATTCCACATAAACGAATAAACTCGCTATCCCGCACAAAAAGAGAGACCTTCACACACTTGAAACCTCCTATCTTGGAAAAGTGAGTAAATAAAATGTATTTTCCACCAGTGGAAGTTTTCATCCATCCCAACGGCTTGTTCGTACCGTAATGGTATGACCTAAAGGTCGCTTATGAAATGAGGATATTTAGGTACTGCTATCTCCCCTTTAGATTTATTGCAGTACAAATTAGCCTACTCCTGAAGTGGGAATATTACAGCACCTTATTTACGGGATAAAATGTTCAAATAAAAATTAGCAGCAAAAGAGATTGAAAATTTCGCACAATTATGTAAAAATAATTTAGAAGTGTAAATATTTTTTCACACATTGGAGGGGAATTGATAGTGCTTACAAAACTTCCGACTACGGAAACATTTGTTTCTACTAATTTTATGCTTGTCGATAATCTAATTACGGAGGAAAAAAAACATCCGCTCTATGCTTTATCAAAACAAAATGAAAAGATTTTTTATCGCAAAGGTACATCTTATTATCAACTAGTATTTTCCAATCATCAAACGAACTTTGATCTTCTTCCTTGCAAAGTGATAAAAAATGATAGCACAGTAGAGAGCATTGTACAGTACCTACAAGAATATTCATGCTTGGTTGTGCTAGAAAGAAATAGCAATGAAATGATCGGGTATATCCACGTAACTGCATTTATTCCCCAATTATTAACCAATTTCCGCGAGTTACAAGCATACATATCTACCATTCTAGACACAGTGGATGAATCATGCACCGTGATCAATCACTCCAAGCGAGTCATTGGTTGGACAAAGGGCGCTGAGCAATTATTTTCCGTCAATAAAGAGAAGATCATCGGGCAATCGATCACTGATTTTTTTAGTCGAGAAAGGTTGGAAATCTTAAATACGTTAGAAAAAGGGACATCAGTCTACCACCATCAGCATCAAGCAAGAGAAAATCAAGTCGTATTAATTAACTCCAACCCCGTCCGTTTAAACGATACCATCATTGGCGCCGTTGTGTCTGAAACCGATATCACAAGTCAAATACGCTTAAATAAAGAATTATACCAAGCAAGAGAAAGACTCTTCCATTTAGAAAAAGAAGTAACGAAATTAACAGCCAAAGAAGATCCATTTCAAGCTATACGCGGCAACAGTCCAGTTTTAAATCGTACCATTCATAAAATAAAAAAAGCAGCTGCTACGGACACAGGCATTCTTATTTACGGGGAAAGTGGTGTAGGAAAAGAATTATTTGCAAAAGCAGTACATCATATACGCGAAGCTGAGGAGGCACCATTTGTAGCCATTAATTGCGGTGCAATTCCGTCTTCACTGTTTGAAAGTGAAATTTTCGGCTATGAAAAAGGAGCGTTTTCAGGAGCCGATTTAAAAGGAAAGAAAGGAAAAGCTGAGTTAGCTCAAGGGGGCACGTTATTTTTAGATGAAGTTGGCGAAATGCCACTGGAAATGCAGGTTAAAACATTACGACTTTTACAAGAAAAAGCCTTTTATCGTGTGGGAGGAACGAGGGAAATACATGTTGATTTTCGCGTTATCGCTGCAACGAACAAGAATTTAAAAGCGTTAGTAACCGAAGGCAAATTTAGAGAGGATCTTTATTATCGATTAAATATTATTAGTATCGAAATCCCTCCATTAAGACAACGACCAGAAGATATTATTGAATTAACCCATTATTTTCTTCATGAAATATCAATTAAGTACCAACAGCCGATTCACGGAATCTCTCAAGAAGTGATGCAAGCACTGCTACAGCATAGCTGGCCAGGAAATATTCGCGAATTGCAAAATGTAATGGAACGATTGGTCGTTTTTGCAGAGGATGGGGAGATTCATCTAGAAGAATTGCCATTTGATGTTCACCAAAGTCATACACCGTCTAATATCCCATCAGAATCTGCAGCAAATCTTGCACTTAGTACTAGATTAGAAGAAGTAGAAAGAAAGATTATTTTACAAGAACTAAAAAAAGCAGGTGGAAACAAACTGCTTTGTGCCAAAAATTTACACATCACGAGAGCTACGTTGTATAACCGTCTTAAGAAATTAGGGATTCAAGGATAAGCCTGTGGTTTGGCATAGTTTTTGCTGGTAAGTTATACAAAAGAGATTCTAGGGGGATGAGTATTGTGGATGAAAAAGAAATAATTGTATGTAGATGCGAAGAAGTTACTCTTTCAGAATTAGAGCTAACGGCAGCAACGTATAACTGCTCTGCTCGGGAATTGAAATTACGCACTCGAGCTGGAATGGGTTTTTGTGGTGGGAGAACCTGCCGTACCATGATAGAAGCATTCGGAATAGATAAGCGAGAAAAAAATCGAAACCAAGTGACATTAAAATATCAAGCTCCTGTACGACCGGTTCCATTCGGTAAATTAGGAGGCAAAACACCATGACTCGGATAGAAAATCATCCTATTCTTGGAAAATTGGGTAGGAAAAAAACCGTAACCTTTACATTTGATAATCAGATAATTCGAGGGGTCGAAAACGAACCTATTGCTGCTGCTTTATTGGCAAACAGTATTCGTACACTTAGAAACCATGAGGAAACCGCGAAACCACGTGGTATTTATTGTAATATCGGACATTGCTTTGAATGCAGAGTCACCGTTAATGGAATTCAGGGGAAGCGGGCTTGTCTAACACCGATAAAAGAAGGTATGATTGTACAAAGCGGTAAGCGGTTCGCCACTCCTGTTAGAGATTGGAGTGGAAACCATGTATGATATTATCGTGATTGGCGCGGGACCAGCTGGATTAGCTGCAGCGAGCACAGCTGCGCGAGAAGGTTTACACGTATTAGTGATAGATGAATATATGAAGCCGGGTGGAAGGCTATTGGGGCAATTATACCAAGAGTCTAATGGCAACTGGTGGAATGGGCTTGAAGAATCCGTCAAACTAAATGAGCAAGCTGTGAATGAAGGTGTAAAAATTATTTTGCAAACAGTTGTCTATGACATTGAACGTCAAGACTCATCATGGATTATTTATACCGAAAACATAGTCTATACAAGCAAACAATTGTTACTTGCTACGGGAGCAGCAGAATCACCTGTACCTCTTCCCGGATGGACATTACCAGGGGTTATGTCTGTAGGTGCAGCGCAAGTGATGACAAATGTGCATCGAGTAAAACCGGGAGATAAAGGAATGATCATCGGAGTGAATGTGCTGTCTGCTGCAATTGCAATGGAATTGCAGTTAGCTGGAATCGATGTCGTTGCTATGGCACTCCCTCCATTAAATCAATTAACACACCAGCATTCCCGCCCTAAAGAAGTAATGGAGGCTTTATTACATGCATCCCATCTAGCCCCTTCCAAGTTCTTACGAATCGGCAGTAAGTTCATGACCAATCCTTTCATGAGACAGCTTGGCATTCGGCTTTACCCCAAAAGTGGGATAAGTATGTGGGGCATCCCGATCCAGTTACGAAAAGCGGTGACAGAGATCTATGGTACAAACCAAGTAGAAGGTGTTATCATTCGTACCATTGATATAAACGGTAGCCCTGTTTCTGGAACCGAAGAAAGTATAGCCTGTGATTTTGTCTGTATCGCTGGAGGGCTATACCCGCTAGCTGAGCTGGCTGGTGTTGCCGATTGCCCTTTCTACTATGTGGATGAACTTGGTGGTTATGTTCCAATACATAATGAAAAAATGGAAACTCCTATTGAAGGTCTGTATGTTGCCGGAAATATTACAGGGATTGAAGGTGCAAAAATAGCGATTTCGCAAGGAGTTGTCGCAGGTTACTCCATGGCAATCGCCTCAGGAAAACAAGGTTTAGTCGAAAATCTACAGGATTCGATAAAAAAGGTGCATGAAACAAGAAAGCAAGCTGCCATTCGGTTTCATCCTAAAGTCGATATAGGAAGGAACATCATTCACAAACAATGGGAGGCTCGCCAAGTGCCAAGTACAAATGACGCAACTATAATATAATATAAAGAATTTGGGCTTGAGGTAATTGTTCAAACAGAGAGTTTTTAAAATGGAGGAATAACGATGACGATCGATTACGAAGCACGGGTATCTGCACTAAAACAAACTTTAGCTCCAATGAATTTAGACGTAATTATGATAACTTCACCTGCCAATGTGTTTTATTATACTGGTTTTCTTTCAGATCCACATGAACGTTTTATGGCACTACTAATAAATAATTCGAACGATACAACCGCTCTATTTGTCCCAGCTCTAGATAAGGATATAGCAGCGAGTGAAGCAGCTATTTCTAACATCGTATCCATTAGTGATGAGGAAAGTCCGTATGAGATTTTAAAGCACGCATTAAATCATGAGGTACATTGGTTTGGTTTGGAAATGAAAGCAGTTAGCATGTTTCAACATAGGCAGTTGCAATCCAGATTTCCAAATGCTCATTACAAAGATATTCAACCTGTAATGAATCAACAAAGGACTTGTAAATCAAAGGAAGAAATAACGTATTTAAGAGAAGCCGTCACCATTATCGAGAATGTTCTAACAGAAGGAATAAAAAGAGTAAAAATTGGCATGACGGAAATAGAGCTAGCTGCAGAGTTAGAGTACTTGATGAAACAATTTGGTGCAGTAGGACCTTCCTTCTCTACCATTGTTCTTACAGGAGAAAAAGCTGCCTTACCACATGGTGTGCCTGGAGATCGAACATTACAAAATGGTGATTTCCTACTCATTGATTTTGGCGTATTAACGAAACACGGTTACTGTTCAGATATTACACGAACTTTTGTTATCGGTGAGGCGACTGAAAAACAAAAAACGATCTATAAAACCGTGCTAAATGCTAATATTGCTGGCATCGAATCCGTAAAGGAAAACGTTCCTTTAAAAACATTTGATATGGCAGCAAGAAATGTCATTCATGAGAATGGGTATGGTCATTATTTCAATAATCGAGTCGGCCACGGACTTGGTATCGAAGTCCATGAAGAGCCTTCTATTCATAAAAATAACGAGGAGCTGGCGAAAGCAGGATTCGTTTTCACTATAGAACCAGGCATTTACATTCCCGGCTATGGCGGAGTTCGAATTGAAGACGAAGTCTACATTAATAACGCTGGGGAAGCTGAAGTGTTAACTTCTTTTCCCAAAGTGTTGCATATCATAGCGCCATAACCACTTTGCTTTTTTGTATCTAACTGTGCGCTTGCTTGTGAACAAAGGCGCAGAGCACCCATTTAGCAACGTAGCGACTGGAGCGAATCAACTAAAGTTTTAGGAATCATGCTCTCGCAACAGGAGTATGCCGACACCTGAGCGGCAAGCCCGTTTTTAGTCGGCCCTCCTCTTTGTAACGAACCAATGATGACTTATCGTAGGGCGCTTCGTGAATTCGCCTAGTTGCTGGGCGCTTAAGTCGGACGTGGCTATTCCGTTATATCGGTATCCCAAAGTAACAAATTTTATACTTTCTATCTATTTAAAATCATCCTCAGCTATTTTTTTGGATGGTTTTTTCGCGTCTAATTTAATGGCTGCTTTGAAATATGTACCCGCGTATAATGATGTCCTATAAATTTGTACCCTTAGAGGCATGTAGCTTTAACTGGTAATAAACTTGTGTGATTTTCTTTCGTTTATGAATATATCAATTTGTAACTTAAAAGCATGTAGTATGTTTTAGTAGACATTCTGTTACGTTTATGTAAGAATATGTCTTTGTTGGAGTTATTTAAATTGGAATAATAAAATGGAAAGCCAGTATATATTGGAGATGACGACCATGAGCAACCGTAATAAAGGAATTATTCTATTGCTTCTATCCGCATTTGGGTTCTCGATGATGGCTGCTTTTGTTAAGCTATCTGGTGATGTTCCAACTGTACAAAAAACACTATTTCGAAACGCTATTTCTATGATCATTGCATTTGGTTTTGTAAAATATTACGGAGCAAGCCTGTTCGGTAAAAAAGAAAATCAAAAATATTTACTGCTTCGTTCCACTTTGGGGGCAGTAGGAATTTTATTAAACTTTTATGCAATTGATCATTTAGTTCTGTCAGATGCGGATATGCTTAATAAAATGAGTCCATTTCTCACCATTATTTTTGCAGCCATCTTTTTAAAAGAAAAAACCCGATTGTTCCAAGTAGTATCGATAATTATCGCCTTTTTAGGAACATTATTTATTATAAAACCTGCATTTTCCTCAGACACTATCCCATATGTCGCCGGTTTTTGCTCTGCTGTCTTTGCTGCAGGCGCTTATACCGTTTTACGCGTCTTAGGAAGAAAAGAACAATTCTATACCGTTGTCTTTTATTTTTCATTTTTTACAACGATGATTCTATTACCATTTGTGATTGCGTTTTATGAACCTATGACATGGCATCAATGGGCTTATCTTTTAGGAGCAGGGGTTTTTGCCACAGTAGGGCAATTCGGAATAACTATGGCATATAAATACGCACCAGCTAAAGAAATCTCTATCTTTTTCTACTCGACCGTTGTATATTCAGCATTAATCAGTATTATTCTCTTTGAACAAATACCAGATATATTAAGCATCATTGGTTACCTCACCATTTTTGGAGCCTCACTGTATATGTTTTTGAAAAATAATCAGCTAAGTCGTCTAGAAAAAAACAAACACCAGCATTTGTCTACATGACAGCTGGTGTTTGTTTTTTTCTAAGAATAACCTATGTAAATATCTCATTCTCTCTGATTATAGTTTTGAAAAATAAAGTGCAAGTATTCAGTGGTTTCTAAATCATTTAATTCTTCTCCATTTATGGTTATCATAAAGACGCCTAGTTCTTCCTCTTCTTCCTCATGAACTCCAAAGCGAATTGTAACATCGTCGCTTTGTCCACCTTCATTATAGGTTGCCACAAAATCTACTATGCTATATTCTGAAGTACTTGCTTCATCTACCTCTTTCCATTCTCCATTTTGGAAGACCTCATCAAATAAATCACCGATAGGAACATTTGGAAATTCAGTAAATGTACTGATTTTTACCTGATCGATATCATTGACATGAATAGGAATAAACATGGATGGAACTGTATACACTCCAAGCAGAATAAGTAAACCGATAATAGGTCCGAACCAATGGACGCCTCCCTTCCTTTCTATTTCCTCGTTTATTTTTTCTACGTCTCCATTGATCTGCTTTATTTTATTTACTTGCTTTTCAGCGAAATTTTTATAAAACTTGTTCCCATAAAAACCGTACAAAATCATCGTGGCAAATGTTATTCCAGTATCTATATAGGCGTTGTTATTACTAAACATATACTCATATCCAAATAAATACAGAATAAGGTCAATTATCAAAAAATTACTGCTAACAAACAAATCATTTTATACATTTTTCGGTAACCTAGCCACAAAAAACCGAACAAAAAACTACAGACGTTAAAAGAAATACCATTTGTATTTTCCATTCTTTCCCATTTTCTTGCGTAATAATTCTTGCGCTTACCGACAAATCGTAAAAGATCATTATCATCGTCTGCAAATTTTGCTTTATTTTCCGCTACTGTAGCGGCTTGCTCATAACCACAATGCCTACAATAGGAACCATGTTCATCATTATTCCCCCACAATATAGACATTTCATAAATCCCCCTCCTTTTCATGAGAGTATACTATGCTCCCGAATTATGAAAGAGACTTATTTCCTGTTATGACAAATTATTGGTTTTTTTGAATCTTTTCCGCACAGCATTCGTACCATAAGTAAAATGTATTCATTTCTTGTTTGGTTAGTAACCCAAGGGTATGACCTAAAGGCCTTTGAACGAATCAGAAATTTAGGTGCTGTTACCTCCCGCTTCGACTTGTTCAGCTCACATCTTCCATATCTTAGACCGCGGGAGTCTATAACGCCTTTTTACGGGATAAATGAATCATGCCACTAAAATGGTGGTATGCCAATATCTGGGCGGCAAGCTCGTTTTTAGTCGGCCTTCCTCTTAGAGACGAACCGATGAGACCTTATCGGAGGGCAATTTTTGTGAAGCAGCATCGTTGCTGGGCTATGCGCCAGACGTGGCTATTCAGTCATTTCGTTATCCTCACGCAGCACCTCATATGCTTACTTATGCTAACTAAAAAGCTTGCAGAAAAAAGTTCTCATTCTGCAAGCCGATCACACATGAACAGGAAGCAGGTATTTTATTCTACTTCTTTTTGCTGTATGATTGAAGTCAAGTATGTCCTTACTTTATTTCTATTATTGATTTGCAGCTTTTTATATACTTTACTTACATAGTCACGCACTGTTTTTTCTGACAAATTTAATTCGCTTGCTATTTCTATATTTCTGTATCCTTTGTAGATTAAAAATAAAATATCAATATCTCTTCCATTTAAATCCAAGCCCTGTGAAGTTAAATAATGTTTCAGTCTGTCCTTTTTATTCATACATTCTGCTCCTAGGAAATCGATCATTTCCACAACGATTTCATCAGCAAAGACATATTGATGGTGGCACACATTTCTAATCGAATGAACAAGCGCCTTACCACTGCTATGGCTTAATAAAAAACCTTTGACGCCTTGACTCAACGCTTCTTTGATCATATTTTTATCAATCGCAGCAAATATATAAATAATTTTTATATTTTCATACTTTCTCCTTATTTCGTGTATGTTACGTTTTAATATATCATTGGTCCCGTTAATTAAGTGAACTAACAAAATGTCTGGATCAAAATCACTTATCTGCTCCAAAATATTAGCTTCGTGATTATCTATTTCTAAAACTTCCAAATCGCTTTCATCTTCTAATATGATCCTTAACCCTTGTGTAAATATTTCACTTGTATTCATCATAAGCACTTTTATCATCTTTTCCACCCTCATTAGAGAACTTTCCACGGTAAAATCCCGTAGAAATAGACCCTCTACAGGATTTTACTAATTATTTTTTTCCTACTAACGTTCCTTTTAGTGCAATCCGATCTTTACCATCGAGGGTACATGTAATGAGAGTAAGCTCATTTTTACCTGCGCGATCTTCTAAAACTTCAACTGCTGTTGGCTTGATTACTTCAGAAGTTGTCATTTCGTAAATAAAGGTTTGCTTGGCTGTATGCAAGTACGCTTTATCTCCCACTTCTACATTAGGAAGTTGCCGAAAATGGCGATCTCCACGATAACCTCTATGTCCAGCAATCGTAAAATTTCCTTCACCTGGAGTTTGATTCGTTTTTATTTGCGTTAAAGCGATACTCAAATTTTCCTCTGTTGTCTTAGTTAAAATCTTTTGCTTTAGGTCGATAGAGGGAATCTCTAGTTCGAGTACCCCCTTTAACTCTTCTTCAGAAAAAGGCAAGTCTTCTATTGTCGCTAAATCGACGACACTTTCATCTGATTCTGCAACCATCGCTAATGCTTCTTCTAATGCTGCAACTTGCTTGGCTTGTTTCCATTCATAATAAAATGGGATGGATACTAGTATAACCCCTATAAACATCAATCCAAGCCCTATTTTTCGTTTTGTAATTTTCATGGTTACCTTTTTCCTCCAAGCAATAAATATCTATTTCTTCTTTTTTGCCTACGTACTAACTCATTCCACCGCTTACCTTGCAGGTTTAACACACAAAATGTATGATTAGAGAAGGATCTTTCACTCTGGAGTTATTATCATTAAGAGAACACAAGCTTTTACATGCTTCTTATTAGTTAAGGCATGTTAACGTTTAAAGAAACCATTATTGTCTCCCTCTCTAGATAAAAATCAAATATGTTTCTTCGTTTAAAAATAAGCTTCACCACAGATGGCAAGCTCATTTTACTTCTACGCTTCTACATAATAAAGTGAACCTTCCATCAGGGGGCATTTTCATTCATACCTCACGGATAGTTAGTACTGTAATGATATGACCTAAATACAGCTTACGAAATAGGGCATTTAGGCGCTGTTATCTCCCCACGTAGACTTTGTGCAGTACATTGATCTAACTCCTCAACAAGGCGTCCTGCAGCACGTTATATACGGGATAAAGGCTTTATAATAATGGATACCCTTATATGGGTATACAATGATCTATAGTGTCTTTATCATATATATCATACATTATACCTTTTTTGCCTTTACAAATTCTTTACAGTTTAAAGCAAACTTAAACGGGACTCCTTATAAAGTGAATCTTTCACCAAAAGGTGTTTTCCAGCTGGGGCTAATTGTTAGAACGCAAGAGCATTGTCCTAAAAGACACTTAAACGAATTGGGAAATGGGGTCCCACCACCCCACTTAGACTTTTTGGTATCCATTAGTGATTTCCCCGAAGTGGGTCTCTTACGGCAACTTATAGTCAGAATAAAAGAGCAACCTTAAGCCATGTAACAAAAATGCTACATGGCGTATTTTACATATGATATTTTTTCCATTGTTTATACCAACTTGTTATTTCCGGGTTAGGAGTCGTTGCTAAATCCGTCTGCAGTATTTTCTTTAAAAATAAATATTGCTCATCCACTTTCTCTGTTTCATTTATAAAAGAGTAGAGTTTCATTAATGAAAAGTGGACTTCTTCCTGCTCTGGATATCGTTCGTTAATTCGTTTATACCATTCTTTAGCTTTATCATACGAGGAAATAGAATAATATACTTTTGCTATTTGCATCGCAGTTCGATACCAAAGTCTTTCCAATCGTACCTTATCATTTTCTGCCCACCAGTAATCATAATCATCAAAGTAGGGAGCTGTATAGTATTCCATCGCTTCTAAATATTGCTTTATTGTTTGTTGAGTAATAGGAGGAGCTTCTTCCAGCTTCTGTTGCCAAAGTTCTATATCAATATCAACATCTTGGGTAGAAAGAATATACCCCTCTGTCATATTTTCTAATTTAAAGTAATCTGGATAATGCTTTAATGCTTTCCGAACATGATAAATAGCCGTATATAGTTGCGCATACGCTTTTTCAGGATCTAGCTCAGGCCATAATAATTCAATTAGCAACGACTTCCTAACCAGCCTCCCTTTATTATGGAGTAAATAATGAAATAATTCCCTTACTTTTGAAGTCCGCCAAGAAATTAGCTCCACCTCTCCATTTTTCCCTCTTATAGAAAAACTGCCACAAACGCTTAATAATAAGCGATCTTGCTTCGTGTAACTATGCTCTATACCATGTGAGCTGTGCTGTGTCAAGCGTTGCATTGTTTTCTTTAAACGTTCCTTCTGGATTGGCTTTAATAAGTAATCTAAAGCATTAATCTCAAATGCACTTAATGCATAATCATCATATGCTGTTACAAAAACAATCTGGATGTTCGGATTCATTTCCAAAATCTGCTCTGCCAGTTCCAGTCCGTTAACTTGCGGCATATTAATATCTAAAAACACAACATCTGGATTCGTTTGTCTTACATTTTCTTTTACGGATAAAGGATTAGTGAGTTTATCAACAATTTCTAAATCATTATATTCCCTTAATAAGTGTTCTAAAAAATCTAATGCCATTTGTTCATCATCTACAAGAATCGCTTTCAACTCAATGACCTCCCTCACTAACCAATATACGTAAATAACAACTTGATAACCCAGTGGTGCATACATAATGACTTTTTCCTGCCCCGTTGTAACGAATTCATCTATTATTTTAGAGAAGCTTTTCTGCTGAGTACAGGTTAAGATGTCTTATAATGAATAACATTTTAGGTGATAACAAAGTACATTTCCCTACTAGATCTAATGAAGACTTATGCTTCTCCAGTCTTAAGAGCTCAACTGGCAATCCATTTCTATTTTTTATTTTTGTAAATTAGTAACACAACTGCTGCTTAATTATTCTATGCTTTATAAGCGTAACTAGACGATCAAAAAGATTTAAGTATATCGTGAAACTTCATCCTTACTGAATGTTAGGTAAAAGCGAATGAGAAGTTGAAGTGCCGTTATCTTCCACCTAGACCTTATAGTGGGCACTTCTCTTGAAGTCGGTGTTTTTGGAACCTTACAGCCGAGATAAAATACATCTAACAAATAGACTATATACAACTTAGTTTTAAGTCTATGATCTAGTATATTTTTCCTATACTTTTAGCATAGCATAGGAACGAGAAAATGCACATAATCTAAACAAGTATTTTTTAATTTAACGTATCCAATGAAACTCCATTCCGTGGAACTTTTTCTTGCTTCTACTCTTGATGCAAAAACAGAGCAACTCGTATACATAAACTTATTATGAGTAGTACGATGTTGGCTATTCTAGGACTTGTTGGTCGATTGTCTATTGGGTCCATTTTGATTGACATCCTATAGCTTAAATAAATATCACAATTGCTTGCCACCCCTCTCTTAAATATTAGTAACTCTATGAAGCGGGACATCAGATTAGAAGCAATATGAACTGTAACTACTATTATAAAATGGTTTAAGTGAAGAGAACCATTTAATAAGACAACGGTCATAGACTTTTTTACTACTTAACGGTCAATCTTGCAATCTACATACTTTAATAATATATTCATAGAGGTAACAAACTCCATAATTGCTATATTTACACCATAAAGGAATGAATAATTTCAATGCCAATAACAAAAACCAAAATATTTTTGCTCATTAGCTTATTTTCATTGCTGTTAATTTTATTTCGGATTGGCTGGATGAATTATCATGAGCCACCAGAAAAGCCAACAGCGGAAGCAGGGGTGATTGATTTTCGTAGTCATAACTTGTCCAAAAGCGAAATATACAACTTAGATGGAGAATGGCACTTTGATTCATATAAGTTTATAGATCCATCCACCATGACAGAAAGCAAGCAACACTCCAAATTAGTCCGCCTACCGCATAATTGGAAAGACGAATTGGATAATAACCAAAAAGGAGCTGTTTCTGGTTACGGTTATGGTACCTATCGGTTAAAAATCCGCTTGCCTAAAAATCGTCCAGAATTACTTTCTTTGCATTTAACAGAAATTGCTTCATCGGCTGCTATTTATGTAGACGGGAAGCTTATTTCTGAAGTAAATTCGTCGGCTGAACAGAATAATAAAAATACAAAAAAGCACGGAGCCTTATCTGTTTCATTTACTCCGATGAAAGATGAAACAGAATTAATGATACATGTATCGAATAACGAACTGCCTTTTAACGGCGGAATTACCAATTCGATTTGGTTTGGATCATCCGATGCCATTCATCAAAAGGCATCTTTCTTTGCAATTTTGCAAGTTATTGTAAGTGTTATATATTTTTTACATATGTTTTATGCATTCAGTTTGATTTTCTTTGGTAAAGGGCAACACAAAAAAACACTTCTCTACTTTGGTACTATGGTTGCTTCGGCAGGATTTGCAAATCTCATCGATGATAATGTTATTGTAGAATTGCCACTTCAAATCGAATGGTATTATCGTATCTTATACCTGTTATTTCTAACTACTCTGATTTGTATGCTATTCTTTATCAAATCTCTGTTCGTGCTTCGAAGTCGGATATTTTCTTATTTAGTCTTTATTTACGGACTATTTTGCATTGCTTTTATAACCATACCATTTTCTTACTATGATATTTTATCAGGATTTGCAAATGCATTCGTAGCCATAGTGGTTATGATTATGTTCAAAAATATTATCCCATTTACCCAAAGAAAAGAACATGGAGCTATTATTATCCTTCTGTTTATTGTCAGCTATGCAATTAATATATTAGCTGGGATGTTAATAAATAAAAAAATTATTGCTATGCTTTATTATCCATTTGATTTCATAGCCATGACAATTTTAATTGGCTTGGTTTTATTGCAAAGATATATTCGTTTGTTGGAATTAAATAAACAACAAACAGCAATATTGCAACAGGCAAATAAGCAAAAAGATGTATTCTTAATGAATACATCGCATGAATTACGCAACCCATTGCATGGAATTATTAATATAGGCCAGGCCATCCTCGATAATGAAGGGGAAAAGTTATCCGCAAATAATAAATACCATTTAACCCTCCTTGTTCGGGTTGGACAGCAAATGTCGTTTATGCTCAACGATCTTATTGATTTAACAAGACTGAAAGAAGACCATATCAAGCTACATCAAAAAGAAATAGACTTGCATGCAGTTGTATCTGGCTTAATTGACATGATCTCCTTTTTAATGGATGGTAAAAAAATACAGGTGAAGGTTCGCATCTCTCCCTCCTTTCCTCATATTTATGCTGACGAAAATCGCTTAATGCAAATTTTATTTAACATCCTTCACAACGCTGTGAAGTTTACCAGTGAAGGAGAAGTTATCGTTAAGGCGGAACCAAAAGGGAAAATGGCATATATTGAAGTAATAGATACTGGTATTGGCATGAGTGAGGAAACAACTAAAAAAATTTTCCAGCCATACGTTCAAGAAAAACGTCTCAAATTAGAAAATGGTGGGATCGGAGTCGGGTTAAGCATATGTAAAAAACTGATTGAATTGCACGGTGGGACCATTGGTGTACATTCTGAAATGAATAAAGGTTCTACTTTCTTTTTCACAATTCCATTTGCTGATAAGTCTGCTATTAAAAAGAACACTTACACAGAGGTAAGAACCTTTACCCCTGATGAAGCAACTATCCATAATGATTGTACATTACCTGTGGACAGCCATACTAACCATCGGCGACAAAAAATACTTATTGTTGACGATGACCCTGTTAACCTTAAAGTATTATACCATGTACTATCTGCCGATTACGAAGTAGCAACAGCTTTTAGTGGTGAGCAAGCATTGCAGTGTATTCAAACTGGTAGATGCGACTTGGTTATTTGTGATGTGATGATGCCAAATATGTCTGGCTATGAACTTACCCAAACAGTGAGACAGCAATACAGCTTATCAGAATTACCTATTTTATTATTAACAGCACGGCAGCAATTTGAAGATATCTACGCTGGATTTTTAGCAGGAGCAAACGATTATGTAGCAAAGCCTGCACACACTCTAGAGTTACGAGCTAGGGTTCGGGCTTTAACCGATTTAAAAAAATCGGTTAATGAACAGTTAAAAACGGAAGCAGCATGGCTGCAGGCTCAGATTCAACCGCATTTTTTGTTTAACACATTAAACACAATCGCCTCATTAAGTGCAATAGATACATCTAGAATGGTTACTTTACTTAATGAATTTGGCAAATATTTACGTTTGAGTTTTGGTATTCATAACACCCAAACGCTTATTCCCGTTGAAGATGAACTAGAATTAACCCGTGCTTACCTATTTATTGAACAAGAGCGATTCGGAGACAGATTACAAATTCATTGGGATTTAGATGAAAGTATTGACTTTCTAATCCCTCCTTTGTCCATTCAACCGATTGTGGAAAATGCAGTGAAGCATGGTGTTTTAAAGCGAATTACTGGAGGTACGATTATAATTCGAATTACAAAACTCGACACACATTTCGAAGTATGCATTATCGACGACGGTGTCGGAATGGAGGAAAACAAGATTCATGAGATATTAGATGGATCAACGAGTAAAAGGAAAGGAATTGGCTTAGCTAATACGAACCGGCGTTTCAAACAACTTTTTGGTAAAGGTTTATTGATTTTTAGCGAGCCAAATGAAGGAACAACCGTCATTATGACAATTCCACGTTCTTAAACTAGTTACAGCAATTACAGGGTAAAAGTATTAGTACCCAAAACGCCTAAAATAATCGAGTCTAACTATTGCCTTCTTTTAAGACGTTATTATTATTTGATCTGCTTTATTTTTTATAGTATCAGCGTAGTATGTGAGAATGGCTTGCGACAGATAGGAGAATCTCGACGACTATCCAAGCCACTTCGCGAGTGGTAACTTCTATGCTCTCATTATATTTCAAAGGTTGTAGCCTTTGTTCTTCTTCAATCAGTGGGAGGAAGACCTCTCACTGATTGAAGCTTCACTTTATCAAAGCAACATCCGAACTTTAAAAATGATGGATAGTACAAATAACCGCTCTAGAAATATACTTCACTTTCCGTGAGAAGCTGCTTCCTCGTACTAAAAACACTGTGGATCCTAGCCATGTTGCCCCCGCTTTTGACTACTTATATTTTCATGTTATTTTAGCGCATCATTCACCTTTAAGCTAATCGTTTCATTATGCCCTTAGCTCCTTTATTAATCTAAAAACGCAATACATAACTAAGTATGGATAGAGCAGGGATCAAATAAATCCTATGCATGTGCTAAATAATAGGTAGTAGTTTACGCCCGTTTTTCCAAGTCTCTGGCTGTATCACTTTTTTCCACTTCCTTATGGTCGCGATACGTTCCCATAGTTTTATCAACAGCCCGATGCGTCACACCAAACCAATAATTTTCATTTTTGTAATGATGCCAAAGATGCGATTTTTTAATTTGTTTTCCTAACTTCGTTGCTGGTTGAATTGGTTTATGAGCAACAAAATGCTTCCATTCATAATACAAAAAATATCCTATCACTCCTGTTATAAAAGCAATAGTCAGCTCCAAGCTTCTGGTAATGCCATAGCATACGACTGCTAAAATCATAAAATTTGGCAAACTAAACCATAGCGGTAAGAAAAGCAACTTTACATTATCAGGATCCACATGATGATCGTAATGTAACCGCTTAATTAATTGGAGTAAGAATGGATTATTTGGTTTTTTAATATGAAATAAGAAACGATGAATCATATATTCGCTAATTGCATACATTAACATTCCGATGCCTATCGCAATCCAGATTTTCCAGTCATAAAGATTTGGTACTGTAAGAGCTAACATCGCAGCAAAAATAATGAGCATTACCATCACATCCGGAAATGTGATAAATTCCTTCTCATATTTCTTCATACTCATCCCCCATTTTCAGATTCAGATCAAAAAATAATTATTTTGTCTCTAACGTTAGTTTTTGAATTTTTCTTATATTTTAACATGTTATATTTTGCGTGTCGATGTCAGTTTCAGAAAAATTTTCTTCAACCTAAATGAAGAGCTTACGATAAAAACAGATTAGCTATATAATCAATCATAATTATTTCCATTTATTGACTAAGCCACGCTTGCAAGCAGAAAAGGCTATTTTGAACAAAGGCACGGAACGCCAGTTTAGCAACGTAGCGAATGGAATGGGAAGAATCAACTAAAGTTTTAGGAATCATGCCACTAAAACTGGGGTATACCGACGTCCGGGCGGCAAGCCCGTTTTTAGTCGACCTTCTTCTTACAGGCGAACCGATAAGGGCTTATCGGAGGGCGATTCGTAAAGTCGCCTAATTGCTGGCGCTTAAGCCGGACGTGGCTATTCCGTTATATCGGTATCCCAAAGTAACAAATTTTATACTACCTCTCGTAACCATAATCAAAACGAGTTACGGGGAGGTGGCGTTTTTTAATCTATATTGATAAATGTATAAAATAAGCTTTTCAATCAAGAAAGGCTACTAAAATGAATGAACATTCATGAAACCTTTATAGTTTACACAATATCGCTTAAAATAATATAAAGCCTGCTCCTTTTGGGGGGATTATTATTGTTTAGTATTGTAATGGCGATCTTTAAAATGCTTTTTGACAGTTAGCGTAATAGGATATGTTTGTCTCATATATTAGATTACCACCCTTTTTCTTACCTCAACTGCTTTTATTTAAATTAACTACTAATAAATTTTTTGCGATTTATTTTTTTTGGAGTCTGTTTCGGTTTGTTAGAATTTTCTTAGAGTATACTTTTCATTATATTCCACTTCTAATAAGAAATAAGTGTTTTAAATTTATTTGTGAAATCTAAATATTTTATAGGGTGTTGACTTTAATACAAGAGGTTACTATAATCATTAAGTTGCTTTAACGTTTTACTAGTCAATTGGTAAAGCTTTTTAACTTTTTTATCTTGGGGGGATATTTATATGAAAAATCTTACAAGAGATGTACTTTTAATTACTGTTGGTGCTTTCCTTATCGCTGCATCAGTTCAGTTTTTTGTGATTCCGAATAGATTAGGTGATGGAAGTACAATTGGTATGTCTCTAATTCTATACTATTTATTTCAGGTTCCTACAAGTATTAGTACGTTACTCATTAATCTTTTTTTTATTGCCGTAGCTTATAAATTTTTAATGAAAAAAACTATAGTTTACACCATATTGGGTGTTGTTATGAGTTCTTTATTTCTTGGTATCCTGAGTTATGTTCCATTCGGTATTGAAGATATGCTATTAGGTATTGTATTTGGTGCGTTATTAATGGGAGCAGGATTAGCTCTTATTTTCATTGCTGACGGGTCTACTGGGGGAACAACCCTTTTGGCCTATTTATTAAATTACACCAAAGGTTATAGTTTCTCAAAGAGTCTTTTTTATATGGATAGTGCTATTATAGCAGGTTTCATATTTACTATTGGGATCAATAATATGTTATATAGCTTTATTTTTGTTTATTTATGTACCAAAATTGCAGATCAAGTAATTGGAGGTTTCCAGAACAAAAAAGCAATTACCATTATGTCTGATAAATACGAAAACATCTCAACATCGATTACAAAAGAATTTGGTAACGCCGCAACGATTTATTATGGATATGGATACTATGTGAATAAAGATAAAAGAATCATCTACACCGTAATTAAAAAGACTGAGCTTTTAAAAATTAAAAAAAGAGTGCAAACCATTGACCCAAATGCCTTTGTTGTAATTCATGAGGTAAAAGAGGTAGTTGGTGGAAAATTAGGGTTTGTAAGCAGTAATACTAACTATAGTTAGGGTCAAAGCCTTCATACCGGAGGCTTTTTATAATTGCAGCGCAGACACGGGACTATCTAGGAGGGATTGTTGGTAATATTTTATTTCATCCGGCCCTATTTCTTGTGTTTTCTCCCGACTGTCCATTTTTGATGACATTCTAACTAATTTTTCGTAACAACTTATGGCACTATATTTCCTATCAATCGTTTTTTCGAATCACTAATAAACTGTTGTTGACTAAGATGATTTTCATCTTTTGGAAATATGATATCCGTAATAAAAAACTACTGACTTCTATTTAGATATTTCTGATAAAGTAACAAACCACAAATTAAACATTTTAAACGAACTGCTGCAATTGAGCAATAGTTTTGGGTTTCGTCCAAAACGTAGTGCACATCAAGCTATCATAAGCCTACTCTTAGTTGAAAGGCTGAAAAAGAAGGAGCTGGTAAATGATAAAAGTTAGTTCCATATTTACATACAAGTTTAATCTTTACTGTCACTATCAAAATAATCTATAATTTGCTCTTGATCATTAAGATCAGCTGGAATAATAGTTTCTATATGTTTATCATGTTGCATAATCATGAATTTATGTAAGTTTCCATTGTAAGGCTTTTCTTCAATAAAATATTCATTATTAAACCATACTTTCATAGCTCTTCCTTCCCTTCTTTTAAAGTGCCATTCACAAATTATTCCTCCTTATAATTTATGGAGTATATTTACAAAATAGGTACATTATACAAAAAACAATCAACAATTAATAAACAAAAGTAAAAATTAGTGTTTAAAGGAGAGGTGCGTAGTGGATTTAGAAAAACAGACAAATCAAAACCCTTTTCTGTTGGTCAGAAAGTAATTGGGTAAAAATTAGCAAATTGGCTACAAGTAAGTCAATCGCAAGCTTGTTATAGGAAATAGCTATAATGTGATCCAGGGAGATCTGCTCGAATACTATTTGGTATGTTGGGTGCGTTAAATCATACATGTACTATATTAAAAAGCCCCATCCTTAGTGAATGGGACTACGGAAGGGAATCTACAGTCGTTGTAGCTTCCCTAATAGTATGTCTGGAATAATTAAAAATATGTCCCGTAGAAAAAATTGCTATCAAAGACAAAGATTATGATATATTTTTTTACTATGAAACCTGTCCAATCACCTTCGTTCCATAATCATACTATGAAGTAAGAGGAAGGGAGGATTATTATGTGCTATAATTACTCCAATAAAAAGAAACGCTATTGTCATTGTTTTGATAGCTGTAAAAAGAAACGACCTTGTGACTGTTTCCATTGTAAAAAGAAAGATTGCTATGACTATGACAGTCACGATTGTTTTAAACCTTGTAAAAAGATGACTGAAAAGAAATATTATTGTTACTGTTGCTGTTGGCATTATTAAATTAGACTTATAAAAAACGAGTAGCCCTCATGTTAGTGGGGGCTTTTTATAAGTAACTTTATAATGTAGTGTATGCTTTTACTAAGAGAATTGTGCTAAAAATCTAATCCTAAAAAAGGAGCAGGGCTTTTTCTTTTTCCTCCATAAAACCACCTCCTGTAACTATAACTGAAATGAGCTATGGGTAGAAGGGACTTTGCGGTAAACAAAAAATGCAAGGGTATAATTAGATGAAAAAGGAGCTTATTAACATGGGTACAAATTCTATACGAAGGATTTTAGGTGTAGGTACTGTTGGTATACCTGTGTATCTAGTTTTTACATTTAATAGTGATTTGAACTTATTCGCAAGCGTTATAGGATCTCTAATAGCTGGTGGCAACTTCTTATCTACCAATATATTTATATAGTTTAACTTAAACGGTGTTATTGAACATATTGAGGGTGAGTAATAATATCATCATGCTTAAACATCAGGTGGCACAAATTTCATATAACTTGCTCTCTTTTGCTCAAATCCAACAGCCTTAAACAAATACTTTTTACATACTCTTACGGTCATATCTTTTAATTGCTCTGGCGTATACCTCCATACACCAGATTTGTTTTTGTACTTCCACTTATATGTAGTTTTACCGATCCGCTTAATATCCAGATGGTACTTGCTGTATAACTGTTTTTTAGTAGCAGCTAAATCCATTTCAATAAGTCTGACAGCTTCGTCAGTAAAATCCAGGTAGAAATCAGGGTCGTGGAGGCCATCAAAATATTGTTGATCATGTTTAAACGCAGCTTTAGCGAGAGGCATGGCTATAAAGTCTGCGGCGAGTTGTTTTAGTGATTGGTCCATTTTATCACCTTTTAAGAATGTATGTTCTTATTATATGCGGGCGAATTGCGTTTTAAAACAGACACTTTTTACCAAAAAGAAAAAAATCCGTAAAATATAAGTCAGATAAAGTGACAGATACGAATTGCTTGACAATAAGGATTTATATAGTGCTTTATAATGCTACGAGTATATTAAAATAAGTCAGTGACTTTTTTAAAGATATTATGCTGATTCTCTTGAAGTTATCAAAATCGAAGTAGTAGCTAGAGAAAACGAAACAGAGAAAAACCTATTCAGAATTATCCAATCAATTCCTGCAAAGTAGTGGATATTTAAAACTGAGAAGAACATAGACACAAAGAAGTAAACTCTCAGTCTGTTATTGGCAGTTAACAATGCTCTAACTGTTGGATTAAAGTGTTTTTTTACGCCAAAATAGACTGTATTCATAAACAGCAGAAATACATAAGTATCGCTTGGACAACACTTTCCTTTATAAATTCATAGTTGTGATATTTGGATAAAATAACAAAAACATTCTCAAACCTTGAATAGTTCTGTTAAACATATACACACTAAGACTGATTAAACTATCTAAGGAGTGAAGTTATGGGAATTTTAAGTGGTAACCCTACAGAAGAACCGATGCATTATGGAGAAGTCTATTTAACATGGTCGCATCTTTTAGCAAATAACGGGATGATTGATCTTTATCAAGGATTCTACAATCATGCTGGTGATGGAGATTTAAAGAAACTTATTAAAGAGGGGATCCAAGGTATTAAAATTGAAAATCAAGAAATTGAAAATTTATTAAAAGCAAACGGAATAGCTCTTCCTCCTACACCACCAGAACGACCAGAAGCTAATCTAGAAGAAATCCCAGTGGGTGCACGTTTTAATGATGTAGAAATCGCAGCTATTTTATCAGCAGATATAAGTAAAGGGCTTGTCGTCTGCAGTGCCATTATTGGACAATCCATTCGTGAAGATATAGGTATGATGTATGGGCAATTTCACATGAAAAAGGCTCAATTTGGAGTAAAAGTACTACATCTAAACAAGGAGAAAGGTTGGTTACTACCTCCTCCACTACATCTAAAGACGCAAAACAAGCATGAATAGACCGGGTTAGGAACACCCGGTTTTTATTTTTAAGTTAAGAAAGCATTTCTGTTTATAAGAACTTCAACTTTTGAGTTGTCACTAGCAACCAAGAGGGGCTTATTTTCGTTTACTTCAATATCATAAAAATATACTCTATTACAAATCTTTATTTGAAATGCCCTCATTTCATCTATTTTTCACGTAATAATATAAAAACCACACTGCATGGTTTTGCTCATCTGCGGCAGCTCGTCTAAAGGTTCTTTTAATTTGCGGTGTTGTTGCTTCATCAGAAATATTTAAATAGAAGTCAGTAGTTTTTTGTTCATCTTGTAATGCAAATTCTAACCCTTCTAAATAATTGTTTGGGCATTCCTCAACAATTTTTGGTTGTGGCTGTTTACCAGTTAAGTTGGCATATATAGCAACAAATTGTTGATAATGTCTTACTTCATCCTGCCTTATTTCTTGTATTTGCTCCCTTTCAGTCATTGTTGGCGCCATCCTAGCCAATCTTTCATAACAACTTATTGCGCTATACTGCCCATTAATTGCTTTTTCTATATCACTAATAAGCTGTTGTTGTCTATAGTAACTTTCATCATTGGGGTAGTAAGGATACCTGTAATTGTACATAAACCTTCCTCCTTCACATAAAAACCTATACTAATCTATGTAAGAAGGATTAAATGGGTGCGTCTCACGCCTAATTTATCAATCTAGACACATGTAGCACAAAAAATTCATAACCTTAAAATATTGGAAAGGTGAAAATCATGCCCTCAATTAATAGATCTGTAAAAGTTAACCGTGTTGGAATACTCGGAATTATAAACTTCGCTATTAACAGCAAATTACCACATTTTGAAGAAAAAAGAACCATATAATCCCAAGTTATATAAAAAATCGGATGTTCTTCCAGTTCATCGAGAAATTACGTTTGAACAAGCAATCTTGTTAGCCAAATCTCAAGGCTTCAAAATGATACCTCAAGTACAAGTAACTTACTCAAATAGCCGTTTCGCGGGATGTTTATCGATTTTGACTACAGCGGTAACACACTGTACCAAAAGGGGCTTGATATATACCCCTGCTCTCCAAATTCTTACTGACTATTTCTTGCCAGTACTTTTGTTCTTCGTAGGTGTTAGCCCTGCCCAGGAACATAGATGTTTAGCTGTCGGGAACACTTCCATAATGGACACCTATCTCAGAAACCACGGCAATAGAAGAGAAGGTGTTCTTAAAGGACGGAACAGTTAAGATCAAGCTAATCTCTTCTGTGTAGGGTTCGGCAAGAGAAAGTATCAGCTTTTCAAGATCAGCTTTACATGCTTTAAGGTTTTCGTAATGCTGCTTAATAACAGATAACTTCCTAGCTTGTTCAGGAGTAATAAAACCATCGATAGCAAACTTTAAATCAGAAATTTTGCCTTTCATCGAACCATGAATAAGTGGTTCAATTTTAAAATTGGAGTTAGTCGGATCTTCCAACAGTTTCCCGACAATATTCATCGAGCTTTTTCCAAAGGTATCTCAAAACAACTGGCAATTTGGATGTTCGAAACGGTTAAACTGTTTTGAAATTGATTCTTTTCGCTGGATGTAAAATGAGTCAATTTAAATCGATAACGCATGAGATCACGCAATTATAAATAGCTAAAGGAGGCATACAGCTTCCGGCTATAAGATCATGTTTAAATAAATCAGCAATCCATTTGGCGCCTTTCTTATCAGTCTTTTTACCACGGATAGCCTTGACGTATTTAGGGTGTGCAAGTGTGATATTGTACGAATATTCTAGTACATTAAACTCGGGATCCAATACTTCCCAGTAGATTCCATACAGACAACTTTACAGTCCGTTTCACAAAGCCTTTGTGACTTGTGACAACTCTCTAAGTCCTTTTGTGAAGGTAGAAAAGCAACGGCGTTTGTAAGTAGTTACTCCTTTTTTGTTTTACGGATGTAACACAAGCAACAACAAAGGTTTTGTGGATATCAATCTCACAGCAAATGGGAAATACAATTTTTAACCCCATAAGGGATAGCTCTCCTTTTCTATATATACAGAGACAGAAAGCATTGAATGATCACCCAGCTATAAACGAGAATTGTTTATACAAAGGTAAGTCTGCGTGCTCGAAGTCACACTTATTTGTGCTTGGAAAGGTAACCTACAATTATAAACATGCGGTCACTCAGCTTTTGGAATGACCCACTCACCTCCATGTGATTTGTAGGTAACTTTCTATCCCTATAAATCTAAAATAATAAAAAGGCCCAAAGCGCAAATATATTTCATAGCGTTTTGGGCCTTGAGCGTAACGAAAGGAATGTTTATAAACATGAAGATTGTTCAAAAGCGATTAGGACATAAAGACATACAGACAATTTGAAACCTATATCCCCATATAACAGAAGAGGATGATAAGAAAGCTAGTGAAGTTTTTGATAACTTTATGTAATTGGTCACTACGACAGATTTGAAACAAAAAACTATAGCATACCAAAAACGCTCGATACCTTCGTACCAAGCGTTCTGAAGTATGATTCCGATTGGGCTCGAACCAACGACCTCCACCCTGTCAAGGTGGCGCTCTCCCAGCTGAGCTACGGAATCGTATAATAAATACCGTATAAACGTTGTTATAACGAACTTCCTTAACGATAAGGCATTCGGTATTTCACACGACCATATCTGGTATTATATCAGTAGTTCCGCAACCTTGCAAGAGTTTTCGACATAAAAAACGGTCAGACCGGAAATTACTCCGAAAACTGTCCATTGAATTGATGATTTCGCTATTTCATACGACTTTTAATCTTTAAATCTTCACATATCTCTTCAGTAACTTGTAGGAGCAAATGCGTTATGCTATTACTTTTAGAAAAAATAATGATTACATCATAGAGTTAAGTTTTTTAGAAATATATTCGTTCTGTCTAGCTGGTGAGAAAGCGCCCCCCAATAGGAGCTTTATATAACTGCATCAGTTGTTAAGCATCTCACCATTCTAATAAACTAATTTCAATTAGCGGGGGTTTTCTTTCCCCCACTGATGTAGTGATTTAGATGATTCTAAAACATCTTCCTTTGGAAATATAGTAATCCACCAAAGAAAAACAAAACAAAACTACCTCCCACAACAACTATGAATTGATCCCAAGGTATAAAGAAGAGATCGTTTGTGTCCCCCTCAATATACATCATAAAAAAGGGTTGAACCCATGGATAGTACGGACTAAAACTCTCGGAATTAACAATTAATAACGCTGGCAATGTGCCAATTACATTTATAGTTAACGGGGCAGCAAAATTCTTAAATATTAAAGACACCCACAATTGTAAGGCTAATAGCGGGAGGGTTGCTACCCAACCACCAAAGATACTCTTCCAAATTAATCCACTAGGAAAAGGATCTGTATAACCATTTATCATACCTACCCCATAAATAGAACCTAGGTATAATAACTGGATAGCAAAAACCAATGCCAGCAATAAAACATATTTGGATACAAATACTTTTGATCTTGTTACAGGTAATGCTAACAAATGTTTCCAACCCCCTGCCTGGTGTTCGTACCTACATACTACACTGGCAAGAACGCCTGTTATTAATGGAAGGAAAAGTAAAGCATAAGTTCCATTCATTAATAGCAGGGATTGTAACCACTGATTCACTGCCAATCCATCAAACATAGTTAAATTAGAAGTTAAGCCAACCAAAAAGCCAATAGCCGGTGCAACAAAAACAATAGATATTATCTTTGATTTGCGTAATTTATACCACTCTGACTGAAGAATGGAGAACACTCACTTCACATCCCTTCGTATAAAATCAAGCATACCAACAATATAAATTAAACAGCCTACAATTATACCTAAAACAACGTTTATTATAGGTTTATCCCATTGGTTCATGAGTGAAGGCCATTTCCAAATTATCCAATCTGGAAAAGGACTGTAAGAATTGGTAAGAACTAGAATCACCCCAATAACACCAATCGTGATTGGTACTGCTTGATTTTTACTTACAGTAGAAATCCATAATTGCAATGCTAGTACAGGTAAAGAAGCAAAGTAGGGATAAAAACTATATTGAAATAATGTCACATGTAATATCTCCCCATTAAAATCTAGAAAAATCCCATATAATAGAGTAAACAACATTAATAACACAGAGGATAGAAACAACAGACTAGCAAGCAATGTGAATTTAGTTATATATACACTTGCTTTTGATACAGGAAGTGAAATCAATTTCTTCCAAGTATTCGTTTCATTTTCTATACTGGTTAAAAAAGAAGTTAAAATAACCATCCCTAGCACAAGAGCAAACGGAGTAAAACCACTTACATTTAGAATGTAATATTCCCAATCATTGGTACTTTGCTTCAGTAAATACTCCTTCCGATATGCATAATTCATCATTTGTAAAGCGACTACCCCAAAAGGACCTAAAACTGTTAAAAGCCAAAATCCTTTCCGTTTTATTTTTAGAAGTTCGGAAGATAAAAGCTCTTTATTCATACCAGCCGCTCCTCCTGTGTTATTTGGAGGAAAATATCTTCTAGCGATCTTTTTTTTCCTTCTACCCGATAAATTAAAAAGTTATGGTAAACAAGCTGCTGAACTAATTCAGCTACGTCCTCATCCGAATGATTAGGTATAAAAATATGGTCATCTCGATAGTCCGCTTCTATTCCTTTAGAGACTATAAAGCGCAAGGCCTTTTTAGCATCACTAATTCTTAAAGCAATATTAGGCTTTGATAACTCTCGTAGTTTGTCCATTGAATCTTGAAAAAGCATTTTCCCTTTTGAAATAATCCCGACTCTTGTGGCAATTTGCTCAACCTCTGATAATAAATGGCTAGAAATTAAAATCGTCATTCCTGATTCAGAAGCTAATTGTTTCATGAGGTTTCGTATTTCGATAATGCCGGATGGATCTAGACCATTTGTTGGTTCATCCAAGATTAATAATTCAGGATCATTGAGTAGGGAAGCAGCAATTCCTAATCGTTGCTTCATCCCAAGCGAAAAGCCTTTTACTTTTTTATTGGTCACCTCTGATAATTGTACAATCTGTAATACTTCATGAATTTTCTCCTTAGGTACACCTAAAATTTTTCTCCAGACTTCTAAATTCTCATATGCAGTTAAATGTGGATAATAGGATGGATTTTCTACTAATGAACCTATCCTTTTTAAAATATGGATTCTATCTTTTTTTAAATCTTTATGAAACACATGAATTGTCCCTGAAGTTGGTTTCATTAGACCTAAAAGCATACGAATGGTCGTTGTCTTTCCTGAGCCATTCGGACCTAAGAACCCGTATATTTCCCCTCTTGGTATGGTTACATTTAAAGAAGAGACTGCTTTTTGCTCCCCAAATTGTTTTGTTAAGTTCTTTGTTTCCACGACATATTCCATTCTTTTCACCTCTACATCTATCTTATAAGCTGCAGGTTAAAATGAGGTATATAGTTTGTTTAAATTTTGTTTAAGTCACATATAAAAATCTGAAAATTACGCAATTAATGATAACTAGTTTCAAGGATCGCACGTTGTGCTACTTCACTTCGCCAGTGTCTATAAGCTGAGGTGATTTTAGCAGAACTACCACACCCCCGTATATAAAATAGTACTACATGAGTGAGCTGTGCAGCTTGCTCGAAACACATTCTTACGCTGAAAAGAAGTGGTCTTTTCAATGGAGCAGAAAAACGAACTAACACTAATAAAGAATGTAATTGAATTTCGCCCATTTTTGGCACAAAAAAAAGATCCCACAAAAGGATACTAATACCTTTCCTAGAATCATTGTTTATATCTTTTAATCTTTATGGTTGTTCCATGTTCACTTGACTTGATGTTCCAATCCAACCCCATTCCTTTAACCATCAAATCAACAATTGATAAACCTATTCCTGCACCTTTATGTTCAGATTTTTTTTCAAAACCTCGACCTTTATCAATAATGAGGAATGCATCATACGCTTCTTTCGATACTGTTTTCACTCCGATATACAGTCCATCTTTAGCGTGTCGTAATACGTTCTGAAGTAAATTATCCAAGATACGTTCAAACCAAGTGGGATCTACTAACCAATTCGATTTTTTAAATGTGGCTAACTCAATCTCTATTAAAAATTGTTCTTTTTCAAAAACAGGATACCACGAAGCTAAATAAGTACGTACTAAACGAACAATATCCACTTCTTTTAAATTTAACTCATACTTACTAGCCATCAGAATCGTATAGGAAACTAAGTTTTCAAGTAGTTTATCAACATCCATAATATGAAATTCTAACATTCGTAAAGATTGCTTAGCCTTATTGATTTCACACTCTCTTGCAAGCGAATAGATTTGGGCACGAATTTTCGTTAACGGCGTTCGTAAATCATGGGATAGATTGGCGATCAGTTCTCGTCGCAATTGTTCTTCTTCTCGCTCTCTTTCCTTACTTATCCTCAGTTCACTTACCATCTGATTAAAAGTTTGCTCAAGCTGTCCCACTTCATCCTTCTTTTTTACATGAATTGGAATGGGAAGCCCATCCACATCTCGTATCGTCATCGCCTCTTGCAATTGTAACAGCCGATCTCGAATCCTGCGGAAAAACAAAAATGAAATAGTGATAAATGCCATAATAATGAATATCATAGCAATGAAAAAAATAATCATATATTGGTCGTAAATTTTTTGTAATAGAGATTGAAAAGTGGATCTAGGAACTTGAAAAACCACCAAACCATTCGTTTCACTTTCTCCAACCAATGTAACAACAGTAAAAGGATCACCATCATAACGACTTTTCATAAATTTTGCCGTATAAGCAGGAGTCCATTGTGAAGGCAAGCTGCCCTCTTTTATGTTCATCTGCTCTGCTAAATATCCATTACCATCGACCCAAAACATAGACGCTTTTGGATAGTTTTGTTTCCATTCTTCAAAGAAGTCATGTATTTGGTTATGAGAAGCTTCTAATTTCCTTGCTTCTTTATACCATCTTTCCTCTATTTCATCATAGTTAGTCATATTTCCACGTTGCATATATTCGTTAGTTTCCGCCTCCCATAAAACTTCAAATATTGTATAAGTAGTTTGAATCAGGAAGATTAAGCATACAGCCATTACAATAATAAACATATATTTTGCTTGCAAAGAACGAAACAGATTGATCATGCCTTCACCCTATAGCCAATTCCACGAATCGTTTCTATAATTTTAGGTTTAGCAGGATTTTCCTCAATCTTTTCTCGTAAATATCTAATGTGAACCATTAAAGTTTTATCACCTTCTATGTAATCAGCTCCCCAAACACTTTCATAAAGTTGTTCTTTTGTTAGAACTTGATTAAGATGACGAATAAAATACTGGAACAAATGGTATTGTTTTCCTGTCAATAAGATGTCCGCTTCCTTTTTCCTATCAATAATCCGCATGTCTTTAGTATGAACTTCTAAATGACCAATTTCTAAAATGTCATTCGCTTTTTGATATCTCCTTAATAACACTTCTATTCTTGCTACTAGTTCATCTGGATGAAATGGTTTGGTTAAATAGTCATCCGCAAAATGAAGACCCTCTATTTTATCTTCTATAGCGGTACGCGCGGAAAGCAATAAAATTGGCAAATCACCGTTTTCATTTTTCATTCTTTTTCCAATCGAAAACCCGTCTAAACCAGGTAACATAATATCTAAAATAACAATATCTATATGCGAAAGGTGCCTATCTGCTTCTTCAGCAGATTTCAGCCATGTTACATCGTAACCTCTTCTTATTAAATCTTGCTTCACCCAACTACCTATTTCCTTCTCGTCTTCTATATATAAAACATGCACCATTACTTATCCTCCAAATCTTTAATAGGATGTGGTTAATTTTCCAACTACTGCATCCATTTCAAATCAATTCTTCACCATCGGGGATCAAAAGAACTTATTTTTATTTTTGGTAATAAGAGCAAATAGACCATACTTAATACCCGTTTTTTATTTTACATATCTATTATAATACTCGTATTCTATAATAAATAGTGTCAAATGATAAGCTAATTGGTCTTGCCTCCTCCCTATTCCCCTTAGTGGAAGAATAGATTATTTCCTGCTACAATAAAGTGGGCCTTCCATCAATGGGGGCGTCTTCCACTTTTATTGATGGATAAACCACAACGTTATACCTAAAGGCTCCTAAATACATCGGGAATTTAGGTGATATGTTCCCAAGTTAATAGCATCCTCACGCTTTCCAAAACGGGAACCTTTCGGCGTGATCTTCAAGTAAAAAACAGAAAGGATCTGGACAATATTAAAGATAAGTGGCTAGCTCGACTTTCATTAAAGAAAATGACAACTTTGCTCGTTTTATCATCTGTGCTTGCTTCTTTAATTGCTTCAGCCATTCTTTTAGATAATTATGTATTGGAGCGGGAGCATCGGACGGTTAAAAATAAAATAGCAAATGTGGCTAGAATGGTTGCTAAGGATATCCGTGTGGTTAACAAAGTAGAAGACTCACCAGCTGACCCGACCATTCAAAACTACGCCAATGAAGTAATGGATGCAACTGGTGTCAGCTTTGTCGTTGTTTTAGATAATGACCTCATTCGTAAATCACATCCGGATCAGAGTGTGATTGGAGGAACCTTTTCAAATGTTGAAGATGCCAGTAAATCACTAAACGGCGCCGAACATTACTCCAGGCATATCGGCATTCTTGGAGAAGGCACTCGCTTTTTTACACCGATTTGGAATGAAGAAGGTGAGCAAATCGGAATTGTTTGTGTAGGTTATGTGCAACAAACAATCAATGATGAGTTATGGAATGCTCGTAAAAATTTATATATTGGATTAGGCTGCGGACTTTTAGTAGGAATCATCGGTGCATTATATTTAGCCCGTTATTTAAAAAAAGTGCTGCTAGGTCTTGAACCCAAACAAATCGTTGCCCATATGAAAGAAAAGGAAATTATAATCGATTCAGTAAATGAAGCAATCATTGCCGTTTCTCCAAAACGAAAGGTACTTTTAGAAAATGTCAATTTCAACAATTTATTGCATAAAACGGAAGCCGCCTCCCACGCAATTCATGATGGCTATCTAAGTGAAAAAGTATTTTCTTTAATTTTTGACAACGTATTTGAAACCGAAAAACCCATTGCTAATCGAGTTATGGTCATTAATCATTTCGAATTTATTGTCAATGTACAACTTGTCTATATTGATAAGAATATCTATGGCGCAGTGGCAACATTATATGATCAATCCGAACTACAGCATCTCATCCGTGAGCTTAGCGGGACGGAGCAATACATTGATTCATTACGTGCACAGAATCATAAATTTATGAATCAGCTCCACACCATTTTAGGCTTAATTGAACTGGAAAAATACGCAGATGTGCATCACTTTGTCCGTGTACTCAACCATAATTACCACCGAGAAATCGGTTTTGTTACAGATAAAATTAAAAGCTCAGCGATAGCAGGTTTCTTACTTGGAAAAACAAGTGAACTGGAGGAACAAGGTGTTACCTTAACCATTGATGAGGATTCTCATTTTCCGGCTATAAAAATAGGCGAGATGCTACATGACTTATTGCTCTCCATGGGAATTCTCCTCGACAATGCCAAAGAAGCTGTGCAGAATAGCTCTAAAAAGCACGTCACCCTCTTCCTCCAATACGATGCAGATGAAGGTGTCATTATAATTGAAGTACAAGATACAGGCTTAGGCATTGAAGAGCATGTTTTGCCAAAAATATTCGAACGTGGTTATTCAACCAAAGGGGGAAATAGAGGCTATGGATTGGACGCCATTCAATCCATTGTAACTCATTATGATGGGCTTATAGATGTCCAGTCGAAACTTGGAAAGGGAAGCTCTTTCCGCATAGAAGTCCCATTCAACTGGAGGAACGAAGATGATTAAAGTAATAATTGTTGAGGACGACCCAATGGTGGCAACGATTAACCAACAATACATGGAGCGATCAGAAGGCTTCCATACACTTGCCACTGTAAGCAATATTAACGAACTATGGGAGGCACTTGAGAAGGAAACACCTGATTTAATCTTGCTGGATGTTTATTTACCTGGGCAAACAGGGATTGATTTTCTGCAAGAATTACGGCAAAAGCAGTTTTCAATTCCCGTCATAATGATTACAGCTGCGGATGACATGGCGACGATTAAAAAGGCGTTAGAATCTGGGGTCATTGACTTTCTTATCAAACCTTTTACGTATGAGCGATTTAAGGTCGCAATCGAAAACTTTTTGCAATACCATAGATTAACAACAAGTGTGGAGAAAACCGATCAGGAAACGTTAGACCAATTACTAATCAAGGAAAGAAATCCTATATCTTCAAGTAGTAATGAAATACTGACCCCACTCCCTAAAGGGTTATCCAAATTGACCCTAAAAAAAGTGTTACAAGCTGTGGAAAAACAAACCGATACGTTTTCTACAGAGGATATTGCTACAAGTATTCATTTATCGCGAATTTCAACAAGGAAGTACTTGCAATATTTAGATGAGATTGGCTATTTAGCCTCAGAGCTAGAATACTTAACTGTCGGGCGTCCAATCATGATTTATCATGTAGTTCCTGACAAGGAGCATCTCGTTACCGATTATAAATAATCCCTTCCTTAACAACATTCAGCCTCCCTGCATACCGTTATATCATTGCAACAAAAAGCAAGCACCTTCCGAGAGTAACTTAGAAGGTGCTAAATTTATTTCTGTGGGTCATTTACGAAACTGCTTGGCTTTTGTCAGGTAATTCTACAACATTTGACGTACTGCCTTTGGTAATAGTGTCGTAAAAATTTTCAAAGCTTGTCTCAATCATATTCGTTAGGGCCTCATCTGTATTTGAGCCAATATGTGGCGTTATAAGCACACGCGGGTATAAATCCACTAAAGCTTGTACAGTAGGGTCCAGCTTTTTCCCATCATTAAATTGTTGGAAAAATATGTCTTTTTCATTAGCAAATACATCTGTCCCGAAACCTTCTAATTTGCGCGTGCGAAGCGCCTTCAGTATTGCCTCATTATCTTGGAGCTCTCCTCTAGCTGTATTAATGAAAATAGCTCCATCTTTCATTTTTGCAATGAATTCTTCGTTAACCATTTTATCATTTTTACCTGGAAAATAAGGAACATGTAAGCTAACAATATCACTTTCTCTTAATAGATCATCTAGTTTCATAAAGGTAACGGTTTGTTTAGCTTCTTCACTTTGATACACATCATAACCAAGTACCTCTGCACCAAGACCTTTAAAAAGTTTTGCTTCCGTTAAGCCGATTTTACCTGTACCGACAATTCCTACCTTACAATTTCGGATTTCTTTGCTAAACATTACTCCATCCACTGTAAAGTCTTTGTTCGCTGTTTTGGCGGTCGTATAGGCAGTGTGCCGAAGTAAAGACATGGCAAGTGTTAATGCTAACTCAGCAATAGCATTTGGTGAGTATGAAGGTACTCGTGCTACATACATATCAAAATCAGCTGCTGCTTGTAAATCAATATGGTTATAGCCAACCGTTCTCGTAAATAAATATTTGACACCATATTTATGCATTTCTTGAATATTCTTTCGATCCGCCACACAATTTCCACGTAATAATACAGCATCCATTTCTTTGGCAGTCTCAATATTATCATGTGTTAATAATTCTTCAATCAATGTTAACTCAAAATTGTATTTATTTAACTTATTAAAAAATGGAACTTCATTTTCTCTTACTCCATAACAAGCGACTTTAATTGTCATTATTACTCTCCCCTTTATCGAAAATTAAGAATCCTCAGATATAAATTATCATATTTAACTTTTCTTTAAGTTTTGTTTTATTTTTATTTCCTTAACCAAAAAGATTTGTGGATGTAATCATATTGATCACAATAATCCATATCGGGATCATCACCACGGCGCTGATTGTTGACAATAAAGATGCATTAGAAGCGAGCAATGCGTCTTTATCAAAGCTAATTGCATATGCAGCTGCTACTGTTGCAGTCGGTGCAGCCATCATAATGACTATTGTTCCTACAGACACCGCACTCATAGTTAAAATTCCGGTAAGTGAAAGAATAGCTAAAACGACAATGTTAAGAATTGGAACTAAAATAACCTTGTTTGCACTATACACAATGGACGTACGATCCGTAATTGCCGTTTTAAAATCAATCGATCCTAAAGTAGATCCGATTGCTAACCATGCTAAAGGTGATGCTAAGCCGGCTAAATATGTCATTGGTTTGAATAACCATGGTGCAGTTTGATCAATTCTTAAGAATGCTACGGATGAAGTCGTTCCATCTGCTGCTACAACAGTCATTTGTGGTAAAGAATCTTGGAATACCCAGATAAACAAACCTACAAATGTAGCAATAACAATCGGATTTAAAAACATTTCTTTCAAGTTCTTAGCTTCCATTTTTAATCCACTCATTTTGATATAACCGTAAGAGTATAAAAAAATGCGATAACCAATATTAAAGATGGAAGCATATAGTACACCTTCAGCCCCATATATAGCACCAACAATTGGAATACCGAAGAACGTTGTGGAACCAAAAATAGTTAGAACACGTAATGTATCTTCTTTATCGCCTTTAAACTTGGCATACATTGGCTTCGTTACAATAATTAAAATAATATAAATGGCAATCCCCCAAATTAAAATGCCCATACCTTCCGCTAGTGATTCTTGGTCAATATCATTCATAAATGCTTTTAACGCAAGAGCCGGTAACGCTACAGATAAAACCACTCTTGATAGCATTTTTCCCACTTGGTCGCTGAAGATACCTTTTTTCCGGCAATAATATCCTAATAAAATAATGAACATTGTTGATGTAATAGCACTAATAATATTCATATCTGTAAACGTTGTTTGCATGACTTCTAGAATTTTCATTTTCTTTTCCTCCAAGTTCCTTTTGTGAATTTATTCACATGTTGTGTTACAGAAAATTAAGCCGGCTAATTCTTACATGTTTATAATAGTACAATGCCGTCAATTTAAGAATATAATCTAACTAAACTAACTTATGTAATTTAAGTAAGTGAAATATTGAGCAAATTTTTGTGTAAAGTGAAATTTCCCATGCATAAACCTTTCGCAGCAAATTAACTATAAATCGTCCTATAAGCAATTCAAAGAATATGCAATAACCAGTAAAATCTCCTGTTTAGCATCATATAAACTAAGACGATAAAGTGAAGTTTTCATTTATTCCCCAGAGCTTGGTAGTACTGTAATAGTATGACCTAAAGACCTCTTAACAAAATAGGGCATTTAGGTGCTGTTCTCTTCCGCTCAATACAGATTCCCACACCTGAAGTCGCAATCTTACAGCACCTTATATACGGGATAAAAGTAACATGATTTTAAAAAACAAAGGCAAAATAACGAGGTGAGTGCAGTTCTTCACCTCGTCTTCTGTATATTATTTGTTTGGTAACGATACAGCATTTGGTGTACTTCCTTTTGTTAATGTATCGTAAAAATTTTTAAAGCTGGTCTCAAGCATATTTTTTAATGCCTCATCAGTATTGGATCCTATATGAGGCGTAATAAGCACTCTTGGATATAATTCAATTAACGCCTTTACAATTGGATCAAGCTTTTCCTCGTTAGAAAACTTTTGGAAAAATATCTCTTTTTCATTTGCAAAAACATCCGTTGCAAATCCCGCTAATTTATTTGTTTGCAAAGCTTTCAAAATTGCTTCATTGTCTTGCAGTTCTCCCCTAGCGGTATTGATCAGTAAAGCTCCATCCTTCATCTTAGAGATAAATGATTCGTTTACCATTTTTTCATTTTGTTCTGGAAAATAAGGAACATGTAAGCTGACAACATCACTTTCTCTTAGCAAATGGTCTAATTCCTTAAAGGTAACGACTTGTTTTGCCTCTTCACTTTGATATATATCATATCCAAGCACCGTTGCACCTAGACCTTTGAACAATTTTGCTTCTGTTAGCCCGATTTTCCCTGTACCAATAATCCCCACCTTACAGTTTCGTATTTCTTTACTGAACATTACTGGATCTACTCTAAAATCCTTTTGTGCCGTTTTCGATGTTGTATAGGCTGTATGTCGTAATAAAGACATAGCTAAAGTTAACGCTAATTCCGCAATAGCATTCGGCGAGTAAGATGGAACCCTTGCTACGTACATGTTGTAATCTTTAGCCGCTTGTAAATCAATATGATTGTAGCCAACTGTGCGAGTAAATACATATTTAACTCCATATTCATATAGTTTCCTCATATTCTGCCTATCAGCAACACAATTGGCTCTTAACAAAATTGCATCCACTCCGTCAGCCGTTTCTATATTTTCATGAGACAGCAACGGCTCCAATAAATATAGCTGAAAGTTATATTTATTTAGATTATGAAAAAATGGAATTTCATTTTCTCGAACACCGTAACACGCTATTTTTAAAGTCACCCTTTATCTCTCCTTCCTGTTTGTTCATCCGAATATTGCTGTAGCGGCTATTAAATTAATGACAACGATCCATATAGGAATGAAAATGACTGCTGCTATCGTTGAAAGTAAAGATGCATTAGAAGCTAATAAGGCATCTCTATCGAAGCTGATTGCATAAGCAGCTGCTACAGTCGCTGTTGGTGTAGCCATCATAATTACGATCGTGCCTAAGGAAACATCACCGATAACTAAAATATTGGTTAATGCCAATATAGCGAGAATAACGATATTCAATATGGGAACAATAACCACTTTATTAAAACTGTAAAATAAGGATGTGCGATCTGTTATCGCCGTTTTGAGCCTAACGGAGCCTAAAGTTGCTCCAATGGCAAGCCAAGCAAGTGGAGAAGCAAGTTGCGCCAAATACGTCATTGGCTGGAATAACCATGGAACCGTTTGATCAATACGTAAAAATGCAACCTCTGAGGTCGTTCCATCTTCCGCTACCACACTAACCTGTGGTAAATATCCTTGGAAAATCCAAATAAATAACCCTAAAAACGTAGCAATCACAATTGGATTTAAAAACATTTCCTTCAAATTTCCAGCTTCCATTTTAAGACCACTCATTTTGATATATCCATAGGAGTATAGGAAAATACGATATCCGATATTAAAAATAGAAGCATACAATATACCTTCTGCTCCATAAATAGCACCGACAATAGGAATTCCAAAAAACGTAGTGGATCCAAATATCGTTAGCACACGTAACGTGTCTTGGCGATCTTCTTTAAACTTTAAATACATCGGCTTAGTTACAATAATTAAAATAATGTATATGGCTATCCCCCATATCAGGACCTCTATTCCTTCTGCTAGAGATTCTGCATCAATGTCTTTCATAAATGCATTGAATGCTAGTGCAGGTAAAGCAACTGTAAGAACTACTCTAGATAATATTTTTCCAACTTGATCATTAAATATATTTCTTTTGCGACAGAAAAAACCTAATAAGATGATAACCAATGTAGAAGAAATCGCACTAACGATGTTCATATCTGTAAACGTCTTCTGTATCTCTTGAAGTATAGTCATATTTTCTCTCCAAATTCTTTATTTGTTTATTTAAACCCTTCATAGGAATTGTAGTAGTTCCAATATCTTTAGAAAAATTTTTCCCTGATAGCAAAATAATATACAAATAAAGAGGGAATTTATTCAGGAGGAGTCTTTCTCTATAGAAAAGAAGGTTTACAAGCTAAAAATCTCAGGCTTTTTTGAAAAACAATAATGTTTTCTACGTGCGACGCCCGCTTCTGAGGTTTTTCTGATCCTTGAAAAAGAAGAATGCTCTTTCTACTTGAACCTCTTGAACAGCATCTGCCTACCCAAAACGAATCGAGCATTTAGACGCCACTCGCTAACTAGACATAAACTTCTTCGTACTATCTGTTTTGCGGTACCTTATATGTAGGACAAAGTGTAGTAGTGGACTACATCTATGATTGATTTCTTTTACACTAAACAACTATTCATTCACTAAATTAGGATATTGGATAAATACATCAAATCCATTTATAATAGGTAGAAATTGTGTAGCATCATGGGAGGAGGTCACCATGAAGACCGTTTTAGCATTTTTAAAACCTTATAAGCTGCCTGCAAGTATAGCCTTTATGCTCATGCTAGTTGAGCTAGCAGTTGAACTTTTGCTTCCATTTCTGCTTGGGAAGATGATTAATGAGGGTGTGGTGAATCAAGATTTATCGACCATCTTAGTGTGGGGTAGTATTATGATTGGACTTGCTCTTATTGCTTTCATAGCTGGAATTGTTAACTCATTTTATGCTTCTCATGTGAGCTGGGGATTTGCTTATGATCTTCGTGAAAAGCTATTTGCGAAAATACAGACATTCTCATTTGCTCAGTTGAATCAGTACCCAACATCGGCTTTAATGACTCGATTTACCAATGACATACGGCAAATGCAAAACACCATCTATATGATGCTGAGAATTATGTCTAAAGCACCGCTAATTGTTATTGGTGGTGTGACAATGGCGTTTGTTGTAAACGCTAAATTGGCGCTTATCTTTTTTATTTCCGTTCCCTTATTGGTTGTTTTTGTTCTCTGGGTATTAAAGGTTGCCAGTAAATTATTTCATCAGGTGCAAAAAAGTTTGGATAAACTAAACCAAGTGATGCAGGAAAACCTAAGTGGCATGCGGTTAATCAAAGCGTTCTCACGTAGAAATTACGAAGAGGAGCGATTTAAAGAGGCAAACCAGTCGTTAGCAGATAAAACAAGATCCACATTTCAATTTGTGGAAGCTTCCATGCCTGTTTTACTTTTTGTGATGAATATAAGCCTACTGTTTATTATTTGGTTTGGTAATTCACAAGTTACAGCCGGATCTACGAACGTAGGAGATGTCGTTGCGATCATCAATTATGCACTCAGAGTATCCATGTCCATTTCCATGTTCACATTCATTATTATGGCTTTTTCAAGAATGCGGGCCTCCACAAAGCGAGTAAGCGACATTCTTCGGATAGAGACGGATATAGAAAGTACAAAGACAGCTGACACTTCTTTAGTTATTAATCAAGGTGCAATTTCTTTCCAGCAGATTCATTTCACGTACCCAGAGCATGATAAATCTGTGTTACATGGTGTGAGTTTTAACGTAAAGAGCAGAGAAAAACTCGCAGTGATGGGAGCAACTGGTGCGGGAAAAACGTCTTTGTTTCAATTAATTCCTCGTTTATATGATGCAAGCAGTGGCACCATTACCATTGATAACAAAGATATTACAACCTATTCTGTAGATCGGCTCCGAGATAGTATTGGCTACGTACCGCAGTCTCCTTTGCTTTTTACAGGTACTATTAAAGAGAATATTACCTGGGGGAAACCTTCAGCTACTTTGAAAGAAATGATCCAAGCAGCAAAGGATGCGCAAATTCATGAAACGATCTTGCAATTAGAACAGCAGTATGAAACAAAAGTCGGTCAAAAAGGGGTTAATCTTTCTGGAGGTCAAAAACAGCGGATTTCTATCGCCAGAGCCCTAATTCGACAGCCGAAAATCCTTATGCTGGATGATAGTACTAGTGCACTGGATTTAACCACAGAGGCGAATTTACTAGAGGCTATCGACACCTATCATTGTACGACATTAATCATTACACAGAAGATAAGTACGGCTATGCGCGCTGACCGAATTCTCCTATTGGATAATGGGAAAATTTTAGCATTGGGGACACACCAATCATTGCTTGAATCATCCAAGCTCTATCAGCGGATTGTGGAATCCCAGTTTAGTAAGGAGGTTTCTTATGCTAAGTAAACAACTAAAACAGCCTTTTCAATACGAAAAAATACCCGTTTCATCGGTAACGGCTCACAAGAAAAAGCGTGCGCAAGATACAGCGGGGACAATTAAACGCATTTGGTCTTACTTAGCGAAAGAAAACGGAAAATTAACGCTCGTTATTTTAATGGTGATTGCTAGCTCTGCCTTAGGTCTTTTAGGCCCGTTTATGATTGGCATGGCGGTAGATGATTTTATTGTCACTAAGCAAACTACAGGGCTAGTCACATTATTAATCTGGCTCGCGGTCATTTACCTGTTACACTCCTTATCCATTTTCCTGCAAAACTACTGGATGATTAGCATTGCACAAAATACGGTTTATGCTTTAAGAGAAGATTTATTTCAGCAATTTCACCGCTTGCCAATTGCTTATTTTGATAAACGGCAACATGGAGAATTAATGAGTAGAATTACAAACGATATTGATAATGTAAATAACACGCTAAACCAGTCAGTAATCCAAATATTTTCCAGCGTCCTTACATTAACTGGTACGATTGGTGTCATGCTTTACCTAAGTCCAATACTTACAGCTATAACGATGGTTATTATACCAATTATGTTTTTTGCTATTCGCTGGATAACAAAACGAACAGGACCATTATATAAGCTGCAGCAAAAGAATTTAGGTGAAGTAAATGGGTATGTTGAAGAGATTGTATCTGGACAGCATATCGTAAAAGCTTTTTCTCAAGAGAAGCGTGTCATGAATGAATTTGAAACACGTAATCAACAATTGAATCACGCAGGATTTTGGGCATTAACCATTTCTGGATTTATTCCTAAAGTGATGAACATGCTCAATTTCCTTAGTTTCGGTCTGATTGCACTAGCAGGCGGTATCCTAGCTATTTACGATATCGTAACCGTTGGGATTATTGTTATTTTCACGGAATATGCGAGGCAATTTACACGTCCCTTAAACGAACTATCCAATCAGTTTAATATTCTATTATCAGCAGTAGCTGGTGCAGAGCGCGTATTTCGCGTTATGGATGAGAAGCAGGAAGAAACAGATGAGAAAACTGCGCAAAAGCTCCATGACACAAACGGACACATTGTTTTCGACCACATTTCTTTCGGCTATGAGGATAGTAATATTCTACATGATATAAGCTTTGAAGCAAAACCAGGAGAAACCATTGCTCTTATTGGTCATACTGGTGCAGGAAAAACAACAATCATTAACTTAATCTCGAGATTTTATAATTATGATAAAGGTGAAATTTATTTGGATGGTATACCACTAAAATCCATTCAACGGTCGAGTCTAAGAAAACATATGGCCTTTGTTTTACAGGACGCCTTTTTATTTCGAGCAACGATACGTGAAAATATTAGGTATGGTCGCTTGGAAGCGACTGATAAAGAAGTTATCCAAGCAGCTAAGGATGCAAACGCCCATGAATTTATTCAACAGCTTCCAAATGGGTATGACACTATGTTAGATCAAGATGGCAGCGGAATTAGTCAGGGACAAAGACAATTGCTTACCATCGCGCGCGCTTTATTAGCTAAACCGAAAATCTTGATTCTAGATGAAGCGACCAGTAATATTGATACCATAACGGAGTTAAAAATTCAGGATGCTTTAAAGTGTCTAATGAGGGGAAGAACAAGCTTCGTTATTGCCCATCGTCTCAATACCATTCAAGAGGCGGATAGGATTATCATGCTACAACATGGGGAAATAATAGAACAAGGCAGTCATGAACAATTGATCGCTTTAAAAGGACAGTATTATCAGTTAAATAAAGTACAAAGGCGCAAGCGCCCGTTTAGCAACGTAGCGAGTGGAACGAAGCAACTGAGGTAAAGGAATCATGGTGAGGCACGAACCAATGATGACTTATCGGAGGGCGATTCGTGAAGTCGCCTAGTTGCTGGGCGATGAAGCCGGACGTGGCTAAATAACTTTGTAAGTTTATCCACATTTGGAAAATTTTATAATTTCCTCACTAGCGTTGCATAAACTTTTTATTTCAAAGTCAAGCGAAAATATCTTGTACCAA
>NZ_QWLJ01000086.1 GCF_009917385.1 Roseburia sp. 1XD42-34 | reverse complement strand
CTCCTCGTATATTATGTTTAGGCATTATTTTTCCGCCTATTATTCCTTACTAATTTGCTTGTAAATATGTCAATTTCCTTGGATGTTCTGTGATGTTCCTAGATAATGGTCTTAGGATCATTTGGGACAATTCTTATTCTCCTTGTGGGCTTTAACCGCATGAAAAAGACTGTTTCCCAGTGTGCGTCTTGACCTTCCTACACGCAGGCTGTACACTTTGCTATTCGAACCTAGATGGTAGTAGCTCTAGGGCGGCTTTCGAAACAAGGATAGTACTCATACACGAGGCTGCTGATCAGCGTTCACACTAGGGATATCTCAGAGCGTCCAAGAAACACGTTCCAATGATTCTAAAGCGAAAGGAGTGTTTAATCCCATGAAATTATTTGTTGGTTTAGATGTTAGTTCTTTTGATATCAAGGTTTGTTTTTTAAATAGTGAAGGGGATAAATTAAGTTCCCTCACGGTAGACAACGACTTGCCCGGCGCTACCCAGTTAAGAGACGAAATCCTTAATACCGTTCAAGGCAAATCCGTTAGTGAATTACGTATTGGCCTTGAATCGACCAGTGTGTATAGTTTTCATCCATCTATGTTTTTACACAACGATGAATATATTCAAGCACTTGGTGGACAAGTGTTTGTGATGAATCCTAAGCAAATAGCTAACTTTAAAAAAAGCTATAGGGACATGGATAAAACGGACGAAATTGATGCCTTTGTCATCGCTGATTACATGCGTTTTGGACGTCTCCCCATGTCCGTTGTAAAAGAAGAACAGTATGTTGCTCTTCAGCAGTTAACACGGGCACGTTATCAAATAGTCAGGCAAATCACACAAGAAAAACAACGTTTTCTACAATATTTAAGCTACAAGTGCAATACCTTTATAGAAGATGTGGAGTCATCTGTATTTGGTAAAGCAATGATGGACCTCTTCTTAGAGAGTTATAGCTTAGATGAATTGTCCAAAATATCTTTGGAAGATTTAGCCGATTATTTACGAGTCAAAGGAAAGAATCGCTTTCCAGATGCAAAGCAAGTAGCTAAATCCATTCAAAAAGCAGCTCGTTCATCCTATCGGTTAGACAAGGTTGTTGAAGATTCTATTGATGCAATTCTTTCAACCTCAATTACATTAATTCGTACATTTGAAAAACAAATCAAGGAACTTGATAAGTCCATTGAACGAATTTTGAAAGGTATTCCTCAAGTTTTACAGTCAATACCTGGTGTTGGTCCAGTATTTACAGCAGGAATTATCGCCGAAATCGGCCAAATTGAACGTTTTGAGGATGAAACAAAGATTGCCAAGTATGCAGGTCTATATTGGCGTAAACACCAATCTGGTCGCTTTACAGCCGATAATACATCGCTATCGCGAAATGGAAATCAGTATCTCCGTTATTACTTAGTTGAAGCCGCCAACTCTGTAAGAAGGCAGATCCCTGAATATAATGAGTATTACGCGAAAAAGTACCAAGAAGTACTCAAGCATCAACATAAAAGAGCCCTCGTCTTAACAGCAAGAAAATTCGTGCGTTTGGTAGATGCGCTACTACGCAAAAACCAAATTTACACGCCCAAAAGGAGCGAAATATATGAAGCATAAATAGCTTCCAAATCCTTTTGTGTTATCCAGTAATTTACATATATTTACTGGGTTTAGCTTAGCATTGCCTTTTTTAGATAAATTGTCCCTTGATAATCAAATATTTAATTATTTTTCTCTTGACATTTTACCGCAGGTCTTT
>NZ_QWLJ01000085.1 GCF_009917385.1 Roseburia sp. 1XD42-34 | reverse complement strand
AAATCATCTACAGCTTTGTTTATACTACTGACAACATCCCATACCCCTTCAAAGAAATTCGTATATTTCCTTTTTACGTTTCCGGCCAAGTTATTATATTCATCATCCGCATTTTCAAACCTTTTCACCTTGGAATTATAAAGGTCCCATAACTCGTCCATATTACGTTCCAGCTTTTTTCTGGTTGCTTCAATGCTTGTTTGGACCCTTTCCATATGGCGTCGGTTGATCTCGCTTGCTTCTTTTTCTGCATCCGTCGGGTCATCAAACATACCAAAAAACGAAGCAGGTTGCTGATAGCTTTTGTTTAGTGCCTTAAACACATTATTGGTAATACCGCCCTCTATTTGCTTTAAATTCGCCCAGATGTCATTACGATCCACACGCATCATCGTATTTCTAGAAAGCGGTGAAATGAATCTCGTAGTGTCTGTTACGTAATTTTCAAATAACGATAGTAAGTCATTGATCTGTGTTTCATAATTTGCAATTTTTTCTTTTGAGGTGCTAATGTTCTGATCCCATGCTTCCACACTTTTCCCCTCATTTTTTTGCATAAAGGTCGTTACCTTATCCAGCGAATCGTCCATTTTTTCTAAAGCACGCTTATATTTCCGAAGTTCGCCAATAATATCATCTAAAACCCCATAATTAATTTGTAAGTCACGCTTCACGAACTATCCCCCTTCTCCCTCTCCCTCGTTATTAAGACATTTCAGTTTTCTTCCCCTATGTAAATCTTAATGGTAAATTAACCCATACACCATGCGTCTTTTTTCCTTGTTTTTAGATAGGTGGTTTTTACTACTTAAACTTTTTCTTTTTTTGTTAAATAAAAAATGCCACCTACCCGTAACTTATTTCGATTATGGTTACAGGAGGTGGTTTTGTTGTGGAGAGAATAATACCAGGACATTTTGTTGGCTTTGGATCTGTAAAAGATACGGAAAGACTGGAGCAATACTGCGACGATGGTTTTACTGATGCTGGGATGGCTGAGATTAGAGATAGTATAATGATAGCCATTCAAACACTGTTCGTCAAGTAAATAAAAGCTTGTTGCATAAAGGTTTATAAACAATTGACAAAAATCATGCTTTGTAAAATAACCTATTCTAGATTAAACATTTGGGGGAGGTTTTGGGGGATTTTAAGCAAGCGCGGACAGACGTTTCTCAAAGGCGCAATAAGAGAAGGTACATAAACCTTCTCTTCTAAACTACTTTTACTTCCAAGAAGTCACATCCAGTGATATTGTGCTGTTCAATTAGTTCCTTTACTTTTTCTGATACAAATATTGGAATTTCGTCTCCTTTTAATTTGAATATATGCCCCCTTATTTTACTTTCTTTCAAGGCATATTTAGTGAAATTATATACCTTTTCGTCCTCTAATTCGAAAACACTATAAATAGAATGGGTATAGTCAATGGCATTGACAACATTTATTATATTCGCTACTGTGTAGCCTTTTAATAAATTGTTATTTTCATTGTCTTTAATATCTACTGATAGATATTGAACATTTCCTTTATCGATGTTCTCTAGTATTGATTTGAACTTCGAGGAAATAATAAACCAAGATAAATCGTTGTGTACATAATCAGCCGTATTGTCACCTTCGCTTGGGTTATAATAAAATACAGGTGACTCATTCCAGTTACTTATAACCCTTCCTTCTAACAGTTCATACTGCTCACGACCGCAATCATTTTCACAAAAGCAAAATATTTCACTATCATCATGGTACTCTTTTAGTAATTTAAAATATCTCATTTTGACCTCCAGTAATCTTTGTACAGCATGTCTGGATTTTTTCTAACCTCTTCTTTTAACTTCTCGTATAGTTTCAAAAATTTCTCTTTATCACCTTTTGCAACTTTGTCAAACGCTATAATCCTTTGTAAGACAAATTCATGATAAGCGTTTGGGTGTCTACCTTGGTGAGGAAGCAGTTCTTTATTCCAATCATCGTCTAAATCCAAACCATATTTTTTAGTGATTTTTTCAAGCTTCGGAGTGTATTTTTTACTCTTATTAGTCGCATAATGGTGCCTTTGCAAGGGTTTCTTAGCAGTTATTCCGCCCTTATCCGCAAATTTAATAACTCCGCCAGCTTTAACTAGCTTAAAAACTCTTCCGTGAGGCATTAGAGAAGCTGC
>NZ_QWLJ01000084.1 GCF_009917385.1 Roseburia sp. 1XD42-34 | reverse complement strand
TCTGTACATCGCTAAACATTCGCTTCCGCTTTTAGTTTGATGTCGTTGTTACTCTTATTTAGTTTTCAAGGTACAAAAATGGAGCCTAGCGGGATCGAACCGCTGACCTCCTGCGTGCAAGGCAGGCGCTCTCCCAGCTGAGCTAAGGCCCCATATATCTTAATATTTTTTTAGAGATGGTGGGCCTGAGTGGACTTGAACCACCGACCTCACGCTTATCAGGCGTGCGCTCTAACCAGCTGAGCTACAGGCCCATCCTAAGGTAAATGATAAATCACTCTCTCAAAACTGAACCAAACAACCAAGTATGTCT
>NZ_QWLJ01000083.1 GCF_009917385.1 Roseburia sp. 1XD42-34 | reverse complement strand
ACAGATTGAACAGAAGATCCTTCCATCCTTGAGAGATTTGCTCTCTCAAAACTGAACCAAACAACCAAGTATGTCTTTCAGGCCTGCAGGATGCAGGTCATGCCGACGTCGCCACAGGACGTGGCGAACTTCGTCGGTTTCCTTTAATAGTCTAGCTCCAGCGTTCAGCGACTAGTGCAACTTCCTTCCCCTCCGTACGATAAGTCAACATCGATTCACTTACGTTCACCGTGTTTCCTTTATCTTCTTCGGGTCAGTCCAGTTCATACGTCGCTAACCGAACGCTTCCGCCTTCTTATATTCCTTAGAAAGGAGGTGATCCAGCCGCACCTTCCGATACGGCTACCTTGTTACGACTTCACCCCAATCATTGGTCCCACCTTCGGCGGCTGGCTCCAAAAGGTTACCTCACCGACTTCGGGTGTTACCAACTCTCGTGGTGTGACGGGCGGTGTGTACAAGACCCGGGAACGTATTCACCGCGGCATGCTGATCCGCGATTACTAGCGATTCCGGCTTCATGCAGGCGAGTTGCAGCCTGCAATCCGAACTGAGAATGGTTTTATGGGATTTGCTTGGCCTCGCGGCTTCGCTGCCCTTTGTTCCATCCATTGTAGCACGTGTGTAGCCCAGGTCATAAGGGGCATGATGATTTGACGTCATCCCCACCTTCCTCCGGTTTGTCACCGGCAGTCACCTTAGAGTGCCCAACTGAATGCTGGCAACTAAGATCAAGGGTTGCGCTCGTTGCGGGACTTAACCCAACATCTCACGACACGAGCTGACGACAACCATGCACCACCTGTCACTCTGTCCCCGAAGGGAACTCCCTATCTCTAGGGGCGTCAGAGGATGTCAAGACCTGGTAAGGTTCTTCGCGTTGCTTCGAATTAAACCACATGCTCCACCGCTTGTGCGGGTCCCCGTCAATTCTTTTGAGTTTCAGCCTTGCGGCCGTACTCCCCAGGCGGAGTGCTTAATGCGTTAACTTCAGCACTAAGGGGCGGAAACCCCCTAACACCTAGCACTCATCGTTTACGGCGTGGACTACCAGGGTATCTAATCCTGTTCGCTACCCACGCTTTCGCACCTCAGCGTCAGTTACAGACCAGAGAGTCGCCTTCGCCACTGGTGTTCCTCCACATCTCTACGCATTTCACCGCTACACGTGGAATTCCACTCTCCTCTTCTGTACTCAAGTCCCCCAGTTTCCAATGGCCCTCCACGGTTAAGCCGTGGGCTTTCACATCAGACTTAAAGGACCGCCTGCGCGCGCTTTACGCCCAATAATTCCGGACAACGCTTGCCCCCTACGTATTACCGCGGCTGCTGGCACGTAGTTAGCCGGGGCTTTCTGGTTAGGTACCGTCAAGGTGCCAACCTATTCGAATGGCACTTGTTCTTCCCTAACAACAGAGTTTTACGATCCGAAAACCTTCATCACTCACGCGGCGTTGCTCCGTCAGACTTTCGTCCATTGCGGAAGATTCCCTACTGCTGCCTCCCGTAGGAGTCTGGGCCGTGTCTCAGTCCCAGTGTGGCCGATCACCCTCTCAGGTCGGCTACGCATCGTCGCCTTGGTGAGCTTTTATCTCACCAACTAGCTAATGCGCCGCAGGCCCATCTGTAAGTGACAGCATATGCCGCCTTTTTAACATCTCGTCATGCGACGACATGTATCATCCGGTATTAGCCCCGGTTTCCCGGAGTTATCCCAGTCTTACAGGTAGGTTGCCCACGTGTTACTCACCCGTCCGCCGCTCGTTCCACAAGCGTCACTCCCGAAGGAGTTCTGCTTGCTTCCCGCGCTCGACTTGCATGTATTAGGCACGCCGCCAGCGTTCGTCCTGAGCCAAGATCAAACTCTCCAAAAATAACTTGCTTTTGGTTTTCACCAAAGTGAAGTTG
>NZ_QWLJ01000082.1 GCF_009917385.1 Roseburia sp. 1XD42-34 | reverse complement strand
TTATACTTAGAGATAAAGATCTTGAAAATCACGTCAATACGCAGATGGTTAATATGAAGAATGGCGGAGGGGAAAGGCTAGAGACTAAGGGTGCGGTTAAAGATAGACAGATATATACAAAAGGTTTTGAAATAGAGCCAAAATATAGCTCTTATGAGCAAAGGGTAAAAACTACACCAGTTAACAAAGGAAAATGGAGTAGAGAACGTGCAGAATCATTATTTATCTCAGATAAGACTGGTGAAATAAAAAAATATCTTGATGAAGCTGATGTTGATGGTGTTGAGTATAAAAACGGTATGCCAGACTTTTCTCCATTTTCTAAAGGTGAGGTTAAGTTAGAAAATATGACTAATGATCGAAAATCTAATTTTTCAACTGCTGATGAAGAATTAGCTAAAAAATGGAGTACTCCAGAACAAAAGTGGACAGCAGACGACATAGCTGATTGGAGAGAAGATAATAAATATACTTGGCATGAACTTAACGATTTGGAAACAATTCAATTAGTACCAAGTAAGATTAATAGCGTCTTTAAACATTTGGGTGGAGTTGGCGAATATAATATAAAAGTTAAGTTGGGAGAGTAAATAAAATGACAAAGATTAATGATGAGTTATTTGGAGAACTTGAATACAAAAATAATTTCTGGCGAGGCGAAATGACTATTAAAATGTTTAATGTTGAGAGAAAAATACTATTGAGTGTCGATGCGCATGAAGACGCTGATTTTTCAAATATACAAAAAGATGCCTTCCGTAATTTTATTCAAGATATGAACCATATTATGAGCGAGGCGGAAAAGGAAGTCTTTGAGTACTATAGTGAGAATGTCGATGAATATAGAGAAATGTTAGAAGATGAATCACAAGCAAATAAAGTTGCTCCTAAAATAGATTCTTTAACTGGCTTAACAGAATTAGTGAAACCTACTGAATTAATTGTAAGAAGAGTAAGGAAGAATGGAAAGAGAAGATTGGGGTTATTGTGCGATGTGTCTTGGGATATTGAGGATGGATTGGGTATAAAAATTGAAGATGAAGTTGTAGAAGAAGTAGGATATCAAGATATAGTTCTATAAACTTATAGAAAAATAAGTGGCAAAAAATAAAAGATAGCACTTGATTCTGGATTTGAGTATCAAGTGCTTTTTTCATGTAATGAGATGGGTTGGACCTCAATAAAGAATACTTATGTAAAATAAAGACTTCGTGATGGATGAGCAAATGATTTAACTGTCGAATTAAAGTATTTTGATAAGCATGATTTTTATAAAGTAAAAGGTAAAATTACCAGTATCAATAAGCAAAATAAATACATAAGTATAGTTGGGCAGCGTTTGCCTTTTGAGTCTATAATTGATGTGTAGATAAAATGAAGTGAGCACATCACATGTGTCTTTTTATTAACAAAACCACCTCCTGTAACTATAATCGAAAAGAGTTATGAGGAGGTGGGATTTTGTATAGACACAAACCTTATAATTGGTATAATTAGGTAAAAAAGACAAGATGAATATGAGAACAACTTTTTTAAGGAAGTCTTAGCCAAGGTAGTTTTCTTATTAACGCAACTTAGTCACATAAGTAACGAGGAGGATTTCAACTTGTACAGAGTAGTCATTATTTTATTAGCTATATTTTTATTAATTACGTCATTATCACATTTATTTTTTAATTATGAACTGCCTAATTGGGTGGAATATGTAAACCTTATTATCGTTTTGATTTTGGTAATAGATTTATTTAAAAAGAAAAAAGAAAACTAAATTTCAATCCACATCTGGCGGTATAAATTAACATAAGTCACTCTCTTTTGCTTAAAGCCCACAGTCTTATGCAAATACCTGGTACATACTTTAGCTGTCGTTTCTCGCAATTGTTCGGGCGTATATTTCCACACACCAGATTTATTTTTATACTGCTACTTATATGTAGTTTTGCCATAAACAATTCCATATATTTCATGCTTTTAGTATAATGCAACTAAAGTAGTTACATTGAAGCTATTACCAATGGGGATAGGAGGAGATGTTCATGAAGGCGCTTTATGCAAGCGCCTTCATATCTATATCGATAAAACCATATCGCAACTAGAACAAATACATACACAAGTCAAAAACATTCAGAAAAGCATAGAAGCCATTATAGCTTTGGAGGATGCATTTAAAGGGAAAACTGCTAACTCTATTCGAACCTTCTATCAAGAGGTACACATGCCGTTTCTGTTGTTCTTAGAGGGTTTTATTATGAATTA
>NZ_QWLJ01000081.1 GCF_009917385.1 Roseburia sp. 1XD42-34 | reverse complement strand
GAAAGAGAACCTGAAACCGTGTGCCTACAAGTAGTCGAAGCCCGTTAATGGGTGACGGCGTACCTTTTGTAGAATGGACCGGCGAGTTACGATCGTATGCAAGGTTAAGTGGAAGACACGGAGCCGCAGCGAAAGCGAGTCTGAATAGGGCGAAATGAGTATGCGGTCGTAGACCCGAAACCGTGTGATCTACCCATGTCCAGGGTGAAGGTCAGGTAACACTGACTGGAGGCCCGAACCCACGTATGTTGAAAAATGCGGGGATGAGGTGTGGGTAGGGGTGAAATGCCAATCGAACACGGAGATAGCTGGTTCTCTCCGAAATAGCTTTAGGGCTAGCCTCAAGGAAAGAGTACTGGAGGTAGAGCACTGATTGAACTAGGGGCCCTCATCGGGTTACCGAATTCAGTCAAACTCCGAATGCCAGCTACTTATCCTTGGGAGTCAGACTATGGGTGATAAGGTTCATAGTCGAAAGGGAAACAGCCCAGACCGCCAGCTAAGGTCCCAAAGTATACGTTAAGTGGAAAAGGATGTGGAGTTGCCCAGACAACCAGGATGTTGGCTTAGAAGCAGCCACCATTTAAAGAGTGCGTAATAGCTCACTGGTCGAGTGACTCTGCGCCGAAAATGTACCGGGGCTAAACGTATCACCGAAGCTGCGGATTGTTCTTACGAACAATGGTAGGAGAGCGTTCAAAGTGCAGTGAAGTCAGACCGTGAGGACTGGTGGAGCGCTTTGAAGTGAGAATGCCGGTATGAGTAGCGAAAAAAGAGTGAGAATCTCTTTCACCGAAAGCCTAAGGTTTCCTGAGGAAGGCTCGTCCTCTCAGGGTTAGTCGGGACCTAAGCCGAGGCCGAAAGGCGTAGGCGATGGACAACAGGTAGATATTCCTGTACCACCTCATGAGTGTTTGAACGATGGGGGGACGCAGTAGGATAAGGAATGCGCACCGATGGAAGTGTGCGCCCAAGCAGTGAGAAAGTCGGATAGGCAAATCCGTCCGATAATTTCAAGCTGTGACGGGGAGGGAAATAGAGTACCGAAGTTCCGGATTTCACACTGCCAAGAAAAGCCTCTAGTAAGTTCATAGGTGCCCGTACCGCAAACCGACACAGGTAGGCGAGGAGAGAATCCTAAGGTGAGCGGGAGAACTCTCGTTAAGGAACTCGGCAAAATGACCCCGTAACTTCGGGAGAAGGGGTGCTCCTTTAAGGAGGAGCCGCAGTGAATAGGCCCAAGCGACTGTTTAGCAAAAACACAGGTCTCTGCGAAGCCGAAAGGCGAAGTATAGGGGCTGACACCTGCCCGGTGCTGGAAGGTTAAGGGGAAACGTTAGTGCTTCGGCACGAAGCGTAGAACCGAAGCCCCAGTAAACGGCGGCCGTAACTATAACGGTCCTAAGGTAGCGAAATTCCTTGTCGGGTAAGTTCCGACCCGCACGAAAGGTGCAACGACTTGGGCACTGTCTCAACGAGAGACCCGGTGAAATTATACTATGCGTGAAGATGCGCATTACCCGCGACAGGACGGAAAGACCCCGTGGAGCTTTACTGTAGCCTGATATTGAATGTTGGTACAGCTTGTACAGGATAGGTGGGAGCCATCGAAGCGTGAGCGCTAGCTTACGTGGAGGCAACCGTGGGATACCACCCTGGCTGTACGAACCTTCTAACCCAGGGCCGTGATCCGGTCCGGAGACAGTGTCAGGCGGGCAGTTTGACTGGGGCGGTCGCCTCCCAAAAGGTAACGGAGGCGCCCAAAGGTTCCCTCAGAATGGTTGGAAATCATTCGCAGAGTGTAAAGGCAGAAGGGAGCTTGACTGCGAGACCTACAAGTCGAGCAGGGACGAAAGTCGGGCTTAGTGATCCGGTGGTTCCGCATGGAAGGGCCATCGCTCAACGGATAAAAGCTACCCCGGGGATAACAGGCTTATCTCCCCCAAGAGTTCACATCGACGGGGAGGTTTGGCACCTCGATGTCGGCTCATCGCATCCTGGGGCTGTAGTCGGTCCCAAGGGTTGGGCTGTTCGCCCATTAAAGCGGTACGCGAGCTGGGTTCAGAACGTCGTGAGACAGTTCGGTCCCTATCCGTCGTGGGCGCAGGAGGTTTGAGAGGAGCTGTCCTTAGTACGAGAGGACCGGGATGGACACACCGCTGGTGTACCAGTTGTTCCGCCAGGAGCATAGCTGGGTAGCTACGTGTGGCAGGGATAAGTGCTGAAAGCATCTAAGCATGAAGCCCCCCTCAAGATGAGACTTCCCATCACTAGAAGTGAGTAAGATCCCTCAGAGATGATGAGGTTGATAGGTCCGAGGTGGAAGCGTGGTGACACGTGTAGCTGACGGATACTAATCGATCGAGGACTTAACTAACCATTTAGGAAGATGAATCGTTGGATGATCTCTTATTTA
>NZ_QWLJ01000008.1 GCF_009917385.1 Roseburia sp. 1XD42-34 | reverse complement strand
AAGCAACTAAAGTTTTAGGAATCACGGTGAGGTACGAACCAATGATGACTTATCGTAGGGCGATTCGTGAAGTCGCCCAGTTGCTGGGCGCTTAAGCCGGACGTGGCTATTCCATTATTCCCTTATCCTAAAGTAACAAATTTTATACTTTCTTACCTTTGAACAAAAAAGGTTGTCCCCCTTTAATAAGGACAACCTTTCTAGCAATTTTAATAAAACATGTATAAATCAGCTAGACACCCATAGGTAAGCGTACAAATCCTAATACAAGAAGGAGGAGGACAGCAATAATAAATTGAATCCATAATGCTTTTAATGGCTTCTGCTTTGGTAAACGAACGAGTAGCATTTCCATAATTACAATCATCCAAATACCGGCAACCCCTTTAACAATCGCCTCTGGCAATAAATCCCCTCCATTAAAATAAGGAGTAATTAATTCTCCACCAGAATATAAGATAAGCAAATAATCCAAGCGCAAAATCATATGTATGATTTTCCCTGCTTTCGTATTTCCTTTCTTGTACATAACATAAGCGATCACAAACAAAATAAAGCCTAACGCCCATGCAGTTATATGCAAATGTGTATTCATGAAACAATCTACCTCCTATTTCCAATTCAACTATTGCTATCATATCATGATCCTAGTAATATTTCATTTTTAACACTTCAACTATTCTTATTATATATAGCTTTATTTACATCTATTTGGTAGTTTTAAAAAATGAAAAATTGTAAACTTTGCGCAACCTTGTTGTAAACTTCGCCATTTTTCTGTGAACTTCGCGAATTGGTTGTGGACTCCGGCGTTTTTCTATTACCATATAACTTTTCTATATAGCAAAATTCCTTGCATTAATTTTCAAATTTATCAGATTAAAACTGCTTTTCTAGATGGCAGTGGCTATAAAAAATTGTTATACTATGTTTGTAGACTATTTTTAAAATTCGGAGGGATCGTATGGGACTAACAAGTCAACAAATTATTGACCAAACACAGGAATACGGTGCGAAAAATTATCACCCGCTCCCTGTCGTTATTTCAAAAGCGGAAGGGGTTTGGGTAGAAGATCCTGAAGGAAACCGCTATATGGACATGCTAAGTGCATACTCTGCAGTAAACCAGGGGCACCGCCACCCCAAAATAATTAATGCCCTTAAAGAGCAGGCTGACCGTTTAACATTAACTTCCAGAGCTTTTCATAACGATCAGCTTGGTCCTTGGTTTGAAAAAATTTGTAAGCTTACCAATAAAGAAATGGCTCTCCCAATGAATACGGGTGCAGAAGCGGTGGAAACAGCTATTAAAGCTGCAAGACGCTGGGCTTATGATGTCAAAGGAGTAGCCGAAAATAAAGCGCAAATTATCGCTTGCGAAGGTAATTTTCATGGTCGAACCATGACCGCTGTCTCGTTATCCTCTGAGGCTGAATATAAGCGTGGTTTCGGTCCAATGCTGCCCGGTATCAAAATTATTCCTTACGGAGATACAGATGCACTAAAAGCTGCGATTAATGAAAATACTGCTGGGTTTCTATTTGAACCAATTCAAGGAGAAGCGGGTATTGTGATCCCACCGGATGGCTTTTTACAAGAAGCTTATCAAATTTGTAAGGAGAACAATGTGCTTTATATTGCTGATGAAATCCAGTCCGGTCTTGCCCGTACAGGAAAGATGTTTGCTTGTAACTGGGAAAATGTAACACCTGATATGCAAATTCTCGGAAAAGCTCTAGGTGGCGGCGTATTTCCGATCTCCTGTGTAGTAGCCAACAAAGATATTCTTGGGGTTTTCAATCCAGGCTCCCATGGGTCCACTTTCGGAGGCAACCCGTTAGCATGTGCAGTGTCCATCGCTGCATTAGAAGTGCTAGAAGAGGAAAAATTAGCAGAACGATCATTAGAGCTAGGTACGTATATGATGAATGAGTTAAAGACAATTACGAATCCAAAGATTAAAGAAGTACGGGGAAAAGGATTGTTTATCGGCGTTGAGCTTACCGAACCAGCTCGTCCGTATTGTGAAGCTTTAAAGGAAAAAGGTCTCCTATGTAAAGAGACACACGAAAATGTCATTCGTTTTGCGCCTCCATTAATTATTGAAAAAGAGGATCTAGCTTGGGCAATTTCACATATTAAAGAAGTTTTAACGCCATAACAAAGACCGTGACGCCCGTTCAGCAACGTAGCGAATGAAACGAATCAAAGAAAGTGAACCTTCCATCAGCGGGGTTTTCTTCATACATCGCTGACGGTTAGTACTACCAGGGTATGACCTAAAGGCTCTGGAACGAATCGGGGATTTAGGTGCAGTTCCCTCCCACTTCGACTTATCCAGCTTGCATCTTCCATTCTTAGACCGTGGAAGTCTACAACGTCTTATATCCGGGATAAAGGAATGGATGCAACTAAAACTGGGGTATGCCAACGTCTGGGCGGCAAACCCGTTTTTAGTCGGCCTTCCTCTTAGAGACAGAACGATGAGGCCTTATCGGAGGGCGCATTTCTAAAGTCGCGTCGTTGCTGGACTCATGCGCCGGCCGTGACTATTTGTTATTTCGTCAACCACAAGCACCTCAGATTACAGTTTCCTAATACAAAAGCAGCTTGGCAATGTATCCAAGCTGCTTTTATCATGCGGTTTCTTTCCGCATACGTTGCTTTTGTTTATAAGTAAGGCTTCTCCATAACCACTCTAACGGTCCATAGCGGAATTTTCGCAGCCACCAGCTACTATACACCATTTGTAAACCATAAATAATAATTGCTATTCCTACTCCTTGTAATGGAGCAATATACCCATACCATCCGAGTCCGATGCCGTAAAACAAGAAAACACATATAATAGACTGCATAATATAGTTCGTAAATGCCATTCTTCCTACAAATATAAATGGACGTATCATTTTTGTGCCGGTTTTTGTTTGCGCTAGTAGTGTAATCGAACAAATATAAAATAGTGCTGAAAATAATCCGCCAATCCCGTCCTGTGCAAGTTCAAACCATAATGGATTCCCAAATACATATGGACCTAATTTGAATAAAAGAAACAAAATAAGTGAAACCCACCATAATTGTTTTAAAACTGGTTGATGCTCTGCTGGTTTATGAAGCCAGCGCTTTCTTCCCACATACATACCTATTAAAAATAACGGTAATAGCATAAACGGGAGGATAAAGAGACCCAAGCCATTTCCGAACATCCAATCTTGAGCATTTTGTGACCAAATAGCAAGGATAGATTTACTTTGATAGTTTGCAATGATTGACTGAACGGGCACTAATAGCTCCTGTTCATACATATCGGTTAATCCACTTAACAAATATGAGATAAATGTGAAAAACCCAACGAACCCGCCTAACAAACCGATGGCCCAGTATATTAATGTACGATCTTTCACTTTCAAGTACAGCAATGCAAGCAAACCAACTAATGCATAGGTGATTAAAATATCTCCATACCATATTCCAAATGCATGAATGACACCAAATAATAATAAAAACAGCAATCTACGAGTGAGAAGCGGAACAACCTCAATATTTCTCAGCTGCAGGCGATCATTCATTAATTGTAAGCCAAACCCGAATAAAAAGGAAAATAAACTATAAAAACTTGCTTGGAAAACGATATCAATCACAGCAAGTGTTGTTTCATCTACAGCTGTATTCCAAACTGTGTTCTCCCCCCCATAGAGAAAATACGGAGAACTGAACGATAGAATATTAACAATCAGTATACCAAAAATGGCAAATCCCCTTGCCGCATCTATCCAATGAAGCCTATCTTTCTCTTGCATTGGCGAAGCTTGTTGACTCATAAACACATTCCTTTCCTTAGAGAAACTAGCATGATGGAACAGAGATAAAAGGCATGTCCATTTTGCTGATGTATTAAATATAAGTGAAGCAACAGCCTTTCACAAGCTTTTTATGTGTATATTACCACATAAAAATAATCCTTCCTGTTCAATCCTTCAACAAAATCCATCTTTCACATAAACATAACATAAGAGAAACTGCAATCAAAGAGTATTTTCTACTCGAAAATGGATCAAATGATTCTTCATCAGTGAGGGTTATATACATCCTCTACATTTGTTAGTTCCGTAATGGTATGACGGAATCGGGTATTTAGGTCCTGTTATCCTCCCACTTAGACTCGTTACAGTACAGATTTATTCACCCCCTGAAGCTGGAGGCATACAGCACCTTATATACGGGGATAAAAAAATTTTCCAGCCCTATATGAGAATGCATTTGTGTTTAAACATCATGTCCAGTTAAACGGTTAGTCACAAGGTGCTGTTTTTGTCCATTTAGCTTCTTTGTATCATATATATAAGCATCCATTGTATCACAGTTGCGATTTAAAGGAGGTTTTAATATGCCAGCAAAAGTGGGGGCAGTCAAAGTCGTTAATATTTCATCTTCCAGTATTTTTAATATTGGAGATGTTTATTCTATGTCTCCAAACAGTATTGCTAAAACATATGCTGGCGGAGGATCATTTAATACCGGCGACGGGATTCGTGTTAATTTGGGTAATGCTAAAACGTATATAAACGATTCGGATCAGGTAGATATGTCAAATACTTAAATTGTGTACGGGAGGGGTTAAGATGGCTATAACGATTCACCAGACTATAAGTATTTATATGATAAGAGTGGGTGCAATTACAAATTCATCCGTTTTACAAATTGGTAGTACAGGAAGTGTACAATCCCAATCTGATATATACAACACTGGTGGATACACTGAGCCTGTTCAAGAAGCTGCATTAATCGGTGAAGCAGCTCCTATTGTCCCTTTAGCTCCTTAAAAGGCACACTTTTTTCCTTGCTAGCATATAGTAAACATAGGCATTCGTCTATATATAGCAAAGGAGGATTTCGATGAACCATTCCAATTGGTCCGCATATATGTACGATATTCATGAATGTATGAGACAGCAGGAGACATTAATCCAACAGTTAATATCACGAGTGGATGAACTGGAGAGAAAATTGCAAAACACAAAGTCAAATCGAATTGAAAAGGTGGAATATCATTTTGACCAATTAAAAATTGAGCAGTTGGACGGTACACTTCATATCGGATTGTCTCCACAGGATCTCGCTAACTTAGATGAGGACTGCTCTGCTAGTCAAGTTAAACCTCCTAACTATCAACCGCCTTTAAAACAAACTATTCAAGCAGAATTAAACGATTATTTGCACCAAAATGGGGCTGCTATGATCCGCCAATTAGCATCAGAATATAACGTAGGTTTAGATGATGGATTCCCTTCTATCATGATTCAAGATATGATCAAGCAGCTCCCAGGGCGAATTGCCTTTTATGAAAAAGAAGCCCATGACCAAAACCTACGAACTAAGGAAGATCTCCATGCGTATATATCAGATAAAATTAAAAATGAAATCGATCAGTCTTTACGAAAGTACATGGATACACAACGATAGAAAGGATAGTTCATATGTATATGGAAGTTCATAATTGGGGACTTAATATTGGTAATGTAAGAGCTGATAATATCTCTTCTTCATCTATACTGCTCATCGGGGATAATGAAGAATTACTCCTTTCGTCCTATTTTGATACACCGCCCGAAGCGTTTACCTTAGGAAATATAGTTCCATTAGCACTTACGTAAAAAAAGGGGATGAAATGATGGATAAGCGAACCGCTGTCGTCGACAATCTGTTTACGAACTCTGTTTCAAATAGTAGTGTGCTGTCTATTGGAGATACAAATTATGCTACTTTAAAGTTTAAGGGTATTGCTGTCCAAAAACAAGTTCCTACTTTTTCTCAAGAAGATGAAGAAACGTTCGATTATCCACTATTCAAACGTGATACTAATTGGCCAGCCCCTACTATGGGGGTGCGCAAAATAACAACGTATCATAACCGAAACATATGTGTAGCAAACGTCGCAACCATTGGCGTAAGTGCTTCTTCATTATTACAAATCGGCAGTTTAACTAAAGGCTATGCGGAAGCTCGGGTGAAACATTTCCGTAAATTGAAAGGAGCTTATGAAACTTCGTAAATGGGCAATCTTTATGAACAGCATAGTTCGCACTAATATTTTTAAAAATCATACGTTATAGTAACAGAAACTTAGTAAAAGGTGGTTTCCTATGCCCTCAATTGTTGGTCCAATTAAAATTGTTAGTGTGAGTGGCGGAGTCGTAAATTTTGGGGATTCCTTTTATATCGCTCCAAAAGAGTCCACAAAAACAAATGCTGGTTCTGGATCATTGAACACAGGTGATTTCATATGCACCAATAATGGTGTTAGTTCAACCAATCCATTTGATCCTGATATAAACGACCAAAATTTAACTGCAAATGCTTAAAAGTAAGGCCGTGGACAAATAATGCCACGGCCTAGAGTTTTTGCAAACATAAGTGTCTTTTTATTTCAATCCTTATCAAGTTGGATCTTTTCATAGAATGGTTTAGCATAAAAGTTTAACTGAAAATGTATGCCTTTGCCATATTACCATTTCTCTAATCGCACCAACTAACTGAGAAATATACAATAAATGTATAAAAACCATCATCTTCCTGCAGGAGCGAAATTCGCCTTGCTTGCCATTAAAGAGAAGGGCACTTCATCTATCACGCTGTAACCAAACGGCGTTTGCGTTTCGTCCCCTGCTCGTAAAGATCACAGTTAGTGCCATGAGAATTCTTTATACATAAACTGATATCGCTCTCCTCTCCTTTTTCGATGCGAATAATAATTCGACCAGACAAAGCATTATCAAACTAAGAAGAAATAGGAAGCAAAGACATCGAACACGTATAGACTCCTTCACAACTAACAGAAAACCGATTCGGAAATCACGCCATCATTTTTAATAAAAAAAATATCAGTTCACGTACCATGAGACATCTCTCTATACATGGATGCCTATCTCACACGAAACAAGCTGTTAGTATATTTCACGAACGGAGGCATTTCTTGACACATACAGGTCGGAGTCACCTATGGAACCCGTACAAGCTCCTGTTTTGTAAAAAAATACAAATACGTTTCTAATACTGGTTGTTTCCAAATAGTTTGCACAGCGCGCCGATAAAGTTCCATTTGTGTTTGATATCTTTCTAGCAACTTTTTCTCCTGCACCTTTGTCCACGCTCCATGTATCATATCCGTTTTATAATCAAGGATAATCCACCCATCTCCTTTTGGGAATATGGCATCAATTACCCCTTGAATTAATACTTGTTCTTCCTCACCTTCCCAGTTAGGATAAACTTCTGATGCTGGGAGCGTTAAACTAAATGGAACTTCTCGCTGCACACACGGTGCCGTTATCATAGTCTGAGCAATCGGAGTTTGATAGAAATGCTCGATTGCCGATATATCCATTTGTTCTACTGTCTCTCTAGCGATGATTTCTGTTTCTACCATTTTTTCCAATTCTTCTTCAATTTCCACAGCGGTTAAAACACGGTCTAAAGGTAGATGCTGCATCGCCTTATGCATGATGGTACCTTTTTCAGCCGCCGCCAGCTTTTTTTCCTTTTGCATAAAAGCAGGACGTCTCACAATCGGTCTTTGAAAAGGAGTGATCAGCTGATCACTACTATATTCATCTTTTAACTCCTGCTGTCGCTTTAATTCCGTTACCGTTTGTTTCGCTCTTGATTGAACCGCTTTTATATAAGGATAGTTAAAATTCAATCGTTGTTGCACTGTTTCTTCTAGCTGTTCGTTTGCACGCGTAAATGGTCTCCAGTCAGAAATATGCTGATAGAGCTGTTCATCTTCCTGATCTTCCAGCACATCCTGTTCAACTAGCTCGCTAGCGTGAAGTATGTGTATATCCCAGCCCGAAGGATCCTGTTGAATCTCTTGGTCCACTTGTTCACCAATCTCTCCTAATCGTAATACGTCATTTGCATGGTGACGAAGCAAAGCAGGAGCTACCCAATCTAGATATGTCTTGGCTTCTATTCGACTAAAAGTTGGCAACACCCAGTCAGGGTGGTTTTGAATAGACTCCCATTTTTCTTGTTTCTTCTCAAAAGATGCCACGTTTCCAACCATGACGAGTTTTTCCTTAGCTCGTGTTAAAGCGACATATAATACACGCATTTCTTCCGCCAGTTGATCTCGCAACATTTCCTGTTTTAATGCATGATAATAAAGTGTAGGGTAGGAAATCCGTTTAACCGGGTCAATATACTTACTGGCAAAACCATAATCTTTATGCAATAAATATTTTTTGTTTAAATCGCTTAAATTAAATTGCTTATCCATTCCGCCAAGCAAAACGATAGGAAATTCCAAGCCCTTACTTTTATGAATCGTCATGATTCTGACAACATCTTCCTGTTCACTCAATGCTCTTGCGGCTCCTAAATCTTCCCCTCGCTCTTCCATTCGTTCAATAAAACGAAGAAAGCGAAATAAACCACGAAATGAAGTCGTTTCATATGTTCGGGCACGATCATATAGCGCACGAAGATTAGCTTGTCGCTGTCTTCCTCCTGGCATACCACCAACGTAATCGTAATAAGCCGTTTCCCGATATATTTTCCAAATTAATTCGGAAAGAGCACCTTGTCTGGAAGCCGTGCGATAGCGTTGCAGTTGGTTTAAAAATAGGGCAATTTTATCGGATAACGCATCGGTATTCTCTTTTGCATAAGTAATTAATGCATCATAATAAGCTTGTTTTTTCCTTGCTAGACGAATGGTTGTCAATTCTTCTTCACTTAAACCAACAATCGGTGATCGTAACACAGCTGCTAGGGGGATATCCTGTCTTGGATTGTCCACTACCTTCAAAAAGCTAATCATCACTTTAACTTCTATAGCAGCAAAATAACCAGCTGACAGTTCTGCATATACGGGAATTCCTTGTTTTTTCAGCTCATCCATAATCACAGGTGCATCGGTCATCGAACGCAGCAGTATGACAATATCGCGATATTGCACATCACGTTGTTGTTGTGTTTTTTTATCTACTACTTGTAATGGTGTCCCATTTTCTTGACCGATCCATTGTTTTATGTTTCTAGCATAAGTACGTGCTTCTAGTTCAGCTTTTTCTAAATCAACGAAACGCTCATGCGCTGTTTCTGTTTTTTCATCCGTTTCTCGGTCAATAATGATTAATTCTGGGTTCGGAGCTGCAAGTGGAAACGCATCATACATTTTATTTCCATAGATAAGTTCTGCATTTTCATCATAGTTTATTTCTCCAAGTGACTCATCAATGATTTGTCTAAACAGATAATTAGTTCCCGTTAAAACCTGCGATCTACTTCTAAAGTTACGTGACAAATCTATTCGCTTAGCAAGATGTTCAGATTGTGCGAAGCGATTGTACTTTTTAATAAACAAGGAAGGCTCGGCATGTCGAAAACGATAAATACTTTGCTTTACATCTCCCACCATAAACCTATTCCCTGCACCGATTTGATCACTAATTAAGGATAGTATCGTTTCTTGGACAAGGTTTGTATCTTGGTACTCATCAATCAATATTTCGGTAAATTGATGTTGGAAGTTCGTTGCTACTTTTGACGGTATCGGTGCATGGACCGTTCCGTCTTCCATCAACACTTGTAGGCAAAGATGCTCTAAATCTGAAAAGTCAACAAGGGCACGTTCTTTTTTCTCTTCCTGAAATCGAGACTTAAATGCTTTTACAAGGGAAGCTAATTGTTTCATAACAGGAGCCATTTCACGCATATCGTCTAAATGGCTGGCTAAATCCCTAGTAAACCAACCCTGCTTCATATTTGTCCAACGCTTTTTATAGTTATCTCGCAATTTTTTTACCCTTTTTTTCTTTTCCTCATTGACTTCTGCTTTTTTACCAGAAAGTTTTGCAAACGTACTTGCTTCCATCCAAGCATGTAATTGCTGCCAGTCATTAAGATACCGTCTTGCTTCTTGAACGAGAGCGAGATCCTGCTCCATGGTTTCCGCATAATGAAATGGACCATCACTTTCTCTCGTTATGTCCATAGCTTGCTGTATTTCCTGCTCCATTGCACGTAACTGTTCCTTTACTTCACGCTTTAAAATAGATAACCAGCTTAATTCCGATTCTTCCATATTTTCCGGTATATCATATACTTCTGCTAAGCTATCCAACCACTGATCTGGCCAGGGATTTTTCACTGCAAAATCATATAATTGTAGAATTAACGTCTCTACGTCAGCATCACTTCGATCATTTGAAAACCGATCAACAACTTGGAAAAACTCTTCCTGTTCTGCCCCCGTTGCACCATACCATCCTTCGAATAAGTCATCTAAAACTTCTTGTTTAATCAATTCTGCTTCCATATCATTAGCAATTCGAAATGATGGGTCCACATCGAGTAAATAAGCATACTGCTTGACGACATCTAAACAAAATGCGTGCAGTGTCGAGATGGATGCCCGTTGTAATAACGATAACTGCTTTTTTAAATGTAACGAAGCAGGATTTTCCTCCAATGCTTTTTCTAAAGCAGCACCAACTCGATTACGCATTTCCTGTGCGGCTGCATTTGTAAAAGTCACTACAAGTAAAGAATCAATATCTACAGGATTCTCTTTATCTAATAATTTTTGAATAATCCGCTCTACTAAAACTGCTGTTTTACCTGAACCCGCTGCAGCTGCGACAAGAATATCAGATCCTTTTGTATAAATTGCTTCTTCCTGTTCTTTTGTCCAGCTCACCATGTAGGTTCCTCCTTCTTCCGAATCTGTTTCAGTATCTCATCCTGTTTCATATCTGTTAGTTTTCGGTAGTTATTCGTTGGTATCGTCGGATCAAATTGACATACCGACTGAAATGGACAATGCGTACAAGCAACTTGCTGTTTATAATAATAAGGATTTAAATGTATTCCTCCATGTGTCATATCCATTCCAGCTTGTACCATCAAGTGATGAACATGCTGCTGCAAGCTCTTAAACGTCTGCTCATCTGCTATCCTCGAATAACTGTAAAATCCGCCATTTTTCTTGATGGCAGCTGGAATGATTTGGCTCGTACCAGATTCTAATGCTACATCCATCAGCTTAGCGATATCTTCATCTGCTAACAAAAGACCTTGCATCTTGTACTTTTTAAATAATTCTTTTTCAATCGTTGCATCATCGAGCTTGTCCTTTTCCACTATCATCGGATTGTGTACATGGAAGTACAGCACTCCCGCTGGTGTTGCTTTCACTCCTAGCCATTGTTCCGAATAAGTAATGACTACATCCAGATAAGCTAACATTTGTAAAGCCAATCCATAGTATACTTCAAGCAGATTTAATTCTTTGGCACTGGATTTATAATCAATAATTCGTAAAAATAAATCATCCTCTTTTACTGCTTTATCAACACGGTCGATCCGGCCACGAAGCATTAATTCAAAGCCATTTCTTAACGGAATGGTTAATGGCGGTAAGTCCTGGTTGTTTCCAAATCCTAATTCTAGACCTACTGGAGAAAAGTGACTTTTTCTCGCTTGTTCACTTAACACATAAGTCGCCCTTGCAATCACTTCTTCTAATTTCTGTTGAATATACTGATACCGATTCGAGCTGTGCAAGATTTGATGCTGTAATATAGGAGACAACTTCGTTACCGCCTGATGTGCGTACGCACTTGCATCCGCTTGCGTAAGTTGAGAAAATTCTTTTTTCCCTTTTTGAACCCATTCTGTAATGGTTTTTAAAGCTTCGTGAAACAACTGACCAATATCAGGTGCATCCAGTTTGTATGTGCGTCTTTCTTCCAAACCAAGACTGTACTTGGCAAAATGCTGATAGGAACAGCGATAATAAGTCTCTAATCTGGAAACACTTGCTTTTATTTGCTTTGGATAAAGCTTTTCTACCGTCTCTTTTGATAGGTTACTAGGTTTATTTTGATAATATAAGCTTTGCAAAATACGGTGTGTAGTTGCATACTTTTCTTCATGTTTGATATACCAATTAAGTACATGCCACCAGATTTGCTTTATCGGATAGCCCCTACGATACCTTGATAGCTGCGCTGTTAAGGCAGCTCTTGTTTTGTGAGGTGTTGTCACAAAACGATCCGCTTCCAGTAATTCATCTGGCTCTTGCAGCAATAGATGTTCACAACCATTCGGGAACAAACTTTCCATCCGTTTGATAAGCTGGGACGGCATTTTCGTGTTTCCTTCCTCATCACTTAACGGGTAGCTAATCCATAGCTGGTCGCTTGCTACTGTAAAAGACATATACATATAAAACCAGTCATCTAATAACTGGCGTTTACTGGTCTCGGCAAGCTGCACACCATGACCAGCTAGTAAATCCCGTTCCTGTTCATTTATCAATCCGTCCGCTGGCGGTTTCATTGGCCACATGCCTTCATTTACACCAAGTAAGAAAGCACATCGAATATCGCTTATTCTTGAACGGTCAATAGAACCTACGATAACATGATCTATACTTGGGGGAACATGAGCAAACTTCAATGTGTTCAGTCCTGCTTCCAATGTTTTACGAAATACGGTTAATGACATGGCTTCTTCTCCTGCTATTTCCACTATCTCATCCAATAATTGAATGACCGCATCCCACACTTGTTCCTGTTCTCGTCCCTTTTCAATCTCAAATTGCTCATCATATTCTGCTCGCATTTGCTCCAATCTTGTAGGGACCTGCAGCTCTTCCAATAGCTGATACAAACAAGTACATCGATCTGTTACCGTATGTGCTTCTCTCATTTCTTTATCAAACCATTCGAAAGCTTCTGCTACTTGGTTCCGATAACGATTAATTCGAGTTTGCATTTCCTTCTCTATATCTGTTTGTGCCGTTTGCTCAAACCCACGGAAACGCTGAAAAACCCACTCTTTTTCAGAAAACCAGCTCGTCCGTGAACGAACTCCGTACTCCAAAACATAATTTTCTAATTCATCTATGGCATCTGCAGTTAAAGGACATTGCTTATCTGTACTAGGTATAAAGCCTGTTTTTAACAACCGAAAGACAGCGTCATAACGCCAATTCCCTTCCACAACATCCAAACTAGAGCGGATAAATTCCATTAGAGGGTGATTTAACATCGTCCGTTTTTCGTCAATAAATACAGGTATATCATAATCGTGAAAAATCGTTGCGATCAAATCATGATACATGTCTGGCTGCCTTATGAATATGGCGATATCTTGATAACGATAGCCTTTGTCTCTTACTAAATGAATAATTTGCTGTGCTGCTCCCTCCACCTCTGCCCGCGGATGGACTGCCTCAGCAATTTGCAAAGGCACTTGCCCATGGTAAATTGGTGCCGGGCGTTCATCAAAGTATGTTTCCAAATGTGCAAAATAGGCACGATCCCGAAAGCGTCCATATTTCGGATCTAGTTCAATGGTCGCTTCTATTGTTACATCGATAGAAGCAGCCATTTGCTTCAAACGATGGTATGTTTCCTTCGTTTGGTAAAACAAATCCACTTCTGATGCTGGCTCTTCTTCTGGCTTATCCACAGTTAATGCAATCGTTACTTGCTTACACTTTTTTAATAACGCTTCTACTACCATTAATTCGGTAGGTGTGAAACGATAAAAACCGTCCACATAGATTTCTGCACCTTCAAGGAACGAAGAATGAGCAATCTTTTCTGCAAGCAACTGTAATTGATCTTCACCGTCCATATATTTTCCTTGTAATGAAAATAGCAACTTTTCGTAAATATACAGCAAGTCTTCCAATTTATGAATCAGACCCTCTTCCCCGGCCTCCTTATGCACGTAGCTGTTCATATACTCTATTTTGGCATACAATAATTCAGGCGTAATTGCATAGCGTTTAAATTCAGTAATCATCGTTTCCAGCTGGTCAATAAATCCATGTTTTTCCATAGCATGTTGAAAAACACGCCACTCTCCTTGCTTTTCTTCCATGATCTTCCTCAGCAACATTTGCATCCCTACAGTACTAATAAATTGCTTATTCCCCCCACCTGTTGCTTGTAAAACTCGCCAAGCCAAACGAGAAAAGCTGACTACCTGTGCACGTATACTACCGAGGATGGCTTTATCCTTAAACAGCTTATACTCCTGCTGAAATGTCATTTGATCTGGAACGATATAAAAAATGGCTGAACCTTGTGGGCGATTTAATAATTTCTCCTTTATTTCATCAAATATTCGGCCGCTTTTCCCTGTACCAGCACGACCTGTTATAAAACGAAGCCCCATTACTCACTTCCCCTTTCATAAATATGTCTGAGCGTGAATGAAACTATCCGTTACTATGCTCTTCTGCTATCAAAGCTTACGTGGCGCAATAGAATTTTATATTCCAACATTTTCCGTTCCAAACCCTGTGGCCAACTTGCTTAAAACATAGTAAAACAGAAAACGGACAGAGTACCCTTTCTTTTTCTTTAAGACTGGGAATCATCCGCCCGTACTAATATATAATCGTTGTTATGATAGCACTAGTATATCATGTATCTCCTGAAAAAACGTGTAGTTTGTTTTTGAATATTTAGCCGCCAAGACTTAGACTAGCTTGTGAAAGAGGCCAATATTTTACATCTACTTTACCTACTAATTGCGCTTGGGAAATAAAACCAAATGAACGGCTGTCTAAACTCTCGCCACGATTATCTCCCATAACAAATAGCATTCCGTCGGGTACTTTAGTCTCGCCAGTTACCTCTTTAAGCGTAAAGTTTCCTGTTTGCGGTTTGTTACTTAGCGTAGCTTGAGCATAATCTTGCAAAAAATCTTCTTCCACATAGTCTCCATTTATATATAATTTATCATTTTGATATTGAATGGTATCTCCAGGGATCCCAATAACCCTTTTGACGTAATCCTCTTTTTCATTGGCTCGAAAAACGATAACATCAAATCGATCGACTTCAGTTAAATCATACACAAACTTGTTTACCATCAACAAATTGCCATCATCCAAAGTGGGTTCCATTGATTCACCTTCTACGACATAACTAGCAAATAAAGCCGATCGACTGACAAATATAATCATGGCCCCAAGCAAGAAAAATGTGACCACTTTCCGATATTTTTTTTTCATTCTTATCTTCCTCCAGAGTAATTTCTACTAATAGCTTACCCTAGAAAACAATATTTTAATCTTGCTTAGAGTCTGATTCTTCACGCAACTGCGCTTTTTTCTGCAATCGTTTTTCAATATACTTTCCTACCAGCCAAAATAGGACGATACACCCTCCAACGACAATGGTTTTTACTGGATTTTTTGCAAACTCCATAATGCTTGATCCTACATAGGCAATAGAGAAAATCATGACGGATTTCCCCATGATCACGGCTAATATGAATTGTTGCGTACTGATTTTAGACAACCCAGAAACAACGTTTATAACGGATGATGGAGAAAATGGAAAACACATTAATAAAAATAATGGTCCAAATCCATGCCTTTCCAGCCATGCGGTTACTTTCCTTACCTGTTTATTCTTACGGATTACTATAAAAATCTTGCGATCACCCAGTTTGCGGATAATTAAAAAAACGAGTATCGCTCCAAGCGCGGATCCTGCCCAAGATAAAATAAACCCTTCCAACAGCCCGTAAGCAGCTGCATTAGCAAATACAAACACAACTAAAGGCAGAAACGGTAAAAATGCTTCAATAAACGGTAATAAAATACCTGGAAGCGGTCCTAAGCTCTCATAGTTTTGCAGCAATTCCATTATGTATTCATCAAAATTTTCACTATTAAAAATCATTTCCCAATCGGATAGTTGGATGTCTAATAAAAACATGTAGTAAATCTCCTCGATATATGAATGTCATTTTTCCGGAATATAAAGTTTTAACACGTTTAAAGAAAGCGTATAGAAGTTACCAGCAAAGTGACTCTTTTCAAACCTTTTTATCGTCATTCTTCCTATAGTACATAGTTAGATGTTATAAAGCTTTGATCCCCCCGGAGTACGAGATCAAGCAGAAATTTCGGTTCGCTTTTTCGGTATATTTACCCTTTTGTTCGTGATTTAAATCTTCTCTATTACATGTAAACTATTTCTATTTTAATTGAAAAGAACAAATATGCATAGTCCCTATCATTCATATTGCCACTTTCTTTTCTTTTTAAGTCATTTTGAATTGAATTTTTTTATGACTATCACATATACTATTATTATAGGAACAAACGTTCTTGTAAAAGGAGGGGCCTTTTTGCGCTACTTAAATGAAGATGAATTGGCGTTAGCATCACGTTTTCTGTTTCTTTCCATGACTATTGTTGTCATCCAACAAGATATTTACTTTCTACAAGCAGGGGGATTTAAAGCATTTAAAATAAAAGAGGCATACTTAGAAGTCTTAAAAAAAATGGAACATCTGGCACTTCAAGAACGAAAAAGCTTGCGAAAAACCATGCAACAAAAACAGATACAAGTTGTAAAGCTAGATAAGAACGATTCATTTTCATCTTATTTGTTTTTGTGTCAAGGTCGTGAGGAGAAACGAAATTATTTTAATCCAGCCATCCGAAAGAAGGTGAAACTTATTTTTGAGGAGTTGATGGAAAAATCAATTCTGGCTGATCAATGTGCTTCTTTAAAAACTTGAGGCGGTTATTTAATAAATAACGGAATTGAGCTGTTCGCTGAATTTGATTTAACATGGATCCGTATGAAATTTCTAACACAATGCTTTTGCCATTATGAAAGATAATTTCCGTATCATATTCGCCCTTTTTTTGAACTTGGTCGATATGGGAATGAGCAATCCACGTACATTGCGAACTAGATGGAGAAATAGTAGGGAAAAAATACATGCCGCTCAGCGGATCGACGGTAATCGGTGCTTTATGCGTGATTCCGCAAATATCACGTGTTCCATCTTGCCTTCCTTTAAGACTACTTCCGAAATATTTACATGCATGGTCAATCATCTTACTTGGCGTACAGCGGACTGCATATTCTCCCTGCTCTTCAAGCACCATCGTCATTGGTTTATTATTAGAATCGCGTTGGGCGATCAATGCAGCAGTAAAGGGGGTGATTTCTGGGGGTTCTGTATAAAAGTTAAACATATTTTCATCCTTTCCTAGTAGAAAAGAAAGTGGCTTAAATATTAAATTACCAAACTTCTGCGAAAAAAGAAACAAAAAAGTGAATTTTCCATTTAATTTATTCATTTTATCCAAAACAAACAAAGGTTAACTTTTGCCAGTTATCAAACGAAGCTATGCTTCCATACGAGTAAAGCTGACGTTTGTTAATGGATTAAGCTATAAATGAAAAACAGCATCTTATCAATCTCTCTTGGGCACTATATAAAGCATCTCCAACGCAGAGACTTCGTTCCTCCTCGAGATAGTACCGTGATGTATCATCCTAAAGGTATTCTACGAACCAGCATTTAAGTGCTAGTATCTCCCACTTTAGACTTAGCGCAATATGGATTATCCAACTCCTAAAGTGGGAGTCATACAGCGAAACTAGAATAAAAGCTGATATCCGCACAAACACCAAAGTTCCACTTATTATTGAAGCACTTGTTCACGTAGATTTTTTCTTAGAATTTTCCCTGTTGTATTCTTTGGTAATTCATCTAAAAATATTATATTTTCTGGAATTTTATATTTAGTTAAGTGGATTTGACAAAATGCTGTTAAATCCTCTTTCGTTAAAAGAGGACTATCTGTCACCACAAAACATTGTACTGCCTCCCCAGTTTCTGGATTAGGAGAACCTAGCACAGCTACTTCTACTACATTAGGATGACGATAAAGAACTTCTTCCACTTCACGAGGGTAAACATTATAACCGCCTACTAGTATCATATCTTTTTTGCGGTCCACAATATAAAAGTACCCTTCTTCATCCATCCGCGCCATATCCCCTGTATATAACCAACCATCTTTTAAAACTGCCTTTGTTTCCTCTGGAAGTTTGTAGTAGCCTAACATGACATTTGGCCCGCGGACAATTAATTCGCCTACTTCACCAGTAGCCACTTCTTCTCCCCACTCATCCACCACCTTATTTTCAACACCTTGGATACTCCGACCAATAGATCCAGGTTTACGTGGTTTGTCTAATGGATTAAAGCACGTGACTGGAGAGGCTTCGGATAACCCATATCCTTCAGAAATCTTCACATCAAAGGCTTGCTCAAATCCTTTTAATAAAGCTACAGGCATCGAAGCACCTCCAGAGATGCAGAAGCGAATCGTTGAAAAAGGATTTTCTTGATTACTGCTTTTTGCTTGTAATAAGTAATTATACATAGTTGGTACACCAGCAAAAATGGTTGCTTCATACGTTTTACTCAATGCAAATACAGCAGTGGGTGAGAATTTCGGTAGAATGAGAATCGTTCCTCCATTCATTAATGGAGCATTAACCGAAACTGTTAAGCAAAACACATGAAACATAGGTAAAGCTGCAATTACTTTATCTTCATCATTTATACTTAGATAATCAGCCACATCCTTTGCGTTAGAATATATATTATGGTGGGAAAGCACTGCTCCCTTTGGTGCACCTGTTGTACCTGATGTGTACAAAACAATAGCCGGGTCATGTTTATGTAATTCTGGGCCGGAAAAATGTGGTTTTCCTAACTGAAAAACTTCTGAGAAAGCGTGTATTTTTTGCTGCGAAATCGATACTGTTTGTTCTTCTGCCCCGGAATCACAAACAATATAATGCGAAATATCTAACTCTCGATCCATAGCCTGAAATTTTTCTAGCATTCTGTCTAACGTTATGACAGCTTGTACATCGCCATTATATAATATGTAGTTCATTTCAGTTGGTGTATATAATGGATTGATTGGAATAACTACTAAGCCTAGGCGTAAAGCTCCATATAGGCCAATGATATAATACGGACTATTCCCAACAACCAAAGCAATATGGTCACCTTTTTTATAGCCGAGCGAAGCCAAACCTGAGGCAAATAATGTTACCACTTGATTGAGTTCTTGATAACTTGTTATGTTATGCTCAAAAATATAGGCTGGCTTATCCGCATATTCCTGTGCCGTTATAGACAATTGTTCGCTAATATTCATATTATTCCCCCTTGCCCGTTAAAATGAATGAATAATCATTCATTTTAATAGAATTGATTTTTTCCATACCCCCGTCAAAACTATACGAATCGTTAAACAATTCAATTATATATGAGGTGCGGTTTCAAATCAAGTGGAAACGTTGTCAAAAAGAGATTCATTGTCAGCCCGTAGAAAAATGAAAGGGCATGAGTCCAAATATAGTTTGGAGCTCATACCCACGTTTAGCAACATAGCGACTGGAGCGAATCAACTAAAGTTTTAGGAATCATGCTCCTGCAACAGGAGTATGCCGACGCCTGAGCGGCAAGCCCGTTTTTAGTCGGCCCTCCTCTTAACCTCGAACCGATGATGACTTATCGTAGGGCGCTTCGTGAAGTTGCCTAGTTGCTGGGCGCTTAAGCCGGACGTGGCTATTCCGTTAAGTCTGTATCCCCAAAGCAACAATTTTTATACTTTATCATTAAAAAAGGATTCCCTTTCCTACCGTTTTTTACATTAATAAATTAAATGTATAAAGTCTTCCTTCGTTATCTTTCCTAAATAACGAGGGACATCTACATCTGCCAATGCTTCTTCTATCGCTTCTTGTTGATGGCGAACACCAATTAATTTATTTTCCAAGACACTAATTTCTCCAATTCCGAAAAAATCACCGTAAATTTTACAGTTTTCAATCATTCCTTTTTTCACATCCAATCGAACATCAACAAGACCTGCATCAAATTTATGGGAGGCTTGAATATTAAACGATGGTGACTTCCCATAATTCCATTCCCAGTTATTATAGCGTTCACCAGAAATTTGCTTCACATTTTCCCAATCTTCTTCTGTTAATTCATAACGAGGAACTTCGGAGATATTCTCTACATCAAACACATGACGTAAAATAACTTGTTTAAATTCATCCATCGAAATTTTTTGTTCCAGAAATTCTGATATATTTGCTACACGGCTCCGGATAGACTTAATTCCTTTTGACGCTATTTTTTCCTTATTGACTTTAAGAGCTGATACAACATTTTCAATTTCTGAATCAAGCATAAGCGTTCCGTGACTGAACATCTTACCTTTGGTTGCATACATAGCATTCCCCGAAATTTTACGACCTTTCACAACTAAATCATTACGCCCTTTCAATTCTGCTGGTACGCCTAATTTATTTAAGGCTTCTACTACCGGTTGTGTGAATTTAGCAAAATTTTGAAAGCTGTTTCCATCATCTTTGGTAATAAAACTGAAGTTTAAATTTCCTTCATCATGGTAAACAGCACCACCGCCAGATAAACGGCGCACTACTTTAATATCATGCTCGTTCACATAGTGTGTGTTTATTTCTTCAATGGTATTTTGATTTCGCCCAATGATAATGGAAGGTTGGTTTACATAAAACAGCAAAAATGTGTCCGTTTCACCAAAGTTTTCTACAATATATTGTTCTAACGCTAAGTTCATAGACGGATCTAAAATACCTTTATTATCTATAAATTTCATACCTAGTAGGCTCCTTCCAACGTTTGGAATATAAATTTTTTCTAGTACTGATCCAGAAAGCAAGCAAAAGTTCAGAAATTGACGTACGTCATTTCAATGGTGTAGATAGAAATCATGGATATCGCTTATAAGCTGCTGTAAGACACCCACTACAAGAATTGAAAAATTCATACTGCAACTAATCGAAGTGAGATACTAACACCTAAAACTCATAAGGAGCCTTTAGTATACCATTACGGTACTAACCAGCCGTGAGGGAGGAAAGAACCCCCACTGTTCGAAGATTCACTTTATCTCACAGAAACAGACAGACGACCTATTGCTGAAATACTTTTGCCAAGTTTTTTGTATACCCACTTATAGTTTAATAAAAAACCCATAAGGAAGCAAAAGAATTCCCTCTCCGTGACTTAAAACGAAAATATACTAAGAATTTAAAACATGTATAGTCCATCAATATAGAATATTATTAGTAACAAACCGTATACATGGATCCAAGCTACAAAAAATAGAATACATATTAACAAACTTTACGAGCATTATCTTCACCAAAATCAGACATACGTCTTAAAACAGGAATTGTTGTAATACAGCTACCATTAGGTCACTCATCTCATTTCCCCTAGATGATGGCTTTATTTGATGGTATCCATACCACAGATTATCAGTAATTAAATCAAAGGCGCAGGGCGCCAGGTTAGCAACGTAGCGACTGGAACGAAGCAACTAAAGTTTTAAGAATCATGTCACTAAAACCAGGAGTATGCCAACGCCTGATCGGCAAGCCCGTTTTTAGTCGGTCTTCCTCATAGCTACAACCAATGATGACTTATCGTAGGGCAATGGAGTGAAGTAGCCTAGTTGCTGGGAGCTTGCGCTGGACGTGGCTTATTCGGTGATTTCGTTATGACAAGTAATAAATTTTATACTTTCTTTCGTATCTGTTAAAAAATAAACATTTTTGTTGTAACACAGTGTTGACTTTATTCATACTGTTATATTACAATAGATCATAATTACTTAAGAGGAGGAATTCCTAATGATGAACGTTCTTGAGTTTTTCAGAAATCTACCTAAGAAAAAATGTAGTAAATGTGGTCATGATATGATTGAAAAAGCAGATTGCTATGGAAATTTATGTGATGATTGCGACCATCCAGCCAGATAAAGAATCTATCCCTTATGTCATTGACAGTAAGACCATCCCTTCCATCCTGCAAGTTAAAGCTTAGAAGAGTAGGTGGAAGGTCCGATTACAGTAAATGTCTGGTTCAGTTGAAACTTTTCGTTCATACCATCACGATCCTAACAATCGAATATATATAAATCATTTTTTTAGCAAGGGGTTTTCCCCCCTCACTATGCTACATGAAGAAGGATAGAAGACAATTCGTTCCTTTCATGTAAAATGAAGGTCATACGAACTGCTGACGAATAATTAACGTCAGCTTTTTTTATGGGTAAAATCCTTTCTAATATCGCTACAAAATGAGAAGATTCAATACCATCTGGTTAGCGATTACTAAATTTTCTTAAAACATCTATCATTATTCCTGCCATTGTAATATAATGATATAAAAAATAATATTTCGTAATACGTAATTTTCATATCTAGGTAATAGTCACTTTTTATTTAGGAAAGGGGAAGCGTGAATGGTTAAACGACAAATACGTTCTGAGGTACCGAAAAAACTCACATGGGATCTTACAGATTTATTTTCTACACATATGGATTGGGAGAATGAATTACGAGCTATTCAGCAAGATGTGGAGCAATTCGGTTCTTATAAAGGAGAATTGGGAAAAGAAGCTTCCACACTGCATCAATGCATAGAAGCATACGAGACTTTTCAAAAAAGGGTTATCCGTGTAGCAACTTATGCTAGTTTACGAAACAGTACCGATGGAACAGATCCAATTCGTCAGCAAGACAGTGCAAAAGTCGCCCAAGCATTAGCAAAAATCCAGGCAAAGCTTTCTTTTATTCAATCGGAAATTCTGGAAATACCTACCGAAACAATGGGTGAATTTGTCAAACAACACCCTGCATTAGCAACTTACCGCAAAATGCTTGCTGACTTGATAGAAAAGAAGCCTTATACTTTATCTCCGCAAATAGAAGAACTGCTAGCTGCTCTTTCAGAAGTGCATAACGCTCCATATATGATTTATCAGCGAAGCAAATCATCGGATATGGTATTTGCATCGATTTCTGATGAACAAGGCAATGAACTTCCTATGTCTGCTGCATTATACGAAGATCGTTATGAGCTAACAGCAGACCACACTGCTCGTAGAAACGCATATCACTCGTTTGTACAAACTCTTCAGCAATATCAGCATACATACGCTGCTGTTTATGCAACAGAGGTTACCAAGCAAGTCGTCATGGCACAGCAACGTCATTATGACAATGTAACTGATATGCTATTGCATCCGCAACAAGTTACAACAGATATGTACCATAATCAGCTTGATGTTATTCAAACAGAACTCGCACCTCATATGCAACGATTTGCGCGCTTAAAACAAGAGCAGCTAAGTCTGGATGAACTATATGTGTGTGACCTAAAAGCTCCGCTTGACCCAAGCTTCAATCCTGTAACAACATACGAGGAAGCAACAGCTACTATTATTGAAGCTCTTGGTGTAATGGGTGAAGACTATCAACAAGTGATGAAACAAGCTATTGAAAACCGTTGGATCGACTTAGCTGATAATGTCGGAAAAGCAACAGGCGCTTTCTGTTCGAGTCCTTATGGAGTACACCCGTATATTCTGATTACTTGGACAGACACGATGCGCGGAGCATTTGTATTAGCACATGAATTAGGTCATGCAGGGCATTTTTACTTTGCGGGAAAAGCACAGTCTTTATTTAATACGCGTCCTTCGACGTACTTCATTGAAGCGCCTTCTACATTAAATGAGCTTCTGCTTGCGAATCATCTATTAGATAAGACAGATGATGAGCGAATGAAGCGCTGGATTATCACCCAATTATTAGGAACGTATTATCATAATTTTGTTACGCATTTACTTGAAGCTGAATTTCAACGAAGAGTTTATACTTTAGCAGAAAGTGGAACGCCTTTAACTGCAAAAGTTCTCTCCGAGCAAAAGATAGAAGCTTTAGCAAATTTCTGGGGAGATACCGTTACGATTAATGAAGAAGCAGGACTCACTTGGATGCGCCAGCCTCATTACTACATGGGACTCTATCCTTATACGTACTCCGCAGGGTTAACAGTTTCCACTGCTGTAGCACAGACAATTCAAGAAGAAGGCGCTCCTGCAGCCAAACGCTGGATAGAAGTGTTAAAGTCAGGAGGAACGCTTAAACCACTCGACTTGATCCAAAAAGCGGGTGTAGACATGTCCACACCAACTGCGATTAAGCAAGCTGTTGCCTTCGTAGGTTCACTTGTTGACCAGCTAGAAGCAAGCTATCGAGAAGAGAAGCAGAAGTGATAAAGTGAATCTTCCATCAGAGGGGGTTTTCACTCATCTCCTATGAAACGTTAAAGGAACGAATCGGATATAGGTGCTGTTACTTGTTCAGCTTGCATCTTCTATTTTTAGACCGTGGGAGTCTATAACGCCTTTTTACGGGATAAAGGAATCATGAGGCGTATACCGACGTCTGGGCGGGCAAGCCCGTTTTTAGTCGGCCTTCCTCTTAGCCACGAACGGATGGTGACTTATCGTAGGGCGTATTTCTAAAGTCGCTTCGTTGCTGAGCGCATGCGCCGGACGTGTATATTCAGTTATTTCGTTATCCACCAAAGCGACAAAATCTATGCTTTCTTATCTTATAAAAAATGAAGAACCCAAAAGCTAGCTTTGTGCTTCCTTTGGGTTCTTCACTATATAAGTAATGAATTAATTTTATTAACGTAAAACAAAATGCAACGCTTCCTGAGCCGCTCTTTCTCCTTGTTCTATACAGTCCGGAATACCTTGCCCATCGTAGGAACAACCTGTTAAAAAAACACCTGGAATTTTCGTAGCAGCTTGTTTTCTTATTTCAGCAAGTCTTTCTAAATGCCCAACTGTATACTGTGGTCTGCCATTTCGCCAACGTGTAACAACACTAAACGCAGGTTCTCCCTTTAATTTCATTGCTTTGTGTAAATCTTTTAATACAAGGTTTGTCAAAGCATCATCTGACTCTTCCACAATTGCTTCTTCACCAGGTCTACCAACATAACAACGTAACAAAACTTTTTCATCCGGCGTCGTTAATGGCCATTTTTTATGCGTCCACGTACAAGCAGTAATGTGAAAATTACTGTTTTTACCAACAAGAAACCCTGTCCCATCTATATCCTTCTTTATTTTGACCTTATTAAATGCCAACACTATATTCGCTGTAGATGTGGCAGGAACATCTAAAAATGGTTTAAAGAAATCATATTGACTAAACATTTTTGGTACCGTGAAATGCGGTGTAGCCATAATCACAGCGTCTGCTTTGTATACGGCCCCATCACTTAGCAATAAATGGTAGCCATGTTCTTTTTTCTCAATATGGTCTACTGCTGTTTCTAAAGTAATGTTTTCTTCGCCAATCGTTTCCCTTAACCGATCGACTATTGTACCTAATCCGTTTTGAAATGAAAAGAACGCACCTGGTGCAGGCTCCTTCGTCTTTTCCTGATTCGCTTGAGGAATGGTATGCTTTAATCCTTTGATTAAACTACCATAATCTTTTTCCAATTGGAGAAATTGTGGATATGATGCTTTTAAACTCATTTCCTCAATGTTTCCGGAATGAATTCCAGATAATAGCGTTTCAATCTGATTATGAAGCAATTCATTACCAAAGCGACGTCTAAAAAAAGCAGCTAACGATTCGTCCGTCTCTTCGTTCCTTTTTCCTTTCCACAAATCCACTAACGCCCTCATTTTTCCTTTTGAAGAGATTAATGTGGAAGACAACACTGAACGAGCACTCTTTGGAATGCCCATAAATGTGTCTTGCGGCATACGATGAAATTTATTCCCTTTTAAAATATAGGATTTACCTGTAGCATTACGAACGATTTGATCCTCAAGTCCTAACTCGTTTACTAGTTTCATAGCAGGTTTTTTTCGAATTAACATCGAGTCAGCACCTTGTTCGATAGTAAAGCCATCCCGTTGCAATGTCCTGATTTTGCCTCCTAATCGACCGCTTGCTTCAACAAGTTTTACCTTGTAAGGAAGCTGCTTTTCAGCGATCTCTTTTTGTAAATAGTAGGTGGCAGATAAGCCGGTTATTCCGCCACCTATAACGACGAATTGCTTCGGATTACTCATTTGCTTCACGCTTTACTTGCTTTAATACGACATCGCTTAATGTGTTAATAAATTGCGGATGTGTATTTGGCATTGCGGGACGATAATAAGCCGCACCTATTTCATCACAAACCACTTTACATTCATAATCATTGTCATACAATACTTCTAAATGGTCCGCAATAAATCCTACTGGAGCGTAGACAAATGTTTGGTATCCTTTTTGCTCATAAAGGTCTCTTGTGAGATCTTGTACATCTGGTCCTAACCAAGGATCAGGTGTATTGCCTTCACTTTGCCACCCTATTTCATAATTCGAAATCCCAGTTGCCTCTGAAATCAATTTTGCTGTTTCTTCCAATTGCTGCGGATACGGATCACCGTTCTGCAAGATTTTTTCAGGCAAGCTATGTGCGGAAACAATAAGTACAGCTTTTTCTCGCTCTTCTTCTGTCATTTCCCTATAGACATCAGCAATTTGATCAGCCCAATATTTAATAAAGCCAGGCTCATCGTACCAGCTTTCTACAGAAGAAATCATGATGCCATGTTTTTTAGCTTCATCATTAGCTCGTTTATTATAGGATTGTACACTAAAAGTAGAGTAGTGTGGTGCTAAAACAATCGATACTGCTTCTTCCAAGCCATCTTCTGCCATTTGCTGAACTGCATCCTCAATGAACGGTTCAATATGTTTTAACCCAGTGTATGCTTTAAACTCATACTCATTCTGTACAGCATTTAAGGTCGCTTCCAGCTTCTCCACTTGCTGATTCGTAATTTTTGCTAGTGGGGAAATACCGCCAATTGCTTTATAACGGTCTTTTAAATCTTGTAGAGCTTCTTCCTCAGGCTTTCTTCCGTGGCGAATATGTGTATAATAACGCTCAATATCTTCTTCTTTATATGGCGTTCCATAAGCCATAACTAATAATCCCATTCTCTTTCTTTCCATGATTCCACACCTTTCAAATAAAAAGTTCCCGTTTTATTTACATCTCTCGATTGGTATATTCATGAATAAAAGCAGTTAGCTGTTTTAACGTAGCCGGCTGAATATCTGGCGTTACACCGTGTCCTAAATTAAATACATGGTTTCCATCCGCTAAGCCTTCATCCAAGATTGCTTGTGTCCGTCTCTCTATCGTTTCCCATTCTGTTAACAAAATAGCTGGATCCAAATTCCCTTGCAGCACCTTGGTTACACCCATTTTCCTTGCTTCTTGAATCGATGTGCGCCAATCAAGTCCGATAACATCCACTGGTAAATCATTAAATTCCAGTAATAGATGACGAGCCCCCACACCGAAAATAATTAATGGAACCCCGTGCCTTTGAAGTTCAGAGAATATTCTTGTCATCACTGGTTTAATAAAAATTCGATAGTCAGCAGCATTTAGGCTGCCAACCCAGGAATCAAAAATCTGGATTGCTTGAGCACCAGCATCTATTTGTGCATCCACATACGTAATCGTCATATCTGTTAACTTATCCATTAATAAAAACCACGCGTCTCGATGCTGATACATAAACGATTTCGTTTTACTGTAATTTTTGGATGGGCCTCCTTCAATCATATAGCTTGCTAACGTAAAGGGAGCTCCACTAAAACCGATTAAAGGTACTTGTAACTGCTCTTCTGTTAACAAGCGAATCGTTTCAAGTACATAAGGCACATCTGTTTGCGGATTAATAGTACCAAGTTTTTCTACATCATGAATGGAAGTAATCGGATTATGAATCACTGGTCCGATACCTGACTTAATTTCCACATCAATTCCTATTGCAGGCAGTGGAGACATAATATCTTTGTACAAAATTGCCGCGTCAACATGGTAATTTTCAACTGGTAGTCTTGTTACATATGCACATAATTCCGGCTGATGGGTAATTTCAAATAACGAATATTTTTTCTTTAACTCCCGGTATTCAGGTTGTGACCTTCCAGCCTGGCGCATAAACCAAGCAGGTGTATAATTCGTAGCCTCCCCTTTATAAGCCCGAATAATTGTATCATTAAATTTGTTTGACATGCCATCCATCCTTTTTCACGTTCTTATTTCCAATCTAACTATAACGATTCCTTAGAAATGTGTATAGTATTGCCTAGGAATTGTCATTATTTTGTCTAAATTATGATTACCAGCTAAGGGTTACTGTTTCAGACGGAGTACCTTCTGTTTTCGTTAACGGATCATACGGAACAACATAGTATTCCTTTGTGTTTAGCAATGCATCTTCCACAGTAAATTCCGTTTTTCCTTCGACCTCGCCAATCCGTTTATCAATTCCTTCTTCTTCCCGGTAAATACGATATATGACTCGTTCATCGTCTGAACCTTGCCAAGTTATTTTTCCTCGAAATAATGCCAGACTTCCAAAAGCGTAGTTAGCTCGTACATGTTTAATCTCTGGAAGTACAATCGGTTCAGGTAAAGCAGCCACTTCCTCTGGTTTGACAAATGCATCCGCCAAAGGCTCTTGTTGATCGAGTTTAGTTAAGATCGCCTTGGCCAGTTTCGTCGGGTAAGCACTTCCACCTGATAAATAGTGTTTTTCATCCGTTTGGTCATAGCCCATCCACAGTGCCAAGGCATATTTTGGTGTATACCCTGCAAACCAAGCATCTTTCACCTTTCCTTCCACTTGCGGGTGCTGAGTCGATCCCGTTTTCCCAGCTAAAGCTTTTTCAAAGCTTCCTGCTGTCGCTGTTCCTGACTTAACGGTTTGCTGTAGCATTTCTGTCATATTCCAAGCTACTTGAGGACTGAATACTTTTTCTGCTTCAGATTTTGCTTGAAATAATTTATGTCCTTGTTGGTCCATAATCTGGTGGATAGAATGAGCTTTTACCACATTCCCTTGCTGCGCAAAACTGCTATAGCCTTCCATTAATGCGGCTGGCGTTACCCCTGTAGTTAAACCGCCTAAAGCGATTGCTAATCCTTCATCCTTTATAGGGAGATGGAGTTTTTTTAAATATTTCTTAGAATTTGCAATCCCAATTTCATTTAATAGCCATACAGCAGGCGCATTTTTGGAATAAATGACCGCATCATAAATCGAAACAACACCATCATATTGATCATCATAATTTTTGGCCGTATAACCATCGAAGGTTCGTTTTTGATCAGGTATTAATGTGTAAGGATGATATTTTTCTTCCATCATGAGCGCAGGTCCGTAAACAGCTAGCGGCTTGAAGGTTGAACCTGGTTGCCTGGAAATTGTCGCCCGGTTCAATTCACCAAACGTAAAATCTCGTGCGCCAATGACAGACACAATCTCTCCTGTTTTATGATCCATCATCGTAAAAGCACCTTGCACATCTTTTGTACTTCCAGGGAAATACGTATCATTTTGAAATTGCTCGTGAGCAATTTTTTGTGCCTCTGCATCTACATTAACAATCAGGCGATAACCACCTTGCTGTAATTCCTCTAATGACAAATGGTGCTCTTGGGCTGCTTCCTTCATGACAAAATCAGTATAATCGGACCACGATGGCTCAGGATTCCATTTATTCATTTGTATATCCAGCTCCTGTTTTTCTGCTTTATTGCGCTGTTTTGAGCTTATAGCACCGACATCATTCATCGCATAGAGCACCGTGTTCCGACGGTTTATCGCTTTTTCTGGGTGGTTTATCGGTGAATACCCATTCGGTGCCTTAACGAGACCTGCTAACAGCGCACCTTCCTCGATAGATAGCTCAGTCACATCTTTAGAAAAGTAATAATCAGCAGCTGTAGCAATACCATAAACACCATGACCAAAATAAATTTCATTTAAATATAGTTCTAAAATACGATCTTTAGACAGCGTCTGCTCTAGATAAACTGCTGCCATGACTTCTTTTGTTTTACGAAGCCATGTTTTCTCATGATTCAAAAATAAATTTTTGACGAGCTGTTGCGTAATGGTGCTAGCACCTTCCACCTTCTGCATTGCCAAAATATCTTTGTAGATGGCGCGAAAAACAGAGCGAAAGTCAACTCCTTCATGATCATAAAATCGTCGGTCTTCAATGGCAATAAACGCATCTTGCACATGTTCAGGAATTTTATCTAACGTCGCCAACGACCGATTTTCATTATAAAGTCTACCAATTACCTTTCCATCCTTCGTTTCAATCGTTGTCGTTGCATCCAAAAAGAACCGCTCATCATCAACAATCATTCGACCACCAAATATAATCGAAGCATAACCGACGAATCCCAATACTATCAATAATAAACAACTATATAAAATAATTTTCCATTTTTTTAATAAGCGTGAACGCTTCTTCTTTCTTCTCTCAATTCTGCTCATTGGTTCACCTCTACACTATCACTCCTACATTATACGACACAATGCTACAATCTTAAAGTATTTATATTTCATATTAAATAATAATTGTTTCAATTTTTTCTTGTTATATAATATGTGCTGTTCCAAGCAAATAACTGGAAAACTTTAAGGAAAATATACGAGTCAATGTGAAGGGAGAGCTCTAAATCAAAAGTAACCTTCATCCCATTTGTTAACAGAAAATGTACGTATATTTATAAAATGAAGAAGATATCATTTGACTTTAAACCCGTTCACTAAGGTAGTATAGTAGTAGATCCTAGCTTCCTCTGTGAAGCATTAGCCAAAAATTCGCTTTCACACTTAAAAAGCAGAAGGCGCACCAGAATTAAAAAACACTAAATTGTTCAAACATCTCTACAGGATATTTAACCGCATACACAACTTTAAGATTCGCACTACCAAGCTATTCAAATAGAAAGGAGGCAATCCAATGCTTGCTCACATGACAAATGGCACCGCCGATTTTTTGCAAAAATTAATTGATAAACATTCAGGTAAAAGGATTTGGTTAATGCATGCCGAATCTAGTTCACTTGCTTATTATGAGGATCGAGCGAAAAGCATTTTCGTATCTGGAAGAGATTATGACATTTTAATCAAGAATGGAGAAATACAAGCGGAAGGTTATGTCGTTATGAATAACATACCTGTCACAGAGGAAGGTCAACCGGTTTTTGAACATCAGTTTCAAAACCAGAGGCATGATATGGAAAAGTTACCAGGACTTCAAGCATTTCGTCTGTTAAAACCGAAAAAAGGAAATACCTACGTTGTGTTTACGCAATGGCGTTCTGTACAGGATTTCGAAAACTGGAAAACATCGGATCATTTTAAACAAGCACATAAGAATATGTCTGTTAAGCCACCTGATTACTATGCAGACCGCCCATTTTTAACCGCTTATCATATGACTAGTGAGGAAGAGTAGGAGAGTTTTGTTTTCAATAACTGACTGGAACAAAGGCGCAAGCGCCCGTTTAGCAACGTAGCGAGTGGAACGAATCAAGTGAGATAAAGGAATCATGGTGAGGCACGAACCAATGATGACTTATCGGAAGGTGATTTCATGAAGTCGCCTAGTTGCTGGGCGCTTAAGCCGAACGTGGCTAAATAACTTAGTAAGTTATCCACAGCTGCAAAATTTTATAATGTCCTAGACTGGAACAAAGGCGCAAGCGCCCGTTTAGCAACGTAGCGAGTGGAACGAATCAAGTGAGATAAAGGAATCATGGTGAGGCACGAACCAATGATGACTTATCGGAAGGTGATTTCGTGAAGTCGCCTAGTTGCTGGGCGCTTGCGCCAGACGTGGCTTAATCGGTTATTTCGTTATGCCAAAGTAATAAATTTTATACTCCCTCTATATACTAACGTTTTCTCTTGTTTTCTTCGTTTTTCTTAGCATTTCAATTAGTTCGGATTTTCCGATGGGAAGATTTTTCTGTTAGTTTCGTTCTAAACTGGCACTCTAGTTATGGTTCATCTCGTTATTCATTCAAAGCAATCATTTGCTTATAAAGATAGTACATATCTTGCTTTGTTAATATTTTTGGGACAGGGTATAGTGGATTTGCTTCCTGTAATGTCCTTTCAACCATCTTTGGAATAACTTCTTGATCTATTGCAGCTAGTTTCTCTGGGATATGCATGGCACGATTCATTCGCTTTATTTCGTTAATAAACCATAGCGCTTTTTGCTTGCTACTGTTTAAGCTGTTCCTTGGAGAAACAACATCGGTTAGTTCTGCTAATGAATTATAAACTTCCGTGTCGTAATATTCCAGAACATATGGTAATATAATTGCATTTGCCAGCCCATGAGGCACTTGATAAAAACCACCAAACGTATGAGCAATAGCGTGTACATAACCAACATATGCACGAGTAAAAGCAATTCCAGCTAAATAGGCAGCGAATTGCATGTTTTCTCGCGCTTTTAAGTCATCTCCGTTTGTGTAGCTTCGTTCTAGATTTTCAAAAATTAATTTAACTGCTTCTTTGCTCCAAGCCCTCGTTTCCTTTGTATTGCTCTTGCCAATAAATGCTTCAATGGCATGAGTTAAAGCGTCCATCCCAGTCGTTGCTGTTATTATGGGAGGAAGCTTAACAAGTAGTTGAGGGTCCAGTAAAGCATAGTTAGGAATAAGTACAGGGTCATTGATAGCATACTTTTCAGAAGTATCGGGATTACTGACAACAGCCGCCAACGTTCCTTCACTTCCAGATCCAGCAGTAGTGGGGATGGCGTATAATGATGGAGTTTCGGTTCGAACCTTTAATTGTCCCTTCATCTTTGGAATTGGTTTATTTCTCGCATATCTAGCGCCAACTATTTTCGCACAATCCATGACAGAACCGCCACCCAAAGCAATTATCGCTTCACATTGTTGATCCCGAAAAGCAGAGAGCGCTTCCTCAATATTCTTAATAGTAGGATTAGAAATCGTCTTATCATAGATGACATAATGAATGTTTGCTCCTTGTAGATAGCTGCATAGTTGATCGAGTAAACCTGCTTCACGAATCCCTTTATCTGTTACCATTAGAATTCGCTTATGTCCCTTTTGTAATAACAACTCAGGTAACTCTTGCAAACTATTTTTTCCCGTAATCACTGTTGGGGTACGCCATTTTAAAAGTTTGCTAGCGAATCTCATCATGTGCTGGTAACTACGACAATAAAATGCATAGAACAAAAAATCCCCCCTTTTTTCTCCACTATCATCATGGCTTTATACCTTTTAGCCCTAATCCATATCCCGACAAACCGAAGCAATATTCTGACATATTTTAGATAAAGGAAAAGCCAACTTATTTAGTAGCTGGCCTTTTGGCTTCTTTCCTTCATCGTTCTATTTTTTTATATACTCGTCAAAGAAAGCCTGAAAGTTAGCCTCTCCCTGATCACCGACAATGCGAGATACCTCTTTGCCGTCTTCAAAGTGGACTAAAGTAGGTGTGGAATCAATAGCATAAACATTCCATTGGTCTTTAAATTCTCGTAAATTCATTTTTTTCATATCAATCTCATTATCTTCTGCTAACGGAACAAGATATGGAGTTGTTGCCTGACAATGAGAGCATAATGGATCGTAAAAATAAACGGTTACCGGATCGCCACTGTCTACTTTTTCTTTTAGCTCATCTGGCATCATTTGATTTTGATAGTTTGGATCATCTAATTGGTCAATCGTACCTTGGTGCAGTTCTTTATCTCCATATGGATTGTTATTATCCTCAACTGCTTGCTTATTTTTATAATCGATAACAAAATATAAGCCTGCAAATAAAATAACAATGACACCTATAAAAATAGTTATTTTTTTGCCCATGATTTCAGCTCCTTTTGAGAAGAGGTTCTAAGACATTATATATTACTCATTTTCTCTAGTAAATCATTCTGCTAATTTTATTTAATTTTCACTCTAAAAGATAGAAGAATTTTACTTAATTCCTTGTTTTAGATGTACGAATTAAACGAACATGCAACACAAAGATAATGATAAATGCTGTTCCCGCTAAAAAGGGTATCGTGATAAAGTCTAACAGATTAATATAGGTGACATTGCACGGTACGACACCGCACGCCCCCCCTGCCTCCTTTAACGCCGGAAGCTTTTGCACAAGATAATGATAAGTCGACACAAACATCCCAATGCCGCTCAGAATTAAACCCGGAAGTACCATAGATACATCTCTTTTAAACACTGCTACTCCATAAATGATGACAAGTGGATACATCAATATTCGTTGTATCCAGCATAACTCACAGGGCGGGTACCCCATTACTTCAGAAAAAAATAAACTTCCAAGTAAAGCAACAAAAGCTTGTGCCCAAATAAGCAGTAGTAGATTTTCTTCCTTTTTCGATAGTTTCACCATGGATATATCCTTTCTTCAAAAATGATCGTTCTATGCGACAATAAAGTGGATCTTCAGGTCAGTAATGGTTTCCTTCATACCTATTTGTTGTTAAATATCACAAGGGTGTAACTAAAAGTCGCTTACGAAGTAGGGCTTGATCTACCGCTTAGACCGCTAGACTTGGATAACAGGATTTTCTAAGTCTTACAGCACCTTATAGTAGGATTCCCCTTATTGTTTTAATAGTATTATACAAATACAAACGGAGAATAGCAAAGAGGAAAATTTGTCCACATTCCAGTTGAAGCCATTTACTTACTATATATTTACACTACCAAGCAGAGATAAAGGAATCCGAAAAATAATGATGTATGCTCATTTAACATGAAACAACCGATTGCGATGTACATAAACAGCTGCTTGTGTGCGATCATTTACTTCAAGCTTTGACAATATATTACTCACATGGGTTTTTACTGTTTTAATCCCAATATATAATCGCTCACTTATTTCCTGATTCGTTAATCCATTTCCAATACATAATAAAACTTCAAATTCTCGGTCTGTTAAATATTCATGAGGCTTTTTCTCGCCTGTGCGAAAATTGCTCATCCATTTCCCAGCTACTTTTGGTTCAATCACTGCTTCTCCTTGATAAGCTTTTTTAATTGCCTCGGTAATTTCGGTAGCTGTGGAGGTTTTTAATAGATAACTAAATGCCCCGGCCTCCAGTGCAGGGAATATTTGCTCGTCATCATAAAAGCTCGTTAAAATGATAACTCTACACTCTGGATATTGCTGCATAATTTGAGCAGTTGCCTCTATTCCGTTTCCCTCTTCCATAATTAAATCCATTAAAACGACATCTGGACGATGTTGTAAACTGATTCTAGCTCCTTCCTTCCCATTTGCCGCTTGTCCGATTACTTCAATTTCTTTATCTGTGTGCAAATAGGCAACGATTCCTTTTCTTACAATCTCATGATCATCAACGACGATTACCTGAATCATATTCTTTCTCTCCTCTAACAAGGTATACGAATATCGACATATGTCCCTTCTTGTTCAATGGAACGTATTCGAAACGCCCCCCCTAATTCCTCACTACGTTCCTTCATTGTTTTTAATCCATAAGATACTTTTCTTTCTTCGTCCACATTAAACCCATTTCCATTATCACTAATATGAAGCAACAACTCATCCGAACGTTTAGAAATCTGGATGACTACGTTGGACGCATTGGAATGACGTAAAATATTTGCAAGTGCCTCCTGCACAATACGAAATACATGTTCTTCAATTGTCTCCGTAATATTCAGGTTATCGGGTAGTAATAATTGAAAATCGATATGGCTTTTTTGTTGTAACTCATTTACTAGTTTAATAATTCCCTTATCTAATGGCTCACCTGATAAATAAACGGGACGTAAATGCAATAATAACGCACGCATTTCTGTTTGCGATTGTAATGCCGCTTTTGATACCTCCATCATTTGTTTCTTTGCTAATTCGGGAGCTTCATCCAATTGTTTAATTGCCGCTTCAGAAAACATACCAAGTGCAAATAATTGTTGACTGACAGCATCATGTAAGTCCCTTGCAATGCGCTGTCTTTCTTCCATTACGGCAGTCTTATAAGAGTTTTTAGCCATATCAGCTCTTTCATCAGCCATTCGCTGCAAAGACTTCACTTGATCTTGCAGCGCTTCTCCTAATGCATTCATCTCATTAGCTACTCTCGTAATCTCATCGCCTTCTTGAAAATGTAACCGTGATTGATAGTTTCCATTTGCAAATTGAGTAATTTGTGTCGATAAATAATCAAATCGATATTTCAAATCACCTCCAGATTTAAAACCCGCATAAATAGAAACGATCAGTCCAACTAAAACATAAAGAAACATAAATAAAAAAATCCCCTTAATGGTTAACCAGGTCGGTTCCAACAAAACATATATTGTCAACAACGTAGCAAGTAAGACGATAAATGATAGAAACATGCCATATAATTGGGATCGAATATAGCTATACCGAATACTAGCAAAACGATGATTCATCCATGCTCCCCCTCTACACTTGATCGATGCGAATCGATCCAGCTTCAAGTTTAACGGTAAAATCAATTTTTCGCACAGCATATTCATAGTCCTCACTTTGATACGAAAGCGTCCGATGGATCCCCTCTGCACGTTGTCCTACTACCTCAATTTCTCCTGCTCTTACCATTGCTTGGATCCGAAAAGGTATATGCTCAGGTATTAAGATGGTCACATCTCCTGCTAATGAGCGGATACTAAATGGGATTTCCTGTTCAGGAATAAACGCTTTGGAGAGATCTAAATAGAAATCTCCAAACAGCGAACTGAGTTTCGTCGGCTCCACTCTCCAATTAGGTCTCGTATATTCATAGGTCCCAATGGAAAACTTAGAAAAAATATCATCCATATCTATTTGATCTTCTTTCCGCCAATTTACAGATAAAAAACGTTTATCTCGTTTTAAAAATTGAACGCCAATGTAGATAATCAATAACGGCCATAGCTTCCATACGTCAAAAAAGCCAAATGACAATACTTCAAATCTATCAAACAACAGCAGCAAGCCAAACAAAAGCAGAAACGAACCTACTACCCAGCTTCCGCCCTTTTTACGTATATATTGGATAAGCCACTTCCCGCCAACAAGTACGAAGAAAACAGGATATAGGTAAATCCATATCTGGTATGCATCAAAAGCAATTACTCCTAGATTAAACAGGACAAGTATAACACCAATTCCGATGATAGAAACTGCGATAAACCATCGAATTAAATCTTTCATATATATATCACCTCTATGACATTCCAAGAGTACGAAGACGCTTAAATTTAAAACTTATAATAGCTATAATAACAATAAAAATCCCACCTCCGATCATAATATACCGTATATCTACACCTAATGCGATTAACGTAGAAGTTACGACATAAGAAACTGGAATTAAACCTGTAGATACCGTCACTAAGAGCCCCATTATTCTCCCTAACATGCTTTTATCTACTGTTTTTTGCAAAATAGTAAAAATCGGAATGTTAACGAATTGCAATAAAGCAGCCATAATTAATACTAAAATAGCACTAATATACAGATGCGATGATATTCCAGTAAACGTGTAGAGGCAGCCAACCACCAATAAACTGGATAATATAACCTTTCTGTAGTTCGCTATTTTTCTCACTGCTAAAAGAATTGCTCCAACCATCGCACCGAACCCCATTGCTGTTTGGATCGTTGCCAAGCTAATAGCACTTCCCTCAAAAACATCCTTTACAATAATTGGCATCCCTATGGAAAAAGGACCCGAGAAGAAAAAATTAATAAAAAAAGCAATAAACATAATTGCCATGATAAATTCACTTTGACGTACATACGCTAAGCCTTCCTTTAATTCAGTCCACGGGGAATGATCTCTTCTTCCTTCGTTCCCCTGCTTTAGTTGAATAAAAAGCACAGTCAAAGCACCTATCAATAGCATAACACAAGCCACAGAAAAAACACCTTGAAAACCTAATATGGCTATTAATGTCCCACCTAAAGCAGGGCCTAAGATAGGGCTTATTTGCATTGTCATTTGAATGAGTGAATTTCCTTGTTGTAACTGGTCTTCTTCCAATAATAACGGTGTCATCGAATTCGTAACCGGGTAACTAAACGCGTCGGCAACTCCAAACAATGTTGCCAATATGATTAAATGCCATGCGGTTACAACATCTAAATAAAGAAATAATAAGAGCGCAGCAATTAATAAAGCTCGCAGCAAATCGGCTAGAAACAAAATGGTCCGTTTATTAAATCGATCAGCAACAACTCCACCAACCGCCAATAATAGTAATCTTGGAACAGAAGCTGCGAAAAACAGCATTCCAAAATAAACCCGATTTTCACTTAATGTTAACATTAACCACTCCGCTGCGATTAAATAGATATAATACCCGGGCGCAGAAAAAACAGAACCGATGAATAACAACAAAAAATTCCTGTTTTTCAAAACAGGGCTCCCCTGCCTTGTTTGCGACATTGCTTCCATTTAGAATGTCTCCTCTCCAAAATATATATTCATGTTTAAACAGTTTCATTTGATTTTTCAGCCATGCACTTCATACCACATGCTAATTATCAAATTGTTCACGTCTATATATATCTTATCGTATTGGAAAAAGAGGAGAACCACCTAGGGACTGCTTTTTTCTCAGCCCCTAGACGGAGAAGTCTGCTTGTCTGCTAACCACTGGTAAAGCCTTACTAAGCCGAACAAGCATAAAAAACCAATAAAAAACCCTGCCAGCACGTCAGTTAAATAGTGAACATTGATGATGTAACGGCTCATACCAATCAATACAATCAAGCCTGCAAAAAAGGCTTGGACAAGCTGTTTCTTCACCGTCCCTTTTAGTCGCTTGGAAAGAAAAAATGCTACTAAACCGTAACAAACCATTGAAATCATGGCATGACCCGAAGGAAAGCTATGTCCTTCCGCGTTTGCTGCAATTAAAATACTAGGCCTTTCCCTTTCTACGAGCTGTTTAATCGCCACATTAAAATAGTGCGTAAAAAGTGTCCCTAGGCTAAAAATAAGTGCAGGTAACATATTGCGGTACAACCACCAAAAAACGATCGCCATCACAATGACAAACGGGATCGTAAATGTGGATGATCCTAGTTCTGTTATCCAGCGAAACATAGTGTAAACTGCCGTATTATCTAATCTGCTAACTAAGTCTCGTGTCCATTGATCGACATAGGGAACCGTTTGATTCACTAATTTATACATCCAAAGTAAGGTTAAAACTATCCCCCCCATAAAGATCAATCCATACAAATAACTTGTCCTATTTTTCATGGCATAAGCCCCTCCGATCAGTTTAACTTTTTTCTTTCATCTTACCCGAATTTAGGTTTTAAAAAAACAAAGCAGGGAATTAAATAAATGGAGCCAAAAATAGTTTACGAAAGGATGGAATAACAAATGGATAAAGAACTTCAAGCATTAATTGACGGATTAAATGAAGACTTAGCACATGAATATGGCGCAGCTATTCAATATACGTACAGTGCCTCAGTAGTAAGTGGATTATACCGTTCTGCACTAAAGCCTTTTTTTGAGGCAGAAATAAACGATGAGTTAGGACATGCTTTATATTTATCGGAAAAAATCAGCTCATTAGGTGGTACACCTACAACCAAAGCAGCTGAAATACCGCAACCAACTGATGTCAAGGATCTATTACAAGCTACCTTACAAGCTGAAACAGATACAATCAAACGCTATGAGGAAAGGAAAAAACAAGCAGAAAACTTAGGCTATACCGAGCTTGTAGTGAAACTGGAGGACCTCATTGCTGATGAAACCCATCATAAAGAAGAAATTGAACGACTTCTAGCTGACCCCCGATTTGCTTAAAGTGAAATAATTACTCATTATTAACTAACTGAGATGATTAGCTTGTAGAGACATTTTTCTCTACAAGCTTTTTTTCATGATCATCACCTAAAGATCATCTTTATACAAACACCATTCTCGCATGTTTTTGTCTTATATTTCAAAATATATATTCTTTTCATAACCTGCTAATGTTATAATAACAACTAAAACATCAGGAGGTTCTTGCTGTGTTAGAGCAAATTCATCAGTCCATCGAGGAGCTTTATGAAGAAATGGTACAAATTCGCAGACATCTTCATCAATACCCTGAACTCTCGTTTCAGGAAACAAAAACAGCTGCTTATATTGCCAATTATTATGAAGAACTAGGATTACCATATGAAACTAATGTTGGGGGAAATGGTGTCATTGCAACGCTAAAAGGCACAAAACCAGGAAAAATCATTGCTTTGCGGGCCGATTTTGATGCCCTTCCAATACAAGATGAAAAAGACGTTCCCTACCGTTCAAAGATAGACGGTGTGATGCATGCATGCGGGCACGACGGGCACACAGCTACCCTGCTAGTTTTAGCGAAAGCTTTAAAAGCATACCAGCAAGATTTGCCTGGGACGGTTGTTTTTATACATCAGCATGCAGAAGAATATGCCCCAGGTGGAGCAAAACCTATCGTTGATTCAGGTGCTATCGACCATGTCGACGCCGTATTTGGCACACACTTATGGGCGACAATACCTCTTGGCGTATTACAAACCTCCAAAGATGCTTTCATGGCGGGCGCTGATCGTTTTGAAATAGAAATTCAAGGAAAAGGCGGGCACGGTGCGTATCCGCATGAAACAAAGGATGCAATCGTGATTGGCTCACAGCTTATTTCACAGTTGCAGCAAATCGTCAGCCGAAGAATCGACCCATTAGATACAGCTGTTGTAACGGTAGGTATTTTTGAAGCAGGGGAAGCATTTAATGTGATTGCAGATAAAGCAAGACTCGTTGGAACGGTTCGCTACGTCAATCCTTTATTGCAGGATAAAATCATAGCTGAAATGGAAGCATTGATTAAAGGGATATGCATAAGTAATCAGGCTACCTATTCGTTTGATTATGTCAAAGGGTATCCGCCTTTAATTAATCATGCTGAGGAGACGGAATTATTATTGAAAATTTCCGAAAATATAAAAGAAATTAATAGGACAGAAGAGGTAAATCCTTCCATGGCTGGAGAGGATTTTGCATACTATTTGTTGAAAAAACCAGGAGCATTCTTCTTTACAGGCGCTCAAAAGGATGCACAACCATATCCACACCACCATCCGAAATTTGATTTTCATGAACAAGCCATGCCGATCGCTGCAAAAACATTAATAACGACTTATTTTGCTTATCAAGCTAAGTAATAATGCTATTACTTATTCTTAGTCTTACTTGTAAAAAGCACATGAGGGTGCATCTCCTCATATGCTTTTACGCAAGCTTTTTTTCACATATCCATGGACAAACAACACAGCAAACCAAATACCACTTATACACGTAATTATCGCACCTAAATAAATCCCCATTACTACAAACTGAGCCGTAAATAAAATCACTTGCAATACACTTAGCTGCAGTACTAATTTCAACAGCGATTGCTGTCGAACCTGAAGCGCTACCGGGTACAGATCTAGCCACAAAATGGTACGGTGATGCTGATATAAAGCCATCATTTGAAAACTGCTTAAATAGAGGAACAGTAAGGCAAAAATAATCTTCAGCCATAGGGGCGGAATGACATAAATAATGAGTCCGCCAATAATGACTAATCTTACATACATGCCAAGATAGTCACCACTGCGAATAAACGTAATCCGATTTAAATAATCGTACGTATTTGCGTTTGAAAACGGAACTCGGCTAAAGATACGCACTAACCAATGACGTTTCTTCACTTTACTTTTTAAATGCGGAACATCTGCAAACATGTTTGCTAATCGATAAAATGCCTGCATACGACTTTGGTCTTTTTCTACTAACAAATCCCATAACAGCCCTGGGCGTTTACTGGAGACTTGATAGTCATATAAAAACACAACCCCAAATAGCAAAGTCGCTATCCCAGCCATTAGCATATTTCCAGAAATAAAAAAATAGAATACCGCAATATTTAATACCGTTCGTACTACTACATCGATAAGCCTTAAATCACGTTCCCTCACTCGGAGCATCCACCAATTGGCAATAAGATTGGCAAATTTAAATACGAGCAATAAAGCGATGGTTAATAAATACACACTTCCAGCACGGCTTGTAAAAACAGTTGTATATAGCGGACCAAATGCAGCAGCAGCTAGTAATACAAGATATAATTGGATCGTAAAGCTATATACGAGCGCATTGCGAAAATACGCTCTCATCTTATGCTCTGCTGGAATTAGAAAAACAAGATCAGGCTCTTTTAATAACGTTCGAACAGGGCTGTAGCTCGCTAGGCATCCAAAAACAATACCAATAATCCAAGCAGCAGGAAAATCATTTGGAATTTCCTGTAACCACTTTTGATAATAAAATGCCAAGGCAGAGATAAAAAACAACATCGCAATAGCTATATGTCCGTTAAAAATATAGCGTAAATAGCGACTCGTTTCTTTTAAATGCGCTGAAAAACGTTGCTTAAAAAAAACATGGGCATTAAACATGGTGGTTATCTTCCTTTGTTAATTGTACATATAAATCATCTAATGTAGCGCCTGGCATTGCAAAGGCTTCCCGCAATTGGTCTAAGCTACCATCTGCCCGTATCGTCCCATCATGCAAAATAACAAACCGATCACAATATCGCTCCGCTGTTGCTAAAATATGGGTAGACATCAACACTCCAGAGCCTTTTTGTTTCATCTGGTCCATCAGCTGCAAATAAGATTGAATACCGAGGGGATCCAAACCGACAAAAGGCTCGTCCACGATATATAGCGGCGGTTCAATTAAGAACGCACACATAATCATTACTTTTTGGCGCATTCCTTTTGAAAAATGCACCGGAAACCAGTTTAACTTTTTTTCCATGCGAAACTCTTTTAACAATGGCTCAAGTCTTTTATCAAATATATCTTGCGGTATATCATAAGCCATAGCCGTTAAATGAAGATGTTCATAAAGCGTCAATTCATCATATAAAATTGGCATCTCTGGTATGTAAGCCATTTGACTTCGGTACGTCTCTGAATTTGCCTGAAACGTTTTGCCATTAACCGTGATAGCCCCTTTTTTAGGTTGCATTAACCCAATCACATGCTTAATCGTCGTACTCTTACCAGCTCCATTTAGACCAATTAAGCCGACGATTTCACCTGGATAAACCGTAAAAGATATTCCTTGTAACACATTTTTATGTGTATATCCGCCATAAAGACTCTCAATATGCAGTAATGGTTCCACAGTGTGCTCCTCCTCTTCTATTCTCTTTATTTTAGCATTTGTCCAATGCAAAAAACAAAGCAAACAGTACGCTTTTTTTCGACAATGTAGCTATAATGCATTAGTTTCCTTGGACCTGCTATATTATAATTCTTTTTTTGTCCCCGCGGTTAATCTTAACAATCCACGATACAAAATTGTCTTTTCATCGTAAATAAAACAGCGAATAAAAAATTTTAATCCCGTGTATAATTCTATCCAAGTAGGTAACAATAACTCTTGAAGGAGAAAGCAGTTCTTTATTCGTCCAAGTAAGCAAAATTACAATCAGCTAGGTACTATTTCTGACATAATCTTTGTTTGGAAACTGTCCCTTCTTTGTAATAAAATTGTTCTCTGGACGTGATGTTATCCAATCTCAATCGTATATTTTCCCAAATGGAAATAACGAACGATTGGTGTAAACGGCTTCATAAAGAAATCATGCTGTATGAAGCATCCTGTTTACGCTGCTGATATGAACTCTCTCTCCTTCACAGAGCTGGTCCTTAGGGGCCAGCTTCTTCTTTGGAAAAAAGCGCAAGGCGCCCGTTTAGCAACGTAGCGAGTGGAACGAATCAACTAAAGTTTTAGGAATCATGCCACTAAAACCAGGGGTATGCCGACGCCTGAGCGGCAAGCCCGTTTTTAGTCGACCTTCCTCTTAGCTACAACCAATGATGAATTATCGTAAGGCGATTCGTGAAGTTACATCGTTGTTGGCGCTTGCGCCGGATGTAGCTTATTCGGTTATTTTGTTATCCCCGAGCTCCTCATTTTATAGTTTCTTATCTTGTAAAAAAATCAATAAATATTAAAAATAAATGTTGACGTTAATTATGTATGCGTTGTATATTTAATTTGGTAAAACGTTTTATCAACTTTCTATATTTTTCAGGAGGTAATGTGTTGAAGAGAATAATTACATTCGGCAGTATGAATATGGACCTTTCCATCCAAACAGATCGTATACCGAATAATGGTGAAACTATCCAAGGAAGCAACTTTTTTCTATCCCCTGGTGGGAAAGGAGCAAACCAGACAGTAGCGGCATCTAAAAGTGGCGCAAATACTTGGATCGTTGGAGGGGTAGGTGACGATTTATATGGAACACAGCTATTAAAAACGCTTAAAGAGTATGGCGTAAATTGCGAATATGTAAAAAAAACCCCTCATATAACCACTGGTGTTGCTATGATCATCAGAAATAATGGGGATAATCGAATTATTCTAGACGGAGGTGCCAATAAACTCATTAAACCCGATGATATAGACGAGGTATTTCAACAGCTTGCACATGCTGGGGATATTTTTTTAACACAATTTGAGACAGATTATCAAACAGTATTATATTCATTAAGCGCTGCGAAAAACAATGGTCTCATTACCATATTAAATCCAGCTCCAGCGAAATATATTCCTGATTCGAACTACCAAAACATTGATTTACTGATTATTAATCAGTGGGAATGTAAATTTTTATGCGGTATTTACCCGATCCAAGAAAGCGAATACAAGAAAGCAATTGAATATTTCCAGCAAAAAGGTGCCCATACAGTGCTGATAACTTTAGGAGCAAAAGGAAGTGTGGTTGGCGAAGGACCAACCATCCATTTCACACCTGGGCTATCTATTAAAACTGTTGATACAACTGCTGCTGGAGATACGTATATTGGTGCACTCGCTTGCTCACTATCTCACGGTAAGTCAATGAAACAAAGTATGGAATATGCAACAAAAGCCGCAGCTTTAACCGTATCAAAAAAAGGCGCACAAGAGTCTATACCTACAAAACAGCAAATATTAAAATCAACCTTTACTAAGGAGGAAAAGAAACATGAATAATAATAAACGACCTATTATTATAGACACAGATCCAGGAATTGATGATGCAGTAGCACTAGCAGCAGCCTTATACAGTGAGGAGTTGGATATCAAATTAATCACCACTGTAGCAGGTAATGTAAGCCTTGACAAAGTGACGTATAATACGCTACGGCTATTACAATTTTTCAAGAAAGAAGTACCTGTTGCAGCCGGTGCAGATCGACCATTAATTAAAGAACCCATTGATGCGAGTAATGTACATGGAGAAACAGGCATGGATGGGTATGCGTTTCCAGAACCTAACGAAAATCTTTTACTAGAAGAGCATGCCGTTAATGCAATGTATAGAACTATTATTCAAAGTAATCTGCCTATTACTTTGGTTCCAATTGGACCATTAACTAATATCGCTTTACTTATAAGATTGTATCCTGAAGTAAAAGTAAATATTAAAGAAATTGTAATGATGGGAGGATCTACAACAAGAGGGAATTCTGGAGTAATGGCTGAATTCAATATCCATGCCGATCCTGAAGCGGCAAAAATTGTATATCATAGTGGCATACCTATTGTAATGGTTGGATTAGACGTTGGGTGGAAAGCGCTAGTTTATCCGGAAGACAGCGAAAAATTAAAAACGATGAATAAAACCGGTCATATGATTTACCACCTATTCCAAAAATATCGCGGTGGTAGTATGAAAAAAGGCTTAAAAATGTATGACAGTTGCGCCATTGCCTATTTGCTAAATCCTAACATGTTTACAGTAGAAGAAACTTATGTAGATATTGAACTGACTGGTTCTTTAACTGCAGGCTGTACGGTTACCGATCTGAAAGGATATTTAAATAAACCGAATAATGTTACCGTATGTCTGGACATTGACGAAAAATTATTCAAACAATGGTTTTTCGAAAGTTTACAAAAATGCAACTAGACTTATAAGACAGGAGAAATGACGATGACACACAATATCATCATGTATAGTTCAGCAATTGCTGCAGTTATCACTGTTGTATATATGTTAGTAAAAAAAATGGATATTAAAGTTGCGTTATTTTCAATTGGTATCCTTTTAATATTCATAAGTGCTGGCATGGGCAATAAGGTGGCTTTCACTGACTTTGAGCCAACAGGTTCTATACTGCTTGACCCGCTACAAGTTATTGTTCAACAGTTCAAAGCTACATTTACTCAAGCAGGACTTATTATCCTGATGCTTGGCGGTTACACGGCATATATGTCTTCCATCGGCGCTAACGATGTCACTGTACAAGTCTTAACAAAACCGATTGGAAAAATAAAATCTGTTTATTTTCTAGTACCGACGGTATTTTTACTAGGAAATCTGCTTTCACTTGTTATTCCAAGCGCTTCAACATTAGCCATTTTGTTACTAGCTACTTTATATCCAGTTTTAAAACGAGCTGGAATGTCACCGTTAAGTATTGCTGCAATAATTGCTACCTCAGCTACAATTATCCCAACACCATTAGGTAGTGATAACGTAGCGGTATCGGAAGAATTTGCAAAATATGCTGCTTTTACCGATTTATCTGTGACAGATTACGTGTTTCAATATCATGCCATTGTTTCTATTCCAACGTTACTATTTATTGCCATGATCCAATACTTTTGGCAAAGACGGATGGATAAAAAATCTTTAACTGCAAACAATCAGGAAACGATTGAAGTAGAAAATGTAGAAGAAATAAGGGGTGGAAAACTGTTCCAAACAGTATACGCTATGTTACCTATTTTCCCAATCGTCCTCCTACTTATTTCATTTGTTTTAGACATGACAACGGATATAACAATTTCTATTAGTGTGGAAATTGCCGTTCTATTTTCATTAATTCTTGCAGTTATTTGTGAATTAATTCGTCAAAAAGATAATAAAGCTGTGTTAAAAAATACGGAGAAGTTTTTTAATGGCATGGGCAAGGCAATACCAATTGTGGCGCTAATAGTTGCTGCTTCTGTATTTGTTACTGGCTTAAAATCCATTGGCCTGATAGATGCCTTACAGTCAACCATGCAAAGCTTCCATGGAGAAGGATTTAATTTTGTCTTACCACTAATTTTAGTTATTTTTACTGCACTAATTGTCTTACTAAGCGGCAGCGGTATTGCATTATTCTTTGCAATGATACCTTTAATGGTTCCATTAGCTGAAGCAGCAGGCATTAGCCCAATAGCTATTTCCATCCCAATGGGACTTGCAGGTAATTTATTCCGAGCAGTATCTCCTGTAGCGCCCGTTGTGCTAATAATTGCAGGAACGTTAAAAGTAGATCCATTAGATATTATAAAACGCACTTCTGTTCCAATGGTTGCAGGCGTCATTTTCATGTTCGTTCTTTCAATGATCCTCTTCTTATAAAAGTGGGTTAATAAATATATTGTCTTAAACACAAGGAACCGCAACTGGCACATCTGGATTCACTTCTTTAATAAGACATTCCTAACTTTATTTAGTAAAATGAAGTATAAATGATTAATTTATAGGGGATGTAAATAGTGAAAGTAACCATTAAAGATATTGCCAAAAAAGCGGGTGTCTCTCCAAGCACAGTGTCATTAGTATTAAACAATAGACCATGCCGTGTTTCGCAACAGAAAAGAGATGAAATTACGCAAATTGCCAAAGACCTTAACTACACTGCAAACCAAATAGCAAGAAGTCTTGTTACAAAGCAAACGAAAACATTCGGCTTAATCATACCTGACATTGAAAATATCTTTTTCTCTTCATTGGCAAAAAATATTGAATTGGAATGCCGCTCACATGGTTATACATTAATCATTGTTAATTCCAATGATCAATTTGAAAATGATATTGCATTACTGGATTTATTACTATCGCGTTCTGTAGAAGGTATCTTTCTTATTCCTGGGAGTGAATCATGGCAAAATAAGACGGAGTTAATTAAAAAATTGCAGCAGCTCCCCGTCCCATATATTTTGCTCGACCGTGTGTTTTCTGAACTCTCTTGTGACAAAGTTTGGTTTGATAATGAATACGGTGCCTATATCGCAGTAAAACATTTATTGGAAAATGGACATCGAAAAATTGGCTGTATCGCTAGTTCAAGTTTCGTTAATGGACAATTCCGTTTAAACGGATATTTACGTGCATTAAAAGAATTTAACATTCCAATCCATCAATACAATATTGTAACAGGAGACTATAAAAAGGAAAGTGGCTATGCTGCTGGAAAAGAATTATTAAAAAAAGATGTGACAGCTGTATTTATTACAAATGATATGATGGCACTCGGTTTCATTCATAGTATTTATGAACAAAACAAAACAATACCAAATGATTATTCTGTAATCAGTTATGATAATACGATTTATCCTTACCTATTTGGAGTCGAGTTATCGTCTATTAAACAAGATGTGAAAAAATTAAGTGAAACAGCCTTCAAACAGCTCTACGAGAAAATACAAAAAAAAGTCAACGTTCAAAAAGATATTTGCTTACAACCAGAGCTCATCATTAGAAAAAGTGTAAGAAACATGCATGCTTGAAGATCAAAAAGGTAAATCAACAAATTCCACACTAAAATAATATAGTTGGTATTCGTGAATCAATATCAAATGAGCTAACTAGCAGAAGAAAAACACGACGACTGTTCGTGCAATGTGTTGCGACATAGCCCCCCTGTCCTGTGAAGAAGTTTAGTGGGATGACAACAAAGAAAAAAGCGAACTGCTGTTTCCCGTGGTGGATAAACTTAAGGGGTCATGGAAAGAATTAGTGCTATTCCGTAGAGGTCGCTACAAATTTATCGTTACACTAGTTAGGAACCATAGCTATGGAAAGCTCCAAAAAATAATATGTCTCGTGAATAATTTTCTATTGCTTGTACAGAATATTGGATGAAGACGAAAGGATAGTAAAAAGTTATAAAGCAACCAAATTTTTTCGTGTTTCGAACTAGAAATGAGCTAAGTTTCGAACAAAAAACCTTCATACAAATGAGGTGTTGGCGATCGATATTTAACTGTGTTTCAAAAAGAACACAAAAATGAGGTGTTGGCAAACGGCAATAAAACTGCCACAACTAACTAATTAGGCTTGCTTCTTTCTAAAAGCAGTTACTAAAACGGAAATTGTAAACAAATATCAATCAGGCAGAATTGCTGACATTGACTCACTTTACAATATCCCTTTAGCAGCAGCCTTTATCCTTGACGTCTTCACACGAGCCAGTCCCTCAGCGGGGCTGGTTTTTTCAATAGATAAGAAAGTATAAAAATTTTGGCTTATGAGTACCGATATAACGGAATAGCCACGTCCGGCTTAAGCGCCCGGCAAATAAGCGACTTAACGAAATTGCCCTACGATAAGTCATCATCGGTTCGAGGTTAAGAGGAAGGCCGACTAAAAACGGGCTTGCCGCTCAGGCGTCGGCATACTCCTGTTGCAGGAGCATGATTCCTAAAACTTTAGTTGATTCACCCCAGTCGCTACGTTGCTAAACAAGCGCTCTGCGCTATTGTTCATAGATGAACTAATGCAAGGACATCATTATCTATTACATGCTCATTGATCTTTGCTCATGAGAAATAAAAAATTACTGAAGGTTTGCTTTACAACCCCATCGCTTCGTATATACAATAGATATAATATGCAAAAGAAAGGTGAGATAGAATGAGTCAAGAAGATTGTATTTTTTGCAAAATTGTAAATCAGGAAATTCCTTCTGCCAAAGTGTATGAAGATGAGCATGTATACGCCTTTTTAGATATTAGTCAAGTTACTAAAGGCCATACATTAATTATCCCTAAAGTACATGTAAAAAACATTTATGAAACCCCATCCGAGATCGCTGCTACCCTTTTTTCCAGAGTACCAAAAATTGCCAACGCAATTAAAGCAGCTTATCAGCCAATTGGAATGAACTTACTAAATAACAATGAAAAGCCTGCGGACCAATCCGTCTTTCACTTACATATCCACCTTCTTCCACGATACGGAAAAAACGACGGCTTCTCATCCAATTGGGAAGTTCATTCAGATAATTATACGACCGATGATTTACAAAAAATAGCTGGGACAATAACAAAACAAATAGACTAAAACAGATACAAAATGGTTTATTTTACCAGTGGGGTTACTACCCACTGGTTTTTAGCGAAACCATACTTTCTCGCATACCGTATTTTTCGAATATAAGGTGTGATGTAAGACCTCCGTCAATTGCAGTTTCACTTTAACGTCAAACTAAAAGACTCCGAATTTTAATTCAACTTACTCACCACTTATTACGCTTACCGTTAGGCTACGCTCTGCTCACGCTTTCAAGAGAGAGACTTCTTTAAGTGGGCCGTTAAAATTCGAGTGTAAAGTGCTACCCCATAGCTTTTTATTTTGTAAAATCTTTGTTATAATGAACATAAGTTCCTGCAGCTGACAAATTAGCGTACAGCTGAGGAATGAATAATCTGAGAAAAGTTGAGTAGAGGAGAGTTTACAAATGAATATTCGTGTATTGATGACCTTATCGTTACTAGTAGGGATTGGTGCTGTACTGCACGCTGTTGTTCCACCGGTTATTTTTGGAGTTAAGCCTGACATGTTGCTTTCCATGATGTTTTTAGGAATTCTACTATTTCCTAAGCTAAAATATGTCATGATTCTTTCGATTGCTACCGGTGCGATATCTGCTTTAACAACCACAGCTCCAGGCGGGCAAATAGCCAACTTGGTTGATAAACCAATTACTGCAATTATATTTCTAAGCTTATTTTTAATTATTTCTAAAGTGATAAACCCTCTGACTCAAGCAGTTATATTAACTGCAGTCGGAACGATGATTTCGGGTGCTATATTTTTGAGCGTTGCACTCTTTTTAATCGGAATGATGGACGGCTCATTTATAGCGATGTTTAGCATAGCCGTATTGCCAGCAGCGTTATTAAATTCAATTATAATAGCTGTTGTTTATCCAGTTGTACAAAGGATTTTAAAAAGAACACCGCAATTAATGAATACCTAAATTAAAATCCTCTGGCATACAAAATGGTCCAGAGGGTTTTTCAAACAGAAATATGTTTACTTACAGCTACAAATAAGGAATATTTAATAAGACAGTGATTTTTTTTACAAGAGGGCTTTAAGAACAATTCTTCATGGCAACACTATAAACTTAAGGTGAACTATATAATTACCTGTAAATACCATATCAGTAAATCAGGAAAAAGGAAAGGAGCGATAAATAGATGACGAATACAAAATCATTATGGTTAGGAATTGCAATTGGAGGTACCGTAAGTGCAGTCGTCACTTTACTAAGTACCCCATCTTCTGGAAGAAACCTCCGCGAACAGATGAAGGATAAAGGTATAGAATGGAAGGATATGCTATTACATTTAAAGCAGGATGGTTTACGGTTAAAAAATCAAATTAAAGAGACGTCCCAAGAAGGCGCAGCACTAATGAAAGCACTGACGCAGGATATGAAGAAATCCGTAACCGAATGGAAGGCAACGGTTGAGCCCCATCAGGAAAATATTCATCAATATTTAGAGCAAATTGAATCTAGTCTCAAAGACCTTGAAGATAAAGTAAAAAAACATTAATGAAAACTGCGCATTGCTGGGAAGCTTTCTCAAACAGGGAAAGCTTTTTATATGCTCTTTTTGGATCATTTTCATCTTCATGAGCGAGTGTAGTAGTATGAAAGGATTTCATGGAAATTATGGTGTTACCATTTGACAGCTAAAGCAAGTAGTTTTTAATTAGAACATGCACAGGAAAAAAGCGTGCAGAAAAAATCTAGAAAGTTTCTCTGCACGCTTCAACGCGTACATATTAAGATTTTTATTTTGCTGGTAAGTCTTCCATAGAATCAATATCCATATAATCTGGTACGACTAAACCAATCTTTGCACCTTCTAAATTCGCTCCCAGATCGTCAAAGTCATCCTTAAATTTTTCGTAAAAATCTTGGTGAGTTGCCGGCATCCAAGCAGCTAATGTAGCATCACCGTCTCCATTGGCTACTGCTTCAAACATAACCGCAACATCTACTGGGGTAATCGTCACATGAAAGCCTTTTTGACGTAGTACTTCTGCGACCACATTGGCAGAAGCTCGTTCTGAATCCCAAGGAGTTGACACAAGTTCAATTTCTACACCATCTACATGCTCTACGCCTTCTGTCCATGGTTTGGTTTTATCTGGATTATCTTTCACCCACTGTTTCGCTACTTCGGCTACTTCTTTCCCACTTTCAGAAGCTTCATACATGATTCCTTCCATATCTTCCACTGACCATTCAAATTGATCAATGAGCTTGTAAGCATTCGGTTTATCTTCTTTCAGTCCTTTTCTTGCCAATGACTTAATAACTTCTACATCTCCATAAATGCCTTTTGGATCTTTCAAATATTTCAGGTTATCAAATTTCGCAAACATCCAATGCGGATTCCAACCCGTTACTACAATCGGACTTTCACTTGAAATAGCTTCTTCTAATTCCGTTAGCATCGCAGCCGTGGAAGACTGTTCCAGCTCCCAGCCTGAAAGGTTATCATACTCTTCGATTGCTTTTTCTGTCGTTACTGTTATTCCTGCACCGGGTTCAATACCCGTAATGGTATAATCTACTACTTCCCCATAATTCGTCTCACCTGATCCTCCTTCTGCATTACTTTCCTCTTTTGCCTCGTCTGTACCACAAGCTGCAAGTAGCATGATGGCAAGAATGGAACTTAATAACAACAATCTGCTCCACCAGTTTGGTTTATGCACTAAAACATCTCCCTATATTTTTTCTAATTATATATAAAGCTGATACAAATAAGTATCAGCTTTAGTAACACATAATTTTGTATATTCTACTGCAAAACTAGTTAATGAAAAGTTTTACTCTATGCCTTTCGTCCATTCTTTAACTTTATCCTCATTTTCTTTCACCCAATTTGCAGCAGCCTCTGTAGGCTCAGCTCCATCTGAAATTTCTAACATAACAGCTTCCATATCTTCTGTTGTCCAATGGAACTGGTCTAAAATCTTATATGCATTTGGCATATCTTCTTCTAACCCTTCACGTACCATTGTTTCAATGGTTTCAGCCTCTCCAAATGAGCCTTTTGGATCTTCTAAATATTTCAAATCATACTTCGCAAATTTCCAATGTGGCGTCCATCCTGTGACTATTATTTCTTCTTCGTTTTCGATCGCAGAGCCTAACTCAGTTGCCATAGCACCACTTGAAGAAGTCTGTACAGTCCAGTCACTCAAGTTCTCATAGTCCTCAACCGCTTTTTCTGAAGCAGCTACAACTCCCGCACCTGGCTCAATACCAGTTATGGTCTGACCTGCTTGTTTATCTAAGTCCTCAATACTATTAACGTCCATGTATTCTGGCACAACTAAACCAATTTTTGCACCTTCTAGATTAGGACCTAATTCAACTACTTTATCTCCGTATTGTTCATACTGGCTTTTGTGTGTTCCTGGAAGCCATGCTGCTACCATACCATCTGCTTCTCCATTAGCTACCGCTTCCCACATAACTGCATTATCCAAAGGTGTTAACTTAACATTAAATCCTTGATCTTCCAACACCTTACCAATTACATGTGTAGAAGCTATTTCAGAATCCCACTCTACATAAACTAGTTCTATTTCTTTGCTTTTCCCTTCATCCGAAGAGCCTTCGCCAGAATCAGCTTCATCATCTGATCCACACCCAGCTGCAAATAAGGCTAACGAAAGTCCAGCTACTAAGCCAAGACGTTTCCAATAACGCTTTAACATAATATAAAACTCCCCTTTTTACTCATGATTATATGGAAACTTTTCCTCAGAAAAGGTACCAATAAGTTAATTATCTTTTTGTTTGTTCATACTTTGAGTAAAACGATCCATAATAATTGCTAAAATCACAATACCAATACCGGCAACAAACCCTGCTCCAGCTTCTGCACGCTGTAAGGCGGAAAGCACATCTCTTCCCAGTCCAGGAGCACCGATCATCGACGCAATAACAACCATAGATAAAGCGAGCATTACTGTTTGGTTAATTCCTGCCATAATGGTCGATTTTGCCATTGGAAGTTCTACTTTGAACAGCTTCTGAGCACCTGTGCTTCCAAACGCTTCGGATGCTTCTACGAGCTCTGCAGATACTTGGCGAATACCTAAATTCGTAAATCTGACAGTTGGCGGAGTAGCAAAGATTAATGATGCAAACACACCAGGTACCATACCGATACCAAAGAATGCCACTGCTGGTATTAAGTAGACAAATGCAGGCATTGTTTGCATAAAATCAAGGATTGGTGTAATAATGGTTGTTGCAATTTTACTTTTTGACATTAAAATTCCAATCGGAACACCGATAATAACTGATAAAAGACTAGCTAACAATACGAGTGTAAATGTATTTATTAGCTTTTCCCATAATCCTTGATTATAGATCAACCAAAGACCAACAATGGAAAATGTAGCCAACGCAAATTTCTTTCCTGAGATAAAGAACGCTATAATTGCTACAGCGAGGATAATAATAAGTGGAGGAATTTCCATCAACGTCTCAGACGTAAAATTCATAAACTCCTCAAATTGCTCTTTCACAGGGTCAAATAGAAAGGAAAATGTATCTGTAATCCAATCAGTAGCTCTATCAGTCCAATCAGCTAATGGTATATCAGGTACGACATCTAATACTTTATTCAACATGTAAATTCACCTCATTCTCGCTGGATAAAGCGGCAATGACCGCCCCTCTAACAATTACCCCTGCTAATTTTTCGTTATCAACTACTGCAACTGGAATAGGTGAATTATAAATTAAATCAAAAATATCGTGCATTGGCGTTTCTTTTTCAACAATGGGAATATCGTTTTTCAATATCTCCTTTAAATCTGTAACTCCTGACTTAAATGCATCTGATGCAATATCTGCTGTTATATAACCTTTAAGATTTCGTTTGCTATCCACAACAAAGATGCTTGACAGCCCTTCTTCACGCATTCTTTCCAGCGCAACTCTCGGACCGTGACGATCCAAATTAACCGTTTCTGGTCGTTTCATAATATGCTGCGCAGTTAACACTTTCGAGCGATCAACATCCTCAACGAATTTCTCTACGTAATCATTTTCAGGATTCACTAGAATTTCTTCCGGCGTGCCAATTTGGACAATCGATCCATCTTTCATAAGCGCAATTCGATCGCCAATTCGCAATGCTTCATCTAGATCATGTGTAATAAATATAATCGTTTTTTGCATTTTACTTTGCAAATCCATCAACTCATCTTGCATCTCTTTTCGAATTAATGGATCTAACGCAGAGAAAGCTTCATCCATTAACAATACTTCGGGATCATTAGCTAATGCACGAGCGAGTCCTACACGTTGCTGCATACCGCCTGATAACTGGTTCGGTTTTTGGTGCAAATAATCTCCTAAACCAACTAGTTCCAATGCCTCTTTCGCCTTCTTTTGGCGTTCCTCTTTATTTACTTTTTGAATTTCCAAACCATATTCCGCATTTTGTAAAATGGTTCGGTGAGGAAATAACCCAAAATTCTGAAACACCATACTAAGTTTTTGTCTACGCACATTACGCAGAGCTTGTTTATCCATTGATACTAAATCTTCACCGTCAATCAAAATCGTACCTTCTGTTGGTTCAATAAGTCGATTCAGCATTCGAACAAGTGTCGATTTACCACTTCCAGATAACCCCATAATTACAAACACTTCTCCTTGCTCCACTGCAAAAGAAACTCGATTGACACCAACTGTATTACCTGTCTCCTTTAATATAGCTTCTTTGGATAACCCTTTATCCAACAGCTTGATTGATTGCTTCGGATTCTTTCCAAATATTTTGGATACATTTTTCGCCTCTATTACCGGCACACTTTTCACCTCGTTATTTAAATTGAGCCAATGACCATGCATTCGAACTACTACTTTATGATCATTGCTAACACATACGAAGTCCTCGAAAAACTGGAATGGAAGTTTTATAGTTTTCCACTAGCCCCGAACATGTCTTTTACTTACTTTATAACTATAACCATTTTATTTTTACAACACAAACTTTAAATTCTTTTAGTTTTGTACATATTTTTTATACAGTTAAAACTGAACAAAAAATATGTACGTTATTCTTTATATATCTCCAATATCCTCCATAATACTGTTCAATGACTAAGTTTTATTAAACGTCGATTTAGTGTAACCTTTATATATCAAGGTTTTAGGAGGGTTTTATGAACAAACCTCAATCGGAGCATATAACCAATAAAATTTTAGTAGAATTTACAAAAACGATTGAAATGTTTGGATTTACACCATTAGAATCAAGACTGTTTGCGTATTTATATTTAGCTGACAAACCGATGACGTTAGATGATATGGCGGAGGCATTAGGAAAAAGTAAAACAGCGATGAGCACGAGCATACGGACACTAGCAGATCAAAATTTAGTTACAAGAGTATGGAAGAAAGGAGTGCGAAAAAGCCTTTATAAAGCGCATACACAATTATTCAAAGCGCTTATGGTATCTTATATGAACAAATGGGTCGAAGCTGCTCACCAACAAAGAAGCTCATTTTTAGAAATAGAACAGCAAATAAAAGAAATGAAAGCTAGTGAAGCAGAATGGATACAGGGGAGGCAAGTAGAAGAACGACTGCTGGAGATTATTGAATTCCACCAGGAAATGGAAGACCTATTTCGTGACATGAAGGGGGATTAGCATAGGAAAACAAATCACAATATAGCGATAAAACGAGCAGTGGGTTTACTTATTCCATCCTATAAAAATTATGTACATCTGAAAACAGGTTATTCTTATATGCTAATCCTTAATATGTTCGATAATTGCTAAAAAAGCATTCATTAAAGAAGGATAATATCCTTCTTTTTTTAATGCAAAAATAGTTTGGTGAAGCTCTAATTTTTCATGAAGCATACCGGCAAAATGAATTAATAAGGAAGAGAAATCTAACAATCCTTCCTCTGTTTGCCTTTTAAATTGTTCATTCAAATCATCAAGCAAACAAATCAACTCGTTATATTCTTGTTCCGTTATATCACACTCAATTACTAACTTTGTGAACGGATATGCTTCCATATTTATAATCTTGGAAAGTAAATGTAAGTGAAAAGCAGTTGTTTCTGCCTCATTTTTCATAGGTATTCCCTCTTCTCCCCTTTCCAGCCTATTACTTCATTATAGCATAATTAGGTAAAGCCACGTATAATATAGCTACTCTTCAATAGTCGAGGTTTTCATCTACCTTCACGGCTTGGAAGCCATTTGTAAGAAGCGCCCCTTGAATTCGCTTGCGAAACAGATGGTTTAGCTACTGTTATTTCACTTCGACTTGGTGCACTAACTCCTCAAGTAGGAGTATTACAGCACGTATGGGGTAACCAATTTATTGTTCAATAAACATTACGGGATAACATATGAGATCGCGAACCGTTATATAAGCTTTTTATTTAGAGGGGTTTATCTAAAATTATAACTTTAATATATCATAATCTACCGAAACGTGCGCACTTACAATTCTCCTTCTGCTTTTCAAAAAGTAAAATTTAAACTTTTTTTTACAAGTAAAAAAACTGCTTAAAACCTATTGCTTTTTCCAGTTATTTTTACTATGATTCTTGGAGGATAAATAAACTTATAACAGGAACCGGAGGGGATCCAAATGAATTGCTGGAAATCCATCAATCTTCTAAAAGATTTTGGTCGTAATCGATTAGTGCTTATGTCCAGTTTGATTACATTGTTTTCCTTTATCTTATTATATGTATCGATAACCATTGCTCAAGGATCAACAGCAAAAGTTAGTGAAGCAGGTATGATCCCTTTCCTACTCTTACTGCTATTACTACCAACCATTCATTCGTCTATGCATATTCTTCCTTTAATATTAATGAATAGACGCATGAAAATCATTTTCAAATTAAAAAATGGGTGTTTCCCTGTATTCTATTATTATACAAAGTACCACTTAACCAAAAAAGCTTATTTCATTGTTGCGCTGGCACCAACTATTTTACTAACCATTCCAGGAGTTGTTGCCAGTTATTACTTTAACCATTATTCCGTTTATATATTGTTACTTACATCTGTAAATATTGGAATTGCTTTTATTGACTTGCTGTATATTAGTTATTTATGGAAAGCACCAAAGCAATCACTAATTGAAAGTAGTGAAGACGGTAATGGCCTAGATATATTAATTCAAGGTCATGAGGAACAAAGGCGCAGAGCGTCCGTTTAGCAACGTAGCGACTGGAACGAAGCAACTAAAGTTTATAGGAATCACGGGGAGGTAATGAACCGATGATGACTTATCGGAGGGCGATTTGTGAAGTCGCCTAGTTGCTGGGCGGTTAAGCCGGACATGGCTATTCCGTTATATCGGTACCCAAAAGTAACAAATTTTATCCTTTCTTATCTTTGAAGCAAGGATCTGATTGGTATCAGATCCTTTTTTTTTGCCGTTCGTACAGGCATTGATTTATCATACGAGGAAAACAAATCTCCCCTATGCAGATGATTAAACTTTTGATACAGTAAAGAATATAATATTTTAAAATGACAGGGAAATGGAAAGAATCTTTCGTCATTCCTTTTCAAAGATAAGTATTGATGTATTCTTTCAATATTAAAGGGGGGGTACGATGAATATCATTTTTCTAATCTATGGATTTATTATATTTCTTATTTTTAATTCTTTAACACATAAGTTCTGTATTAAAATGGAAATGGGAGTTCTTAAACAAGGGAAAATGTTTCGGGTGATTAATATAATGATTACAATACTTCTCGTCAGCTCCTATTTACGAGTAATGAATACAATGGTGTAACAGTTACCCGATACAGCTTTCTTAAAAAGATTTTTTTACTGATATTTATCAATTGAACTGTATTTTTATCATCATTCTATGTTATATTAATTGCTAGGGGAGAATTATTGTACAAGCAGATTAGGAGTGTTTGAGTATGAAGAAAACAGCAATTGCTGTCACATTAGCTGCCAGTGTCCTTGCACTGGGAGCATGTAGTTCAGGAGATGACGAATCTGTCGTTGAAACGAAAGCAGGAAATGTGACGAAAGAAGAGTTTTATGAAGTGCTAAAAGATCGACATGGCGAAAAAGTTCTACAAGAATTGGTAACCATGGAAGTACTAGGCGATAAGTACGATGTTTCAGATGATCAAGTTGATGAGGAAATTAAAAAGATGAAAGATCAGCTTGGTGACCAATATGACATGGCTATTGAACAGCAATTCGGAAGTGAAGATGAATTGCGTAACATCATAAAGATTAGTTTATTGCAGGAAGAAGCTATTGCCGAAGATGTAAAAATTAAAGAAGAAGAGCTTAAACAATTGTACGACCGTAAAAATACGGAAGTAAAAGCACAACATATTTTAGTCGAGGATGAAAAAACAGCTAAGGAAGTCAAGAAGAAGTTGGACGATGGTAAAGACTTTAGTGACTTAGCAAAAGAATATTCTACTGACGGAAGTGCTGAGAAAGGCGGCGACCTCGGTTACTTCTCAGCTGGGCAAATGGTTCCAGAGTTTGAAGATGCTGCCTACAGTATGAAAAAAAATGAGATTAGCGATCCAGTAAAAACACAACATGGTTTCCATATCATTAAAGTAAATGATAAGCGTGAGAAAAAAGAAAAATTAGGGAAATTTGAAGACGTGAAAGAAGATTTACGTCGTGAACTACTAACAAAGAAAATGGATCCTGCTAAAATGCAAGAAAAAATCAATAAGCTTATCCAAGATGCAAATGTTGACGTGAAGATCGACAAGTATAAAGATATGTTTAAACAAAATGAAGAGAAAAAGGACGCTGAAGATACAGAAGCAAAAGGATAATTTTCTCATGAACAAAGGCGCAGAGCGCCCGTTTAGCAACGTAGTGACTGGAGCGAATCCACTGAAGTTTTAGGAATCATGCTCCTGCAACAGGAGTATGCCGACGCCTGAGCGGCAAGCCCGTTTTTAGTCGGCCTTCCTCTTAACCTCGAACCGATGATGACTTATCGGAAGACGATTTCGTGAAGTCGCCTAGTTGCTGGGCGCTTACGCCAAGACGTGGCGATTCCGGAAAGCCTGTATTCCCAAAGCAACAAATTTTATCCTTTCTTATCTTATAAAAACAGAGGCTAGGCCATCCATTGGCACTAGCCTCTTTACGTTATTTCGTTTGTTTGATTTCCTCTTCCCTTCAATTCTCTTTCCTTTCGAAGCCGTTCCATATAAACTTCCCCTTCTTGCTCAATAAAATGATGTTCCATTTTTCTTTCAGCAACCATTCCTCGAAAAGCCATATATCCACTAACAAAAATAAGTAAAATCATGACAAATACCCACCAAGGCACACCGAGTATCATTTTTTCGCCTCCTTATTTGTCTCTTGTACAAGTATATGCGTACAGGAGGGAAAAATAACCTTCGTACTTAAAAGTTTTCGCTACGTACAAGAAGGGAGTGAATATTCTACTTTGTCTAGCTTTTTCATTCTGGACGTATTAATGAGCAATTGGTATAACATTGTACTATCATTCCTCAAATAATGGCTTGTAGAAGGAACGATTATCCATAGCAAATAGTCTCTCTGTAAACTCTCCAGGCTTTACTTTTTCTAACGAACGATTTAACATATTCAATTTAGCATCCAGCATGTCGATTAAGTGTAACACTTCCGCTTCACGAACAAGCGGAGGCTTTGGACTTCCCCATTCTGCTTTTCCATGGTGGCTTAACACCACATGTTGCAGAACAGTAATTTCCTCTCCTTCAATCTCCATTTCTTTCGCCATGGTTCCAATTTCCTCCACCATCATAGGAATATGTCCAAGCAGTTTTCCTTTTATCGTGTAGGTGGTAGAAACAACACCGGATAGCTCTTTTATCTTTGCCATATCATGGAGAATAATTCCAGCATACAATAAATCTTTATTAATCTCCGGGTAAAGTTTATGAATTTCCTTAGCTATTGCTAGCATACTTACAATATGATGGGCTAACCCTGATGCATATTCATGATGATTCTTTGTTGCAGCAGGGTAAGAAAGTAGTTCCTCTTGGTACTTTTTAATAAATGCCCGTACAATTCTTTGTAAGTTTGGATTTTGCATTTCAAAAATAGCTTCTGTCAACTTTTCTATTAAACTTTCTTTATTCACAGGGGCTTTTTCCACAAAATCATCTATTTTTACCTCATCTGTTGGTTGTGAAGGTCGAATGGAAAAAATTTTAAGCTGCGGCTTTCCGCGAAATTGATTAATTTCACCAGCAACGCGTACAATTTGTTCGGCAACAAAGAGCGTTTCATCCTCTGAAGTAGCATCCCATAGCTTCGCCTCTATTTCTCCTGTCGCGTCGCGAAGCATTAACGTTAAAAATGGTTTCCCATTACTGGTTAATCCTTTGGTTGCTTCACGTATTAATAAAAAGCCTTCATAAGCCTCCCCGACCGAAGCATGCCTAATCCCTTTTTTCATATCCTGTTTCATCTTCCTATCTCCCTTCGCTTGAACAGCGCCTATGCACTACTAACAAATGAAATAAAAACAGCTTCGGAGCCTCTACATCCCTATCAGCAAAATTACAAAAGCGCTTAAACTTTAAAACAGTAGTCCACCTATAATCAAAACTAGAACCTAGTCCCATAAATTCGACATCTCCAATTTTGACGAAGCTTTTTCTGTCTACTTTAATGTAAGAAAAGGGACTGGCTCCTTATAAAAAGCATCAGTCCATTTTCATAGTTGTTAATTTTTTGGAATATAGTCGAAAATCTTACCACTTTCAATTACTTGAATAAACTTCATCAACCATTCATAGTAATTTTTAGCATACTCCAATCGATCAATATTTGTGTTAATCTTTTCCTTTAATTGCTCGTCATCTGTCTCTTCCTCTAGTTTCCGGAGCTCAGCAATGGCTTCATCTGCTTCTTCAATATTTGTTTCTGTATGATGACGCCAACGGTTACCAAAGAGTGAGGTGAACGATTTATACCAATCCTCCTCAGATCGATATAAATCTTTTCGAATACCCCGTTTAAAGGTAGATTCAACCATCTTCATTTCTGACAGCGTCCGTACACCTGTCGACATACTCGTTTTACTCATTTCAAGCGCATCACGCATATCATCTAAAGTCATTGGTTTATCAGCAAAATACAATACACCATACAGCCTACCAACGGAAGATGTTAGCCCATATAAGTTCATATTTTTGGCAATGACTTGAATAAATTTTTCAATTGTTTCATCATATTTTTCCCAATCTTGGTACTCTTTTTTCTCTGGCACTGGATGTCCCTCCACATGCATTATAATCATAATCTGCAAATAGTTTATCATTTATTGTCAATGAATGCGAATAGAATTTAACATTTGGACAAAACTTCTTTTTTCAGCCAATGTAACAAGATCTTGTTTACAAGTAAATACGATCACTTGTTGCCTTTGCGCAATTCTTTCGAGCAGTGACGTCAAGCGTTTTGTTCGAATGGAATCAAAATGAACAAATGCATCATCCATCATAAATGGTAAGGCATGTTCTTCACTTATACATACACTAACCGCTAAGCGCAAAGCAACGTACAATTGGTCCATCGTCCCTTTTGACAGTTCTTTAACATTAAATCGCGTACCATCATCCGCCTCCACCGTAAATGGTTGGTCAGCAGTTGGCGGGTAAACGTATTGGTAAGTTTCGTCTGTTAGCTCACGAAAGTATAATGTTGTTCGCTCCATCACCTTATGCAAATATTTGTTCTGGTACGATCGTTTTGCTTGCAATAGTATCTCTTTTGCAGTTTTAAGTGTTGCCCATTGATTAGCCTGTTGACGGAGCGCTGCCTGTTCCATTTCCTTTTGATGAACTAAAACGGAGTAAGCTTCTCTTTTTTCCATTCCATCTATCTCTGCATGGACCGTCGCTAACATTTGCTGATGCGTATCCAAATCCTTTTCCAGCTGAGTAATTGTTTGATTCAGCTTTTCTTGTTGCTGTTCCAAGTCTAGTAACCTTGGACTTTTACCTAACATAGCATCCAACATATCTTTCGGAAAAAATAAAGCAAGCTGACTAGCTAATGCTGCTCTCTTTTCTAATAATGATTGCTGGAGTTGCTTTTGGTTTCCTTTTTCATAAAAAGCTTCTTCGTCTCCCACATGAGCTGTTTTAAGTAACTGATTCATTTCCATTGTTAAAGGCTTCATTTGTTGATTTACTTGATGCAGCGCGAGCTCACTCTCCGCTAATTGAGTTTGATAGTATGAACATTGATTAGCTGTCGCTTCATGTTTCTTCAATAGCTTCTCAATGGAATGAAACGGTAACTGAACTGTCTGTTCCGACCATTCCCATTTTGCATGTTGGGCAAACGTGTTTATCTTAGAACGGATATTAGCTAGTTGCTGCATCCATGTTGCATACGTTTCCTCATCTTCCTTCATTCGCCTATATATATATTGCAATTGTTTCAAGCTATGGAATACATCAGGCCAATATGTGGGCGCAACATGGGTTAGAAAAGGGTAGGCAGCTTGCTCAGCAAACATCCTTTCATCCATACGGCGCATTTGATCCATTAGTTGCAGCTGTTGTTCTTCCCATTTTAACGCTTGAACATCTATCTGTTTTAATTGCTCATTGATCGCTCCAAGCCGTGTTCGTAATTGTAATTGCTGCTCCACTAACTGCTCTACACGCTCTCGTTCTGTGTCCGACAAATAGCTTCCATTCGTTGGTTGCATAAACAAGCTGTCCATTTCTTTTATCGACTGCTCCTGCCATTTCCATTGAAATACAGCACCGATAGCGACTAATGGTGCTACAAGTAATAGCGCTGTATAGTCCATCCCGATCCCCATACCCGCCAACAGCATAGCAGCTATTATCAAAACTGAAAAAATCAAACGTGCCTGTTTTCGCTTCCGCTGTTGTTGCTTTTTCCAGTTAGATTGATGGGTACTTTGTTGTTCATCAGAGGATGGAACAAAAATTGGTGCCGACTGCTGCAGCTGTTGTTTCCAAACATGCAACTGTTGCTCAGAAGTTATTCTTTCTTGAATCTCCTGCTTTTCTTCTATTAATTTATTTCGCTGCTTTGATTGCTGTTTTTTATCTAGTTGTAGTTGTAATTGTTTAACATCTAATTGATCCAAATCCTCTTTTATTTTCTTCCAGTTCTTTTCTGTAAATACCGATAGTTGCAATTGATCTATCTCGCTACGATCTATTGGCAGTTGTAATTCGTTACAAGTGTGAACAAACTGTTGCTCCTGTTTATGTAGTGATTGTAAGATAGCCTCTGCTTGTTCTGTGAGTTGGTCATAGCGAGGCTTCTCTTCCATTACTAGCTTTCCTTCATGATAGAGATCTGCTGGCAATAATGCTTCTGTTAATCTTTGGATTTCACTTTGGTAGCGGGTTTGGTTTGCTTGTAATACTGCTATTTCACTTTTTAAAGGTAACAGCTTTTCCTTGAGACGTTCCCAACGTTCGATTCCTGCTTCTGGGAAATTAATCTCTTTAGGAATTTGTTCTAACTGCTTTTCGACGGTATGATATGCTTGAATACTCGGTAGAACATGTTTTTGTTTATCTACATAAAGCCGTTGCTCATGGAGTTCTTGGAGGTTCTTTTTAATATGCTCTATTGCTTGCTCCAATCGCTTTACTTGCACTTGCTTTTCTTGGTAGGTAACTTCCAAGCGCTTCCAATCATTTACTTGAGCTTGGATATCCTGCAGCTTGTTTAACCGTTGGTTCATGAGTGGCTTTTTTCCTGATGGTTTAAATAACGCCCCGAGCTGTTGTTCTAATTGTTTTTCTACTGCATAGAGATTTTTTGCTCCCGTTAAACCAACACCAAGAATAACTTCTCCTAAATCATCAGCTTGCATCTCTGTGATTTTCAGCAGATCTTTAGCAGAAAAAGAGAATACCGATTGATATGTCGCTAATGTCATTCCTTTTAATTGTTCTTTAAGCCATGCTTCTCCTTTTTGTTCCCCATCTGCTGTATAAATTAATGCTTCCCCATTTCTCCGTTTGTACAAACGTTCAATCATGTACGTCTTTTCACCTTGAGAAATGGTCAATCTGCCCCCTATTTGCCCAGTTGTCTTAGGTCGATAAAATTCACTTTGTTTAGGAGGAAAACCAAATAATATAAACAGGAGAAATGCGTGTAACGTGGATTTTCCTGATTCATTTTCTCCATAAACATAAGTTACTTGATGTTCGGAGAAATCAAAGGTTTCATTCACCCACTTCCCAAAACCAAAAATCGTGGCTCGTTGAATAATCACATTTTTCCCCTCATTCCTTTAACAGCTCGTGAACGAGTAATTCTTTAGCTGCTGCTGTTATTTCGCGCTCTTCCTCCATTGTTAACGGTTGTAAAAACTTCCGCGCTTGTCTTTGCTGATATAGATTGGTAAGTAACGGCTGGACGGACAGCTTATTAGCTTCACGGAGCATTTCTCCAATGAAATGATGACCTTGATATAATGATTCATCAATATCAATTTCAGTTTGGACCTGATATTGAAAAATGTACACCCAGTTTTTAGGCTGCGTGAGTGTTTCGTTCACTAGTGTAATTACTTCTTCTACCTCTCCAGAACGCTCCCATTCCTTGATACGATCATCCTTACTTGCTAAAGTTAATTCGGCTAATTGAGATGTTGCATCTTTATGCTCTTCCAATGTGTTTAAAATCTCCCTCTCCATTTCAAATACGGATGGGCATGAAGTAAGATCCAATGAAAAATGGCTAATTTTGATAGCCTGTAACGGGAGAAATTCTAGTTCCACTTTTTCCTTTGTAAGGCGAACAAGATAACAGCCTTTTTCCCCTGCTTCCTTACGATGACGTCCTTGTGTATTCCCTGGGTAAATGATAGGTGGATCCTGTTTTAGCACTTGTCGCCGGTGAATGTGTCCAAGCGCCCAATAATCCATATCCACACCTGTAAGGTCGCTTATTTTAAATGGTGCATATGTATCATGGTCCGTATTGCTTTGTACACTTCCATGTAACATTCCAATATGAAATGGAATGGACAAATCAGCAATTTTGTACTCGCTCGTTTTATTATTCTGCACCACTCGTTCTTGATAGCTGAAACCGTAGATAACAGCTAACGGTTCACTTTGTTTGATATATGTATAAGAAGTGACAGCTTCCTCTTTAAATTCAATCACATTATTCGGATATGGTACAGAATGTGCATTTCCATTTAAATGATCATGGTTTCCATAAGATAAAAACACAGTAATGCCATGTTGTTGAAGCATTTCAAAAGCGCGCTTTAAACGAATTTGCGCTTGTAAGCTCTGTTGTTCGTTATCAAACAGGTCTCCTACAAGTAAAACAAAGTCTACCTGATTCTGAATCGCAGCCTTCACTAACTTATCTAAAGCTGTAAATGTACTTTTACGTATATCTTTAAATATATCTTCAGGTGCAGAAGCTAATCCTTTAAACGGACTGTCTAAATGCAGGTCTGCAGCATGAAGAAACGTGATTTCCTTTGTCACATTCCCACCTCCGATTCTCTTCCCATTTTAGCAAATTCACTTAGAGAATGCACGTTCGCATTACTTTTATAAAAACAGCTTCACAAGGCATTTTATATTAAAGACAAACTTTTCCTTAGGGGTATCTCCCGTTCCTAATAATGTTTCATGCAACATACTCTTATTCTACAGAAACCTCATCCTATATATATGGATACCTTGCAGCACTTTACATGCACGAGTTACGATGTTGACTTATCGGAGAGTGCTTTCGTAACCATTAGTTGCTGGACGATGGAGCTGAAAGTATATTTTCGGTTATTTTGTTATCCACAAGCACTTCATTTTGACCATTTGCTAGACAATGGAAAAAGCTCTGCCTAGCTACAGAGCTTTTCCCATTCATTGTATATTTATTTTTTCTTTTTCGATAGCGCAAGTGCTTTTTTGAAATCTTTTAGTGAGCTAGAACGTCCATACATTAGGACACCACCACGATACACTTTTGCTCCAAGAAGAGCTAAAATAATGATAGTACCCATTAACAAACCGATGGATAATGCTACCTCCCAAATAGGAACATCTAGCATACCTACACGTAAGAACATAATCATTGGTGTAAAAAATGGAATGAATGACGTTATTTTAATAAACCCAGCCTCTGGTGTAGCAAGACCACTCATAGCAATTATAAATGCAATCATAATTAAAAATATGATGGGCATGGTTAATTGCTGAGCATCTTCAATTCGACTTACTAATGAACCTAACATCGCCGCAAGTGTCGCATAGAGCAGATAGCCTAAAATAAAGAAAACAATGGCATACATATAAATCGACATGGAAGCAGAACCAATCCCAAATTGAGCAAATAGTTCTCGTGTGGCTGCATCTTTTGCAGAAATAAGTGCATACCCAGCCCCTAAAAACAGTGCTATTTGTGTTAATCCTACTAGCGCTACACCGAAAATCTTAGCAAACATATGCGTCACTGGCGGCGCACTAGAAATAAGAATTTCCATCACTCGCGATGATTTTTCCGTTGCAACATCTGTGGCGATCATATTACCGTACATAATGACTGTAATGTATAATAAGAACAACATGATATATACAATTCCTCGAGCTTGGTTGAGCTCTTCTTCAGTTTTAGCTGATTTATCCAAAGCGACAATATCAAACGTCACTGGTTCATTAATCATCGCTAATGCAGCCGGATCAACACCCGCCTGCTCTGTTGCGTACATGACCTTTAATTGTTGCAACTGTTGTTCCAATGCCATTTGCAAACTCGATTGAGAAATACGATTGGCATAGTAGGTGGCTTCAGGGAGCTTATTTTCAGTCATCGTTAATACAATAAGTGCAGTATAATCTTCTTCCTCTACAGCTTGTTTCGCTTCTTCTTCAGTCCCATCATAAAGCGTAAGCTCTATCTCTTCACTTGTTTGCTTCATGTTTTCCGCTAGAGGCTTATACAATTCATTCGTCTCGTCAATAACAGCAATTTGATCTGCTTCTTCATCAGAAAAAACATCGATAATCGTTTTAATATTGGTTAAAGCAAAGATCAGAATTAATGTAATTAATGTGGTAATAATAAATGTTTTTGATTTAATTCTTGTCGTATACGTATGACCTAATATAATCCAAAATTTATTCATAGGAAGCACCTACTTTCGCAATAAAAATATCGTTGAGAGACGGCTCTTCCAAGTCAAACTTCCGTACAAATCCTTTTCCTTGTAGCACTGTAAAAATTTCCTGAGAAACGAGTTCATTTTCAATTTGCAGCTGACAGCCTTCCATCACCGCTTTATATTTCGTAACACCAGGAAAATCACGAAGAAAATCAACTGGAAAGTCAGCATAAACACTTAAATTTTTCTTGCCAAATGAACGTTTTATCTCACGTAAAGACCCTTGAACGACTGCCTTGCCTTTATGTAAGATGCATAAATGCTCACAAAGCTCTTCGACGTGCTCCATTCGGTGAGAAGAAAATACGATCGATGTTCCTGATTCTTTTAAATTTACAACTGCTTCTTTTAACATTTCCACGTTAACAGGATCAAGCCCAGAAAATGGTTCGTCTAAGATTAACAGTTTTGGTTTATGTATTACCGCGGAAATAAATTGGATTTTTTGCTGATTACCTTTGGATAATTCTTCTACTTTCTTGTTCAAATATTCTGGAACTTGAAATCGGTCAAGCCATGCTTGCAATTCTTTGACAGCTTCACTCTTTGCCATTCCTCTAAGTCTTGCTAAATAGGTAAGCTGATCCTTTACTGTTAATTTCGGGTAAAGCCCTCGTTCTTCAGGGAGATAACCAATTAAATGACTCTTACCATAATCAACCGGCTCCCCATGCCACGAAATATCACCGGATGTTTTATCTAATAATCCTAAAATCATCCTAAACGTTGTCGTCTTTCCAGCGCCATTTCCACCCAGGAAACCAAACATTTCCCTTTCCGGGATTTCTAAAGATAGCTGGTTGACAGCAGTATGTGCGCCAAATTGCTTCGTAACATCTGTCAGTTGTAACATACTTTTCCCCCTCTTTGATATATGCTATACGTAAAAACAATGGCAAAAGTTTCAGGTTATTCTTCTTTCGTACTGAAATAGAAATTCGTAATTATAAAAGAGATATTGTGACATACAAATAATACTGTCAGAAGAAAAAAACTAAAGGAAATACCATCAAACATGATAACAATAAACCAAGCTAAATAATATATTACGATCATTGTATCCCACGATCTTGCTTTTGCTTGGTTAGTAACTTTTTGATAACGTTCATCGAATAAGCGTTTTTTCCTGCCAATGTACCGATTGATAAAAAAGACAATAAGCGAAACAATCATTGCTACAATCAATCCCCATATACCTGCAGGATTTTCCAAATAATCTTCACTTAACATTCTCATCCCCCTCGAAAATAAAAATATCTTCAATGGCACAGTCAAACGTTTGTGCTAGTTTATGTGCAAGCACAAGCGAAGGTTTATACTTTCCCTTTTCTAAAGAAATGATCGTTTGTCGTGACACGGATAATTTCTGTGATAACTCCTCTTGTGTCATGCCAAATTCGATACGTTTCTCACGAATAAGTGTTTTCACCTTTTTTCTCAACTCTTTCTATTGTAAAGCTCACTTTACGTATAGCTTACTTTACATTTTAGATAACGTCAAGAATGAATTGGCATCTCTTCCATTGCATATCCACGTTTTATACTCAAATAGAAGGAGTTTGTAATTGCTTGTCGAATAAACATATAAGTAAGAGGCAGTTCCAAATATTCAATATACAAACTTAGGGAGTGCCTGTGAACTTAGCTACGTTGGTCTTCTTTTAACACACCATATTTCATAACCAACCACAGAGGGAGGAATTTCAGTGAGAGATTATACTTTAACGGTATTTGATTCGTCCGGAGAAAAATTGCTGGATGAAACGTTTACGGCTGCAAGCGATGACGAAGCAAAAGAAATGGGGACTTCCAAATTAGACCAAGCAGGCTATTTGGATTATACCCATCGCTGTGTAACACCCGATGCTAAACTTATTCTGTTCCATCGATAAGAGGCCATTTATCCTGCATTTTCCATAAGATAAATCAGTATGAGACTTCTAACAGGCTAAAAACCGACTTTTCTAGATGAAAAGTCGGCCCTTTATTCCGTTATTTCCCTTGAAATGCTGGCTTTCGTTTTTCTAAAAAGGCATGTATCCCCTCTTTGTGATCTAGCGTATTTCGTAACTTCCATTGCGCCTCTTTTTCCGCTTCCAAATAATCCATGAGACTTTCTTTTTGTCGTGTGTGATACAACATTTTGGTTTCCAACATGGATAAGATTGGTGCTTGCTTTAGCTTGTTTGCTAATTGAATCGTATATGGGATGACACGGTCAGAAGTAAGTTCATCAATTAGCCCCATTTTCTTAGCACGGATAGCATCGATTTGTTGTAAACTCCAAATAAACTGTTTCGCTTGTTGTGTGCCGATTCGTTCTTTTATCAGAAAGTGCCCACCTCCATCTGGCACCAAGCCAATACCAATAAACAACATACCAAACTTTGCTTCCTGCTGTGCTACAACAAAATCAGCTGTTAACGCATAACTTAACCCAAGACCTACCGCTGATCCTTGAATAGCGCTAATAACCATCTTGGGCATCAAATATAATTTCAAGGTAATCTTTCCGATTGTATCCATCACTGCTGCGAATTCCTCGTAATCTGTTAGTCGATTCATCATGGAAATATCCCCACCGGAACAGAATGCATTTCCTTCGCCTGAAAGAATGACGACCTTATCTTCATTCTTTTCTACTTCTTCAAGTGTACGATTTAATTCTTCCAGCATTTCCAAGTTCAATGCGTTGTAGCGTTCTGGACGATTCAAATGAATATACGAAATTCCCTCTTTGCTTTCACTAATAACCATTGTTCCCATTCCCTCTCCCCCTTTATTTTCCTCCTATGTTCCATAAGTAGCTCTTTACTATACTTTTATTCGGTACGTTCCTGTTAAAATCCTTCTTTCATGAAAAAAGCTGCAGAATTCACTGCAGCTTTTTTATCCAATGCTATTCATTTCCTTCTGTTCCATAAAGTTCCTCTAAAGGTTTCGTAATAATACGACTAATATCATTAATCACTAAGTTAAGGCGTTGTTCTTCTTCCATTAAATTAGAAATTGCTTCATGCTGCTGAACTACTTCAACGACTTGTCTCGCCTTTTCCACTTCTTCTTCGGTTATTTCCTGACCTTGCATTTGTTTTTCTTGTAACGTCATTTGTGTTTCTCGAAAGCTATCAAACATCTGTTTCGCAGATGGGTCGTTCATCACCGCATCATAAACTTGTTTTAAATTCTTAAATTCATCGCTTTCACGAATCGCTTTTTCTAAATCATACGCACTATCATAAATATTCGGCACAATCGTTCCTCCTTCGAATCACTTTCTCATTTACTATAACAAACGAAACCTATCATGTATACCGTTTCTATATTAGACAGACGATACGATATTCTATTTTTCAAACTTGCTTTTCCTGCTATAATAAAGAAAACTGCTTCATAAAAAGGGGTTTTCAAAATGATCCAGCAACTGAAAAAAATTTTTCCTGAACTTATTATCGAACCAGAGAACTCCTCCCCGTCTTCATTGGAATATAAATGGTTTTTATTAGAAAACAGGGAAAAAATAGGGATACCATTACAAAATTTAACGGATAAGGATTTGCTACTGCTTGAAACATTTCTCACACCGTATCAAGCTGATTTTCCTATTCCAACTGAAAAAGAACTAAAATGGAAACAATTGCTACAGCAAACGGATAACAACATCTATGCCATACCACAAACGCCATACCGGTTTGTCTATTTTGCTATGAATAAGGAACAAATTGATCCTTTATTATTTAAAGAATCGATTCAAGCTTTATTTGCTTATCAAGTCCCGATTCTATGGGAAAATAGGCATGAGGGGATTATTATTGAAGAAAAACCACCTATCCTCGAGGAAAGTATTCCATATGACCAAATTATTGACGTAATAATGAATGACTTGTCTGTTAACATTCATTTTTTAGTAGGGCCTTATTTAAACAGCTATCAAGATGCTACTGATCAATATAAACGTATCCTAACATATGCCAAAACAACGTTTACCTATTCTAATAAAGCTGTTTTAAACTACCATGAAGCCTTGCCTTATATTTTGTTGGAGCAAGTGGATGAATCATTTCAAAACCACCTATCCCAAGTAGTGTTACAAGAATTTTCGAATGATAATGAGTTTTTACAAACGATACATACTTTTTTACAATACAACTTAAATATTTCTGTGACAGCAAAAAAATTATATATGCACCGAAATAGCTTGCAATACCGTTTAGATAAATTTATTGAAAATACAGGCATCGATATTCGTCAATTTCACCAGGCAGTTACCGTTTATTTTGCACTTCTAGCAAACATGCACAAAGACTAACCACATCTTTGTGCATGTTTGCTATTTTCTATTTTGGCGCTTTTCATTATACTTGAAACAAGGAATCAAACGCTTACAAATTGGAGGAATAATAAATGGCTGAGTTACGTTTAGAACATATCCAAAAAACGTATGATAAAAAAAATATTGCAGTAGATGATTTTAATCTTCATATTAAAGATAAAGAATTCATTGTCTTTGTAGGTCCATCTGGATGTGGTAAATCAACGACACTTCGTATGATTGCCGGATTAGAAGAAATCTCTAACGGTGAATTGTACATTGATGATAAAAAAATGAATGATGTAGCTCCTAAAGACCGCGATATTGCTATGGTGTTCCAAAATTACGCGCTATACCCCCATATGAACGTATACGACAATATGGCATTTGGTCTAAAGCTAAGAAAATTTAAAAAAGATGAAATCGATAAACGTGTGAAGAACGCCGCCAAAATATTAGGACTTGAAGCTTATTTAGATCGTAAACCTAAAGCCTTATCAGGTGGACAACGTCAAAGGGTAGCGCTAGGAAGAGCTATCGTTCGAGACGCAAAAGTATTTTTAATGGACGAGCCTTTGTCTAACCTTGATGCAAAACTACGTGTACAAATGCGTGCTGAAATTCAAAAATTGCATCGTCGTTTGCAAACAACAACCATTTATGTAACACACGACCAAACAGAAGCAATGACTATGGCAACTCGTCTTGTTGTTATGAAAGATGGAATTATTCAGCAAATCGGTGCTCCAAAAGAAGTCTATGACAATCCAGATAATGTATTTGTCGGTGGCTTTATCGGCTCTCCGTCTATGAACTTTTTCAGAGGAAAATTAACAGAAAGTCACCTACAAATTGATGATACAAAGATAGCTGTACCTGAAGGAAAATTGAAAACGCTGCGTGAACAAGGCTATATTAATAAAGAGGTTACATTAGGTATTCGCCCAGAAGACATTCATGATGAACCCGTATTTATTGAAGCTTCTCCAAATACAAAAATCACCGCTACGATAGACGTAGCTGATTTAATGGGCGCAGAAACCTTCCTTTATTCCAAAATAGGAGAGCAGGATTTCATTGCTCGTATCGACTCACGAACTGATATTCATATTGGCTCTACGATTGATTTAGCTTTTGATATGAATAAAGCACACTTTTTTGATGTAGAAACAGAATTGCGTATTCGTTAATAAAGTAGCTTAATGGTTTAAAAATAGGCCATGTCATCCTGTGTTTCATGAACAAAGGCGCTGAGCGCCCGTTTAGCAACATAGCGACTGGAGCGAATCAACTAAAGTTTTAGGAATCATACTCCTGCAACAGGAGTATGCCGACGCCTGAGCGGCAAGCCCGTTTTTAGTCGGCCTTCCTCTTAAAGACGAATCGATGAGGACTTATCGTAGGGCGAGTCGTGAAGTTGCGTAGTTGCTGGGCTCATGCGCCGGAAGTGGCTTATTAGGTATTTTGATATCCCCGAGCACCTCCTTTTATACTTTCTTATCTTATTAAAATAGGGAAAAGCTTCTTACGAGAGGCTTTTCCCTTCTTACCATAGTTATTATTAAGCTTTTGGTCCTAATTGCTGTTGTGCTGTTTGTACAAGTCGCTTCGTAATTTCTCCACCAACTGATCCATTTGCACGAGAAGTAGTCTCTGGACCTAAGTTAACACCAAATTCTTGAGCAATTTCATATTTCATTTGATCAAGAGCTTGCTGCACGCCAGGAACGACTAGCTGATTTGAATTGTTTCTAGCCATCTTTATCACCTCCTGTAACCTTAGTGTAAGCAGAATTTCAAAACTTATAAGCAGTTTAAAATGGTAAATAATAGTGTTTTTTATGAAATAAAAGTTCGATTAGGATTTTTTTCTTCATCACGTTGTTCGGCTAAAAGTACAAGTAAATTATAACCTAAACGTATTTCAGGCAGAATTTTTCATCTAGTCCTTTTTTCATTCACCTCGTAGAATGGAAGAGCTGTTCTTGCTTTCAGTTACATGAAAATAAACAAAGTTGCGCTCATAACACATGTTAAAGTGAATCTTCCATCAGTGGGCGGATTCATTCATCCTTCATAAGTGGTTAGTATCGTAATGGTTTGACCTAAAGGTCTCTTTCAAATTAGGGCATCTAGGTGTGTTATTTCCTACTTAAATATTACAATACAGATTATCCTACTCCAAAAGTGGGAGTCTTACAGCAACTTATATACAAGATTGTAAAAATTCGTAATGTCGTCAAGCCTTATGGCGAATCCTTTTTTTCTTATACTATAAACCAAAAAATCTTCCCTTTATATACTTTCCTATAGTGGAAGCGTAAGCGCCGTTTAGCAATGTAGCGAATGGAACGAATCAACGAAAGATAAAGGAATCATGCCACTAAAAACAGGGGTATGCCAACTCCTGAGTGGCAAGCCCGTTTTTAGTCGGCCTTCCTCTTAGAGACGAACCGATGCGCATTTCTAAAGTCGCACCGTTGCTGGGCTGATGCGCTGGACGTGGCTACTCGGTTATTTCGTTATCCCTAAGCACCTCATTTTATGATTTCTTATCCTATAAAAAACAAACCGCAATTGCGCTTTGTTCCTGCAATGCGGCTTGTTTCTTTGTATATCATTTTTATTTCGGATATGTCATTTCTTTCGGATTAACATATTGATCAAACTGTTCTTCTGTAAGCAAACCTAATTTCACTGCTGTATCTTTCAACGTAGCATTATCTTCAAAAGCAGTCTTAGCTATTTTAGCTGCATTCTCATAACCGATATGTGGATTTAATGCAGTTACAAGCATTAAAGAATCTTTTAGGTTCTTGTCAATGTTTTCCAAATTAGGTTCAATTCCTTGGGCACAGCGCTCATCAAAAGATAGCATGCTGTCAGCAAGAAGCTCACAAGATTGCAAGAAGTTATAAGCGATTACAGGTTTGAATACGTTCAATTCAAAATTTCCCTGACTTGCCGCAAAACCAATAGCTGCATCATTTCCCATTACTTGGGTCGCAACCATCGTGACTGCTTCACTTTGTGTCGGATTTACCTTTCCAGGCATAATCGAACTTCCTGGCTCATTCGCTGGTATCGTTATTTCACCGATACCACATCTTGGTCCACTCGCAAGCCAGCGCACATCATTTGCTATTTTCATTAAATCTCCAGCTAACGCTTTCAAGGCACCGTGAGCATAAACAGATTCATCATGGCTCGTTAAAGCATGAAATTTATTTGGTGCAGAAATAAAGTTTTTACCTGTTGCTTGATTAATCTCTTTACATACACGTTCTGAGAATTCGGGATGGGCATTTAAACCTGTTCCTACTGCCGTTCCACCGATTGCCAATTCTTTTAAGTAGCCTGTACTTTGTTCAATCATCATTTCTGATTTTTCAAGCATGCGATGCCAACCACTAATCTCTTGCCCTAAAGTGAGTGGGGTCGCATCTTGTAAATGGGTACGGCCAATTTTTACAATATCCTGGAACTTGTCCATTTTTACCTTTAATGTATCTTTTAATGTACGTAAAGCTGGTAATACTTTATCTTCCAGCTTCAGAACAAACGCAATGTGCATTGCTGTTGGATACGTATCGTTCGAACTTTGGGACTTATTCACATCATCATTCGGATGTAATGTCAAATCACTTCCCTGTTCTTTTAACCATTTATTTCCTACATGTGCAATCACTTCATTTACGTTCATATTCGATTGTGTACCACTTCCTGTCTGCCAAACGACTAACGGAAAGTGTTCTGTCAAATCACCATTAACAATTTGATTCGCTGCAGCCTCCATCGCTGCTGCTTTTTGCGCCTCCAATAAACCTAGTTCCTTATTAGCATGAGCAGCACTTTTTTTTAAAATCGCAAACGCTTTAATAATTTCTAACGGCATTTTCTCTTTACCAATCGGAAAATTTTGTTTACTTCTTTGTGTTTGTGCTCCCCAATATTTCTCCTTTGGTACATGAATTTCTCCAAGCGTATCTTTTTCTACACGATAATCCATTGTACTTATCCTCCCTATGTCGATTACTCGATATCTATTGTATCAGAAATTACAGCAAAAATAATCAGAAAGCTCATCCACATAAAGTGAATCTTTATTCAAGAGGGGTTTTCATACATCTCTATTAATTATAAAGATCTCTTGCAAAATAGGTATTTAGGTGCAGTTATCTCCGGGCTTAGACTTGTTTGCCGTACAGATTCTCCAACTCCTAAAGTATAAATCCTATAGCTTATACACGAGAGAACAAAGGCGCAGAGCGCCCGTTTACCAACGTAGCGTCTGGATCGAATCAACTAAAGTTTTAGGAATTATGCCACTAAAAACAGGGGTGTACCGACGCCTAAGCGGCAAGCCCGTTTTTAGTCGGTCTTCCTCTTAGCGACGAACCGATGAGGTCTTATCGTAGGACGATTCGTGAAGTCGCATCGTTGCTGGGCTCATACGCCGGGCGGTGACTATACGGTTATTTCGTTATCTACAAGCGCCTTATTTTATAGTTTCTTTTCTTATAAAAAGAAACTTCTATAAATTGTAAAAAATAAATAGAGTTTGCCTTCTTTGAGCTTAGATTGGTTATGACGTCTAGCGTCTTGCTGTGGTCTCAGCCTTCTCACTATAATCGCATGTAACAGACACCAACTGGGATGCTTTTTGCTTTTTTTCTGGAAAGACACAAAATTGTACGGGTTTTTTATTCCCTTCTTTTAAGAAATTCTTTTATAATATGTAAAGATGCAATCAACATTCCTATTGAAACAGATGAAATTGAAAGCAAGGCTTATATTGATAATGCTTACTGCTTGTTGCATGCGAGATAAAGTGAATCTTCCATCAGTGGGGATCTTTTTTTCCTCCCCATTGATTGTTAGATAAACGAATCGGGGCATTTAAGTGCTGTCAACTCTCACTTAGAATTGTTGTAGTATAGATTCTCCAATCCTTGATGTGGGAGACATACAGATCTTATATGCGGGGGAAATAATGGGAGATAAGAGCAAAGTATAGTAAGTAAAGTATTAAAGAACAAAGGCGCAGGGCGCCCGTTTAGCAACGTAGCGAATGGAACGAATCAACTGAGATAAAGGAAACATGGTGAGGCACGAACCAATGATGACTTATCGTAGAGCGATTCATGAAGTCGCCTAGTTGCTGGGCTCATGAGCCAGACGTGGCTATTCCATTATTTCATTATCCCAAAGCCACTAATTTTTATGCTTTCTTACCTAACAAAAAAGGGGGGATTTCAATATGCCTAATATATGGACCCATATTATATTTTGTGAAGAAATGTCGGATGCTATAACACAAACGCACCAATTTTCAAGTTATGAATCGATGATGAAGCTAGGTGCCCAAGGTCCAGATCCATTCTTTTATCACCGTTTTTGGCCATGGATGAAGGAAGGGCATGCGCAAGAAATTGGTACTATATTACATGAACAAAAATGTGGTCCGTTTTTACTGGATTTAATTCATACTGCTAAAACGATGGATAATCAAGTAAAAGCTTATGTATTTGGCTTCATTACTCATCATATTCTAGATCGCAACACACATCCGTATATTCACTACCAAGCAGGTTATGAAGGAAGTAAACATCAAAAACTAGAGATTATCATCGATACATTAATGTTGCATAAATTTAACAACTTAAAAACGTGGAAGACTCCTGTTTATAAAGAAATAGATGTTGGAAGAAAACTGGACAAAAAAATAGTCCAATTGCTTTATCAAACCATTGTTAAACACTATCCAGAGCTTGACGCAACCCAAACGCATATTCAAAAATCTTATCGGGATATGAAGTTAGCTTTAATGTTATTGTCAGATCCACTTGGTTGGAAAAATCGCATTTTTCATTCACTCATTTCCTCCTATTCTCATCGACCAGTGCAAGACAATAAGGATTATTTGAACGAACAAAAAACTACATGGTATCATCCTGCCACGAAAGAACCAAACAACAATAGCTTTCTTGAGCTTTATCAACAGGCAAAAATAGAGGGATTCCAAATTTTATCCACTGTTAATGCCTATTGGAAGCAACAAGATGAAGCATTATATCATAAGTTAGCAGATCAAATTGGTAATATTTCCTACGATACGGGGAAATGCCTTGCGTTGAATTTACGTAATCAGTATGCTGATCCAATTATATAGCCATGATCAGAGGTTCTCCTCTGACCATACGCTATTTTAAGGTGACTCCAACTTCTACGGAAGCAGGAGTTTGTTTTTTGGCATCTGTCATACCTTTTTCAACATTAACAAATTTCAATAAAATAATCCCACCGATAAAAAATACTAATAAAGAAATGATCCCGTTTCGGCTAGAACCAGTAAGTTGCCCAACTAATCCAAATAAAAATGGACCGAAGATGGCAGCAAATTTAGAAGAAATGCCGTAAAACCCAAAAAATTCAGCGTGTTTATGTTCTGGAACCATTCGTCCATAAATAGAGCGACTCAAAGACTGTGCTCCTCCTTGAACAATACCTACACAAATAGCTAACAGATAAAAATGCAAGGCAGACGACATGAAATAACCGAGAAGAACAATCCCAGTATATACATATAAAGAAAGTACTAAAGCTTTTTTGGCAGTTATTTTCTTTGCTAGCCAACCAAAGAAAAAAGTACAAGGTATACCAACAAACTGGGTAATCAATAAGGCGATTATTAAGCTATTTCCATCAATACCAATATCTCGACCGTAGATCGTTGCCATTTTGATAATCGTTGAAATACCATCATTGTACAACCAAAAGGCTAATAAAAAAATTAATAATTGCTTATAATGCTTTAAATCTTTAAATGTGGAAGAAACCCGGGAAAAACCAATAGCGACATAGGAGCGATCTCGTTTCTCTCTGTATTTTTTCTCCTCTTGTATGTTACGGAAAAGCGGAAGTGAAAAGATAAACCACCAAACGCCCACGGTTACAAAAGCAATCTGACTGGCTGCTGTTGCGTTAGGAATACCAAACCAATCATGCTTTAAAATCATTAAAATATTTATTGCTAATAATATCCCTCCGCCAATATACCCCCAGGCAAATCCCGCAGCAGAAACTTTATCTATTTCCTTTCCTTTAGCAATTTCTGGTAAAAATGCATCATAGAATACGTTACCACCTGAAAAACCAACCGTCCCAACGATTAATAGCAAAGAAGCAAATATGTAATCTCCTTCTCCTATGAAAGCAAGTAAGATACTAGCGATCATTCCCATATAAGCAAAAAATCGCAAAAATTTCTTTTTAGCAGCTGAGTAATCGCTGATCGCTCCTAAAATTGGTGCAAGAATTGCAACAATTAGTACTGCAATTGATTGTGAGTATCCCCAAAAACTTGCTGCAAGCTCCTGGTTTGCACCTACAGCGGCTACATCATAATAAAAGACAGGCAAAATCGCTGCCATAACAGTTGTAGCAAACGCAGAATTACCAAAATCGTAAAGCACCCAGCTAAGAGTGGTTTTTTTCTTCATTTTGTTTTAGCCTCCTTTTCATTTAGAATAACAAAAGAATTTATCCACCGTATATTTTTTACAAAAATTTAACAAAAATAACGTTTAGTAAATTTACACAATATGTAAACGAAACCATGATTGCTGACCAAAAAAGCCGCCCTACCAAACTGGCAAGGCAGCATACATTAATTGCTATTCCCAAATAAAGGTTTTATACGCTTTACTCCATTTAAAAAAATCATCCTTATTTCCTTCATCAATGGAACGATTAATCTGTTCCTCAATAAGCGCTTTATTATAGTTAAAGCATATTTCATCCAAAAGCAGACGACTTGACAATCGTAATTCAAACGTAATTTCCCGCTTCGCTTTTATCCTTTTTCCATTGTAACGATAAAATTGAAATACAATCTTCTGCTTTTTCATGGAACACTTCCTCCTTGTTCCTTTTCATTATTATCCTAAATTTTTAGAAAAATTTCAATAGGTAAATGATAAAAAATTTAAATTTCCTTTTTCCCTTATGAAACTTCCTTCAATTCACTCAATACATATAGTTTCATCCTTCAATGTTTCTCTAGACCCACCATAGATGACTTTGGTAGAATCTTAAGGTACAGCTTAAGAGAGCTTGATAATATATGGTATATTGAATGAAAGCCAGCGAATTTCAAGGAAAGTGCCGTTTATTTCTATTAACGCATGTATCGATCGCATACTTCCTGCTGAAATTAGAACCCATATAAAGTTGCTTAGCTGAGTGATTAAACAGGAGGTCCGACATATGAACCATTCGGATAACTTAAAAAAAGGAGAGAAAGGTGCCTGGATTAGCATCTTCGCATATATCATATTAGCAGTCAGTAAAATAGTAGTTGCGTCAATCGGAAATTCCGACGCTTTACGTGCGGATGGATTAAACAATGCAACGGATGTTATAGCTTCAGTTGCTGTTTTAATCGGATTAAAAATATCGCGCAAACCACCAGATGAAGATCATCACTATGGCCACTTTCGAGCAGAAACAATCGCTTCTTTATTCGCTGCTTTTATCATGATGCTAGTTGGGATTCAAGTAATTATAGATACGTTCAAATCCGTGTGGGATCAAAATTTTGTTCAGCCAGATATGCTAACAGCGTGGACAGCACTAGCTGCCGCTTTCGTTATGTTGCTCGTCTATGTTTATAATTTACGTCTATCTAAAGCCGTTGCCAGTTCAGCTTTATATGCTGCCGCTCAGGATAACCGTTCAGACGCATTAGTAAGTATTGGAGCATTCATTGGTATCATCGGCGCTCAGTTTGGCTTGTTTTGGCTTGACCCAATTGCAGGATTAGTCGTCGGTTTTATTATTTGTAAAACTGCTTGGGAGATTTTTAAAGATGCTACACATACGTTAACAGATGGCTTTGATGAAAAACAAATAAAAAAAATACGATCCAGTGTAGAAAAAGATCCAGGTGTGAAAAAATTGTATGACATAAAGGGAAGAGTTCATGGAAATCAGGCATTTATTGACATTACAATCTTGGTTGACCCTCGCCTTAACGTTGAAGAAAGTCATGCTATTACAGAAAGAATTGAAAAACAGTTATATAAGAAGCACCATATTACGCATGCACAGATCCATATTGAACCTTACCAAACCTTAGATAGTTGACTTTATCCGTATCACTAGCCCAAAATAAGTATGCAAAGAAGGCGAATGCTTTAGGCATAATATACAACGGGATCCCTTTTAAAGCGATCGACGAGCAGACCTCACTGTTATTTATGAGAACAAAATGAAGCTAGACAACAACATTTTCAGCAGGTAAAATCCGAACGACCTAGAATTTTGGATGTGCATCTAACTAACTTCGCTAAATATACTTTAATTTGACCGTCTGTTGAGCCTCCTCACGCACTTGTGAAGGCTCATCGATATCTTTCTTAAATGAACACAGCTTTTTGACTTTAACATTCCCAGCCTGGTTTTGACTACGTCAGCAAATATACTGTTGCAATGGCTGCGATAACAACAATAATAATATGAACACCTAAGTATGCTAACACAATAGCAAAAATGCCACCAAACAAACCAAGATGCGGCTGATCTGGCTTTACAGACATAATCCCCGGAAAAATAAGCGCCCCTAATGCAGCATATGGAATGGCACTCAACCATCGATTAATCCAATCAGGAAACAACAGTTTATCTACTATAAAAGCGGGGATTATTCTTGGTATCATTGTCACCACAGCCATACCAATAATAATGATCCAAATCATGCCTCTTCCTCCTTCAGAATAAATATTCCAGCTGCGCCACCTATTATAGTGCCTAATACAATTGCCCAACCTGTACTTATTCCAAGCTGCACGCATAAAGCATTGATAAGCATTGCTAACACAGCAATGAGGACAATCTTTTTATTTTTCTTAACAGAGGGAACTAAAAGACCAATAAACATGGCATAGAGGGCGATCCCCATGCTTTGGCTCAATCTTTCTGGAATAATTTCTCCTACTACTCCTCCAAGGAAAGACCCTGCTACCCATGAGAAATAAGCAGTTACGATAATGCCAATATAAAAAAACAAACCATTCTTCATGTTTGCTTCTTTCGGATGAATTGCAGTCACAGCAAACGTTTCATCCGTTAATCCCATGGATAATGGTAGTTTCCATTTTAATGCTGAGCCTCGTAAGCGATTCATAAAAGATAGGCTCATTACAAAATGTCGGGAATTAAGTACAAAAGTAGCGACAATAATTTCAATAACGCCAGCGCCTACAGCAATCATATTTGCTCCCATAAATTGGCTTGCCCCAGCAAATACCAGTATACTCATGAATGTTAATTCTGTTAGGGACATTCCTGCTTGTTTAGCTAATACACCGTAAGTAATCGCTATCGGAATATAACCGACCATGATTGGAAAGCCTTTTGAGAAGCCCTTTTTCATCAAAGCTACTGGAGAAGTTGCTTGTACAACGGTGTAGTTTGGTTCCATTACATTTCCTCCCCAAATAGTAATTCTAGTTATTATACCGTATATTTCAAAAATAAAAAAGATTAATTCCCAGCGTATTTTGTATTGACAAAATAGCCATTCACAGTTATATTCAATAATAATCTTTAAAAAACAGTCATCTTGTTAAAAATTGCTTTAAGAGAAAAACGTGCACGTTTCATGAAAAAGTTATGTAATAATCCCTTCACAAGAATGACACAGAGAACAAAGAAGCAGGGCGCCCGTTTAGCAACGTAGTGACTGGAGCCAATCAACTAAAGTTTTACCCTGCAAACAAGGGATATGCCGACGCCTGAGCGGCAAGCCCGTTTTTAGTCGGCCTTCCTATTTGTAACGAACCGAAGATAACTTATCGGAAGGCGATTTCGTGAAGTCGGCCTAGTTGCTGGGCTCATGCGCCGGACGTGGCTATTCCATTAAGTCTGGATCCCAAAGCAACAATTTTTATACTTTCTTATCTAACAAGAAATTATCGTATTATTTTTGACTAATATATCGTTTAAACAACCTTGAATGTACAGTAGACATTTCTCAAGCAGCGTAAGAGACAGAGTGGTAGGTGTAAACTCTGGCAGGGAAATGGTTGAATTACACATTCGCTCGTAATAGGTTGACATAAATGAGCGGCTGGTTTTGCCAGCAAGTTGGGTGGTAACGCGGAGTAAAGCTTCGTCCCTTCATAGGGATGAGGCTTTTTTTGTATGGAAGAAGTTATCCTTTCAAGGAACTCCTAGTTCTCCGTGGTGCTTTCTAAGTTTATATGCTTTTGGCAACGAATGATGCGAATTTAAATTAATCAGTAGCAGGTTATGAATGGCTTAATCCTGCACTCAGTGAAAAAACTCTTCAACGAATGACAGAAAGGACGATGATCATGTTTCCAATCCAACCGAAACATCAACCTACTTTGCTAGGAGCAATTACCTTTTTTATTATCACTATCAGTTTAATTAGTTACTTTATTATAAAATTGGGAACAAACCCACATATCCCCATTATTTTAGCTATTTTTCTATTAATGGCATATGGGCTATTTCAAAAAATTCCTTTTTCCGATTTACAATCTGGATTAATTGAAGGTGCTAGAACAGGCATGGGAGCTGTATTTCTATTTTTTCTTATTGGCATTTTAATCAGCAGTTGGATGATTAGTGGCACTATCCCCGCACTGATTGATCTTGGATTTTCTTTTATTGGCACTACTTGGTTTTATGCAGTTGTGTTCTCTATTACAGCAATCATTGGTGTTTCCATGGGAAGCTCGTTAACAACAACAGCAACAATTGGTGTTGCTTTTATTGGGATGGGGGACGCACTTGGTGCCTCGATGGCGATTACAGCAGGAGCAATCGTTTCTGGAGCATTTTTTGGGGATAAGATGTCGCCTCTTTCTGATACCACTAATCTCGCTTCTACCGTAGTTGGTGTAGATCTATTTGATCATATTAAACATATAAGCTTAACAACCATTCCTGCGTTTCTTATTTCATTTGTTTTATTTGCCTGGCTATCACCAAAAACTGATTCATCAGCTATTGGGAGCGGAAAAGCGTATCAAATGGCATTAGACGCAACTAATTTAATCCATTGGACTTCTTGGGTTCCGCTTTTGTTATTAATTGTTTGTACGTATTTTCGGGTTCCAGCTTTTATTTCCATTTCATTGAGCAGCCTTGTAGCAACAGGTTTTGCCGCTTTTACAAGTGGTCTCGCGTGGGGTGACATTTGGAGCATTTGGTTTAACGGATATACAGCTACGACAAATTTTGAACCAGTTAATGACCTACTTACAAAGGGTGGAATTAACAGTATGTTATTTACTATCTCCCTTGTTATATTAGCTTTAGGTTTTGGCGGGTTACTATTTATAACCGGGATTATTCCAGCATTGCTCCTTGCATTGCAGAAAAAATTAACTCGAATTCGTTCTATCGTTGTGTCCACAGCAGCAACTGCTATTGGAGTAAATATTTTAATTGGAGAACAGTATCTTTCGATCATGTTAACAGGAGAAACATTTAAAAGCATTTATACAAAAGCCAAACTTCCGAAAAAAGTGTTATCGCGCACATTAGAGGATGCCGGGACGGTTATTAATCCCCTGGTGCCATGGAGTGTTTGTGGAGTATTCATTGCCGATGTACTTGGAGTTCCTGTTCTAACTTACTTACCATTCGCCTTTTTCTGCTTATTAAGTCCCATTATTACGATGGTCTTCAGTGGGAAGTCGTATAAACCTGCGGGTAAAAAGACAGATTAACTGTATTCTTACCCAGATAATCTAATAAACGATTTAAAATAAACCTTCAACCAGTGGGGTAATTCATCCCCCACGACTGATGAGTATCGTAATGTGCTTCACGACCGCTTACAAAACAGGGAATTTTAGGCGTCTTTATCCCTTACTGTACAGATTAAGCCAGAAGCTTGTTCATATAAAAAGGAGAGCTTCATTTATATGAACTACTCTCCTTTTTATTGAAGCAATAAACAGAACTATCAAAAGCTCACAAAGGTCCTGCTATTCCTTATCTTGATCCGTAAGTATAATTGGCTTATCCTTCGTAATTACTATCGTATGCTCATATTGGGCTGAACGTCCTTGATCAATGGTTCTTGCAGTCCAATTATTGCTGTCCATTTGACTATGCCAGCTATCTTCATTAATCATTGGTTCAATCGTAATTACCATACCTTCTTTCAAGCGCAACCCTTTATTAGGTAAACCAAAATGAGGGATGTGCGGATCTTCATGAAGTGTTGGGCCAATACCATGACCAGTAAAATCTCGCACAACTGAAAACCCTTCTCCTTCCGCATATTGCTGAATGGCATGACCAATATCACCAATCCGATTTCCAGCACGTGCTTGTTCTATCCCTTTGTACAAGCACGTTTTTGTTACCTCCATTAAACGTAGCCCTTTTTCATCTACATTCCCAACTGCATACGTCCACGCAGAGTCAGCAAGCCCTCCATCTAGATTTACAACCATATCAATTGTTACAATATCACCATCTTTTAGCTTTTCATGGCGCGGAAATCCATGGCAGATTTCATCATTAATAGAGGCACAAATTGCATAAGGGTAGCCATTATATCCTTTTTGCTCTGGAATTGCGCCATGCTCTTCTAAAAATTTTTCTGTAAATGCATCGATCTCCATCGTCGTAATACCAGGCTTCATCATTTTTGCAATTTCTTTGTGACACTTTACTAAAACATCAGCAGCTGCCTGCATTTTTTCAATTTCCCGTTTACTTTTTCTGGATATCATAAAAACGCCTCTCTTTCTGTTTATCTTTGGCTGGTAAAACAATTTTGCGTTAAAGCAACTATCGAAAGTACGATTACCAATATAGTGAACTGCATTCCATAGAGCGTTCCTGCTTACCTAATGAATACTAGTACCATAAGCGGTGAACCTAAAGACCCTTTTTGAGGAATCTAGGGCAATTGCCCCTTAAACACCTTTGTATCTTCTACAATCCTAAAACAGAAGCTTACGGCACCTTACATTTGGAATAAAATCGTACTTTAGAATTATATGTTTTAACTAGTTATTAAAAGTTGGGAAAAGATATGTGGAAAATACGCCACTCATTATGTTGCCTGTTTTTCACCCATATAAGAGTGTATCATAAACAGCGCAATTCTAAAACGAATTAGAAAATTATACAGTCCGTCAAGTATATGGGAGCTAATCTCCCCTTGTGGTTTCTGTCTATTATGCCAATAGCTTCTGCTAATTCTCTCCAACGAATACAAGCATATTTCCTTGTAATATTAGAAGATTGCAATGATCTGTGGATAATTCTTCTCAATCAGTAACATAAAGGGTTTGTTTCTTTTCGAGTAAAAAATGCAGAGGGTATCCTCTGCATTTTTTACTTTAATATCCATATCCTGTATAAGCAGTACCGATAATGATCAATAAAATGAATAGTACAACCAATAAGGCAAAACCTCCACCATAGTTGTAGCCTACTTTACTCATTCATCTCCCCTCCTCTTTTGCTGACTAATGTATCATATGCTGAGGGAGCAAAAATGGGAGAGAAAAGAAAGATATGAGCAATTTATAGTTTAGCCTCTTACATATGGAACATCTTTTCCAAAATACAGCGCATTTTTATAACCAGTCTTATTTTTAATATAGTGACCGAACTATTATTCAAACCATGTTTTCTTTTACAGATAATCTCTTGCATAGTATACTTTTCCATTTTCCACATCATTTTGCATCATAATTTTTACTGCAATGCGGGCAATTTTTTCTGTTTGTTGCAATTGGTTATTCTCTTGATATGCTTTAAACGTATCGACTGCTTGAAACGCAGTTTTTTTACTTAAGCGGATTTTCTCTTGCATATCAGTATCCATAATCCCGGGACTAAAGGCAATAATTTTATGATTTGCGCCAGCTTGTTCTTCCGCAATCGTTTTTGTATACATATTTATGCTTGCCTTGGAACTACAATAAGCTGTCCAACCAAACATCGGTTTTTCTGCGGCACCAGATGTAACCATTAAACCAACCATTGGAATTACTTTTTTATTAGCATATTGTAAGCATAAATTAGTTAATGCCATCGGAGCTATTGCATTTACTTGAAAATGGTAAGCTAATGAAGCGGGGGAAATGTTGACTCCTTGGTCAATTGGCTCAATAACTCCTGCATTATTTACGAGATAGAGTCCAGTTATATCGTCATTTATAAAATCTGTAATAATCTTTTCTATAAGCTCTTCTAATTTGTCTATGTTTGCTAAATCATAAGCAATACTTTGATAAGTAACTCCATGTGCAGTAGCATTTGCGTTCAAATCAACGGTAGTACTTCTTGAAATACCAATTACATGTACACCTTTGCTTAATAACAGTTTAGCTACTTCTTTTCCTAACCCCTTTGAAACACCTGTGACAATTGCATAACGCATATTTCTTCCCCTCCATGTTTAAATGAGATTTCAATTGGCAGGGATGGAATTACCCCTACCAGTGTGCTTGCTAACGCAAGGATTCATCCTAAAGGCACAAAATCAGAAATTTGGCGTATAAATTATCTCGCTTTACCTTTTCGCATTATGGGGGATGAAAAGGGCTCTTACTACCTGTTAATGCAGGTAAGTAATGTGATTTAATTTTGCTTATTAAAATATCGAAAAGTGAGATTGCCCCTTTGATTTTTTTTTGATTTTCCCCAAAGAAAAATATGGTTTTTAACCCTGATGACCGACTGCTTGCCAATAATAGACTAGCGTCTCCATACCTTTATCAAAACTATCTAAAGGAAAACTTTCATTAGGGGAATGCAAACGATCATCAGGAGTTCCAAACCCTAATAAGACAATTGGTATATCATATAACGCTTGAATCCATTCTACCACTGGAATTGACCCTCCCATCCGTACATATACAGTTTCAGATTGGAAAGCTTTCGAATAAGCTTCAGCTGCCTTTTTTATTAATGGGTGATTTGGTTCTACTTTATATGCTTTAGCAGATAATTTCTCCTTTTTTACATGAACCCTAACACCAGCTGGTGCAGTTTTCATGATATGATCCTCTAATAATTGCTGCACGTTTTCAGGATCTTGTCCAGGCACTAGGCGACAAGTAATCTTAGCTGTAGCTGTTGAAGGAATAATGGTTTTTGTACCTTCCCCCTGGTACCCTCCAAACATTCCATTTATTTCAAATGTTGGTCGACCCATCGTATGTTCAACTGCTGTATAGCCTTTCTCAGAAACAGTTTGATCGACACCAGCTGCTTTAGCAAAATCTTCGCTAGGCGCTTTTGCCATCAATGCTCGTTCCTCTTCTGTTAAAGGCTCTACATCATTGTAAAATCCCTCTACTGTAACGATTTCTTCCTTATTCTTCATGGAAGCTAAAATATGGCTTAATGCCATAATTGGATTACGAATTGCTCCGCCATACATACCAGAGTGTAAATCATGATCAGGACCAGTTACTGTTATTTCTAAACCGGTAAAGCCTTTTAAGCCATACAAAATGGTCGGCTGATTTTTAGCAACCATTCCCGAATCAGAGATTACAGCAAAATCGGCCGCAAACTGTTCCTTCTTTGCATACAGTATTTCATACAAATTTTCACTACCAATCTCTTCTTCCCCTTCCATACACACTTTCACGTTTAATGGCAATTTTCCTACTGTTTTAAAAAATGCTTCAAATACCGCAAAATGCATAAATACTTGGCCTTTATCATCACTTGCACCTCGCGCAAATAATCTCCCTTCTCTTATTTCCGGCTGAAATGGCTCACTTTGCCAAAGTTCAAGCGGGTCTGCTGGTTGTACATCATAATGTCCATACAATAAAACTGTTGGTGCTTGTGAACCGGCACCATTGTATTCTGCATATACAAGAGGGTGATTATTCGTTGGCTGTTTCTCAGCTAAATCAAAGCCTATATCATGTAAATATGTAACAATATAATCTGCTGCTTTTTCAATATCTTGTCGATGGTTACTATCTGCGCTTATGCTTGGAATTTTTAAAAAGCTAAAAAGGTTATCGAGTAACCTATTTCGATTTGTTTGTAAATAACGCAATACTTGTTCACTCATCATAAAACCTCCTGTAAATATGTTTGTATGCATATATTTTAGCATATGCCTTGACTTTTGCTAAAGCTAATATACATTTCGTAAACTCGGAATTCAGCCTAAAAAATTTCCCGGGCAATTTTCCTTACTGATCAGTGGGGATTTTCATTCATCCCCCATCCCTTGTTAGTACCATAATGGTAAGACCTTAAGTCCTCTGAATGAATCAGGTATTTAGGTGCTGTTATATTGAGATAGTAAAGTATTCAACAAAGGATAGTGGTTATTTAATTATCCAACTCCTGAAGCGCGGCTCTTCAACTCCTTATATACGTGGTAAAGCCACAGCTTCACTTCTAAAAAATGATTTAATTAAAAAACGAGTAAATCTCAGTAGATGTTCTAGAGATTTACTCGTATTGGTATTAACGATTTTGTGGAAATAATCGTTCTATCATATTTCCAAACTGGTCAAAAAATCCTTTAACAGGTTTACCATTTTCCACATCATTGGCGTAATTTTGGGTTAAGTTTAGAAAGTCTGGATTTGTAGATACATAAACGTTGTCAATATCAGCATCAACAGATTGTACAATTTGCTTTATTCTTGACTTTACATCATCTGTCAGTTCATTTCCTTTATCCACATTATTTGTATTATTCGCTGTGTTATTCCCAGTGTTTTTGTTTTCTACATTGGTATCATTCGTATCTAAACCAGCAGCAACATATGCATTGTTATCCATTGTTAATACATATGCGGTATCAATCTCATCAATTTCTCTGGTGATTCTTTCAGAAGCTTCTTTAGAGACCTCATAACGATTGGCATTATTGTTATTATCTTGGTCTCGTTCAGCCGATCTTGTCATATCGTAATTACGATCGCCTGTCATTCCCTCTCCAGTGTTATTATTATATCTCGTTTGTTCTACATTATCGTCAGCATTTTTGTTTCCGTTATTATTGTCATCGTTATTCATGCATCCAGCTAATACCAACCCAAGAATAGCAATGAAAGAAAATAATTTGATTTTCATGTATGTTATACCTCCTTTGGTTTTGCCTTTAGTATGAAGCAAACAAATAGGATTATACGTAGCGACAGCACCTTTTTATGGCAAATACACCATTTTTGTTTCAGACAATATATATATAATACGGGAATGCTATAAGTAACCCTTACATGTTTAAGGAGGGCAAATATGGATATACCTGACTATGATAAAGCACTTTACTATACGCTTTGGGGATACTGGGATGACTTGCTCGTGCTCATGGTTCGAACAAACGATGATATCCTGTCCAAGAAAATACAATTGTTCTTGCATGCTTTTCATTATTCACCTGATGAGCAAAAAATCATGGAATCGCATGATAATCTGCTTTACTATTTGGACCATGCCATGAAGTACGAACCTTCGACAATTATGAAGATATAAACGGCTGGCACTTAACTAAAACAGCAGATTAAAAAAACGATCAATCACCAATTATATAAACGCAAGTTTTAGCGTAGTCAAAATATGTAGACCCTTGTGGGAATAGCGCGAGCTGAAGATCCCGCAGAAAAGCGTTTTTTGTTTTCCGTAGAAGCTGAGACGCACCTCGCGGAAAGCGAAGCATTTTGACATAGCGATGAGAGATTTTTTATGCAAATAAGCCGAACAATTATAAATGGATTGTTCGGCTTTTGCTTACATAGTATTTGCTTATTGTCTTCGCTTTTTTTGTTGATATACTTTTTCATTCCAAAAAGGTGGATTGACTTTGCTTATTTCCTCTATCATCTGAAACGCTTGGTGGATGATTGATTTTAGAATTATAAAAAGATTGTATAAGTGCCTTATCCTTGTCATCCATGTCCATTTCCATGTTTGAGGAATTATAGAGTCTAGGTTTTTCTTCCATTGTCTTTGCCATCAACTCATCCATCGATATCTCTTTTGCCTGTGCTAAATTTCTAATTTCATTCGGGACATAAACAGTAGTTATTTCCCAATCGGATGGTTGAGGATAAAGCTCTTGCCTAATAGACGTAATAAGATTTGCATCTCCCTCTTGTAATGAGCTAATTCCAACAATCATATGTTTTTGTTTATTTGTAAATCCAGTTTCTTCTGTTTTTTCCATAATTCGTCGAATTACATCTGCCAAATGTTGATCTTTATAATTCACCAATTGTTTCGTCAACTGTTCTGCTTCATGGGTTGTTGTTCGAATAGTTTGCACATTTAAATCTTGGTTTAATTCAAACTCAATACTATGGTTCAAATGAATGCCAACATATGCATAGACTTTATCATTCTTAGTAATAAAGCAAAATGGAAGGACAAAAAATAAAATCATACTCATAAAAGCAAAAAAACTTAAAAAACTACTGTAATCCTTTTTTCGATGCAATAACATAGATTTTTTTCGTTTTGAAAACGGTTCAAAAATAACCTCCATGCCTATATCTACGCCTTTTATTGGCATAGCCTTATAAAAAGCGCCGTCTTTTGTCAATACAACCATATACTTGCGGCGCTGTTCCATGATGATCCCTTTATTCACTGCCTCACCACCTTTAAATAATCCTTGAGGTACAAATAATCCTCTTTAAGCACAATAAAAATAGCTAAAATATATTTTCTGTTTCTCTCTATCGTCTTTTTACTGATCTCCACTTTTTTAACTAGTTGTTTAATTGGCAGCTTACGTTTAGCTAAAACATAACCCCTTAGTTGCTCATCTTCATACAACGTTATGGCCGTGCGAATTGCTGTTTCGCGTGCATCTCGATGTTTCGGCGCAACTTCCGTCAATTCAGCTAAACTCAGTTTATATTCTTTTAATTTCTCTTTAAAATCAAGAATCTCTTGCTTTCGGTACCATGAGTCCTGTGCTAACTGATACTGTTGCTTTGCAGCAATAATTTCGGTTGGGTTTTCCATCAATTCAATGTCGTACGTTTCATCCAATGATATTGCTGCAGGGCTTTTTCGTGTATACCTAATATAATCAATCACTTTTCTTTTTATAACTAGTTTAGCGAAAGCTAAAAAAGAACTCCCCCTTTCTCGATTATACGAAATAATAGCCTCATTGAAAGCCGAAAGTCCAATGCTAAATTCATCGTCTTTTGTTGTGTCTATGTATCGCTTACAGACTTCCGACACACATTTAGCAATAAAAGGCTGGTATGTTTTAAGTAAATAATTCTGAACCGATTGATCGCCCTTTTGAGCTAATGCAATCAATTCTTCTAGGGGAAGGTCGTTTTCCAAATGCCTCAACATGAATAAGAACCTCCCCTGGTCATTATAATTTTCGTTATTTGATATCTATTTTTGGGTGTATTAGGATCTACTTTTACTCGTACTTTATTATCATATAAAACATTTATAACTTTCACGATGTGTTCACCATCTTTGTATATAAATTATCAAACGCCTGTCTTTAACTCAAAATAAGTTAGAAACAATTTACGACAATTTTTGCTGTTTCCACAAAAATTTACTAAAAATCAAAGCCACTATATAGTAACGTATAGATTGTCTACTGGCTATCACAAAATCGTTACAATTTATTTAAATAAACATGACTATCTTATTTCTATTATGTAATAAAACCAACGTAATGTCTTCGGGTAAAATATACCCGCGACTTTCGACTTACGAATTTCCTTTATGGTACTAACGAAAATATTCACTACTTTTTTTTTAGCTCTTCTGTTCGGTCTATATTTAGTAGCAAAAGCGAGCATAACTAAGAAAATGTAACCATCCATTCCGTAAATCTTGTAAATCATTTAAAATATTTATTTTATGAATGATTTCGCCATTTGTTTGTTTATATCAGTTTTGCTACGCTAATAGAGTCCTTAAAAATCGGCAACATTTTATTTTACTGGAAGGGTGTTTGATTTTGAATGCGATTTAAGCTTATTGATTGGCCCACATTTTTAGGGGCATTGCTCATTTTATTAAGCGTTTCTCTTCCGCTTATATTTTTTCCAGAGGCTGGAGCTGAAGTTATCGGTGTAGCCAATACCTTTATAACAAGCAATTTTGGAATTCTTTATTTATTACTTGGTCTTAGTTGTTTCCTATTTTTAATTTTCGTAGCATTTAGTAAAAACGGACGTATTAAATTAGGAAATAGAGAGGACAAGAAAGAATTTAATACGTTTTCGTGGGCTGCGATGTTATTTGCAGCTGGTATTGGTTCAAGTATTCTTTACTGGGGAATGATTGAATGGGCTTACTACTATGAAGGTCCCCCTTTTGGAGCCACTCCTGAATCAAATGAAGCGGTTGAATGGGCAACATCTTACGGTATTTTCCACTGGGGTCCAATTGCTTGGGCCATATACACACTACCAGCTCTACCAATTGCTTATTTTTACTATGTCCGAAAGAAGCCAGTATTGAAAATAAGTGAAGCAGTTCGTCCTGTTTTAGGAAAACTGGTTGATGGCCCATTGGGCAATATTATTGATATTTTATTTATGTTTGGTCTTATGGGCGGAGCAGGTACAACTTTAGCATTAGGCACGCCTATGATTGCTGAAGGAGTTCATGACTTAACAGGTATTCCGGTGACATTAGGATTGAAAACAGGAATCATGCTTTTATGTACGGTTATTTTTGCCATTAGCGCATATTCTGGACTTCGACGCGGAATTAAAGTCCTTAGTGATATCAGTATTTGGTTGACCATCACCTTTATGGCGTTTGTTTTTATATTCGGTCCCACATTATTTATTAGTGAAGCAACGTTTAACAGTATTGGAATACTGGCAGACAACTTTTTCCGGATGGCTACCTGGCTCGAACCGTTCAGAGATTTTGGCGGCTTTACTGAAACGGGTTTCCCTGAGTCATGGACTGTGTTCTATTGGGCATGGTGGGTCGTATATGCACCGTTTGTTGGGCTATTTGTTGCGCGTATTTCTAGAGGTCGTACAATTAAAGAAATGGTTTTAGGGACAATGATTTATGGTACATTTGGTTGTGTATTATTCTTTGGAATTCTCGGTAATTTTGGGCTGTATCTTCAGTTAACCGGTTCCCTTGATGTGATTAGCTTTATGAATGAATATGGTGCTTCAGCAGCTATTATTGAAATTCTCCATCAACTACCGATGTCCAATATTGTAATTGGTGCTTTCTCTATTTTAGCCATTCTATTCTTAGCAACCACATTCGACTCCTCATCCTATATATTAGCGTCTGTCGTTCAAAAACAGGTAACTGGTGAACCATTACGCTGGAATCGTTTATTTTGGGCATTTATGCTATGCTTACTACCACTTGTATTAATGTTTATTGGTGATTTAGAGACATTGCAAACTGCAAGTATCATTGGTGGTTTCCCACTTATTTTTATTATGTTTTTATTAGCATATTCATTTGTTAAAGCTTCAAATGATGACCTTCGTAAATCACGAGAATACAAGTCTTCAACCATCTTTATTACAAAAAAGGGGGAGAGCGGAAAAGGATAATTACCTAAACGGGATGGAAGCGCAACTATTTTTGACTTCTTTTATGAGATTAGAAAACTTGGCTTGTTGCCTATTTGCTGGGCGATGGAACTGGACGTGACTAGTCGGTTATTTCGTTATCCACAAGCACCTCATTTTTTACTTTCTAAAAAGGTAGCCAAAAGAAACGACAAGCAGTGACTAGAAATATTTCATCGTCCACTGCTTGTTGTATACTTATAGTAATAATCGATTGGATAAAATAAACCTACTCTCCCATGCTCTTTATGATCCAGAGTTGCAAAGATAATTCCAATTACTTGACCGGCTTCATTCAATACTGGACTACCGCTATTCCCTCGATATACAGGAGCTTTTATCATGACGACTTCTTCCTCCCAAGAAGTAAGTAATGTATAGCCAATGATTGCTCCTTCATTAGCAATGCCATTAAAATTTAATGGGTTCCCAATAAAGCGGATTGGTTGATCTTGTTCAATAACAGCCTCATCTGCTAATTCCAGAAACGGTACATTTTTGGCATTTGTTTGCAAAACAGCTAAATCGACGGAGGGATATACTTCTTTTACTTCCGCTTCAAATAAACCATTGTCCGCAAAAGCGACAGTAACGTTTTCTTCTCCTTCCACAACATGGTGATTGGTTAAAATCAGGCCATCGGAAGAAATGGAAAAACCTGTTCCTTTTGAGTCCGTTGTTTCAACCGTTACCACCGACCGTTTATAAGCTTGTATATCATCTTGCAACGATAGTTTAGCCGACGTAAATAAGAAATCAATGGCTGGAATAGAAAACGTTCGAGGAATCAGAGCGATCACTTGAAATAAAAGAATAAAGGCGATCAGCCAAAACATCCAGTTAGGAAATGGATGTTTTGCCCGTTTATTCTCCTTTTTTTGCTTTTCTCTTGCTAATGCTTTTTCCTTTTCCAACTGTACGAGTGCATAAAGTTCTTCTTCCTCTATTTCTTCATATAAATCTTCATCTATAACGTCCTGCTTTTGTTGCTTTTCATTATCCATAAGCCACCCCGTATAACTGAATGTTTGAATGCTACACAGCAGACTTGCTTCTTTGTTGCATTTGATACATTTGGTAATAAATTCCTTTTGCTTGCATTAAATCGTTATGATTTCCTCTCTCTTTTATCGTACCATGATCCAATACAAAAATGGTATCCGCATGCTGAATAGTCGATAATCTATGTGCAATAACTAACGTTGTCCGCCCTTTTTTTAGAACCTCTAATGCTTTTTGAATAATCGTTTCTGTCTCTGTGTCAATATTTGCAGTTGCTTCATCTAAAATCAGAATTGCTGGATCAAAAGCAAGCGCTCGCGCAAAAGAAATCAACTGACGCTCTCCTAAAGAAAAACTTGTTCCGCCTTCGCCAACCTCTTCATTATATTGATTTGGTAATTTCTCAATGAACGAATCAGCTCCAACAGCTTTTAACGCTTGTTTTGCTTTGTCAATAGAAATGTTAGGATCGTTCATCGTTACATTGGATAAAATGGTTCCTGAAAATAAAAATGGATCTTGCAGCACAATCCCCATATGACTCCGGGTTTGCTGGCGTGACCACTCCCTAGTGGAGTAGCCATCAATCGTTATCGTTCCTTGTTGCGGATCGTAAAAACGGAATAACACATTCATAATGGAACTTTTTCCGGAACCTGTATGACCTACAAATGCTGCCGTTTCTCCCGGTCTTACTTCAAAGGATACATTTCGCAGCACATCGTCTCCCTTATTATAAGCAAATGATACACGATCAAATTGAATATGCCCTCGATAGCGTGCTATTTTTTCGTCGACCACATCTTCCCCTTTATGGTCCAACAAGGTAAATACACGGCTCCCTGCCACACGTGCTTGCTCAATTAAAGGCAGTTGGTTAACAATATCTGTTACAGGTTCAAATAACCGGGTTAAATAGTCGGTAAATGCATATAGCAATCCAATCGATATAGCACTTGTCGGCTCCAAGGAGGCTGAACCGAAATACCAGATGAAGCCAACAAACGCGATATTTCGAAATACAGTTACCAAGTTATAAGACGTTAAGGCGCTTAATTTTACTAGCTTTCGCTGATAGATAAAATGACGATGGTTCAACGTTTCAAAGTCTTGTTTTGTCTTTTTTTCTCTTTGAAATGCTTGGATAATAGGCATTCCTTGTATTGCTTCGTTAATATTACCGTTAATCTCACTTATGGTTGAGCGAATGACTTGATTGTACTTTGTACCAAAGTGCTTATACAATTTCATCCAACCCCAAATGAGTGGAATTAATAGCAAACACCACAATGCAAGCTGTGCATCCAATATAAATAGAGCAATAAATATACCAGCCATATAAATAACACTCGTAACAATAATGGATAGCACTCGTTCGTATAAATCACGAATGGCTTCTGTATCATTAGTAATTCTAGCAACAATTTTACCAGCAGGCTGATCTACGAAATAATTAATCGGAATACGCTGTGTATGAGCAAATAGATCATTACGCATTTTTTTGACAATTTGATTAGACGCTTTTTGTAGCAAAAAAGTCTGATAAAACTGAAAGAAACCAGCAATTATTAGTAAACCTACATATAACCCAAGTAAATAAAGAATAGGCATTTGCTCCGGTTTAAAGAACGGATAAATTTCTGATAATGACAGTTTATCAGCGGTAAATTGCCATTGTTCTTGAGCAGATTTTACAGTAAGCATCCCGTCTTGAATCTCTCTTTCCCCTTTAAGTGGCACTTTGTCATTTATCATATAATAGCTTGAACCTACCGCTAAAATCGTAATTGTTTCACCGATAACCTCATCATTGCTCTTGATCCGATCCGAGCGTTTATAATTTTTATTTTGATACGTCACGGTATAACGGTCATCCCGTTCCGTAACTTGATTCCAAGTCCCCTCTATACCTAAAACATGTTCATCAATCACCTTTTTGGCAATGAGTGGACCTGCAAGCTCAAGTGCTACGGCGATGATTAAGCATAATAAACCAATCAAAATTTGTTTTTTAAATGGAAAAGCATATGCAACCAGACGTTTTTCTGTAGACATTATGGCGTCACCTCCATATCCTGAAGTTGTTGTTGTACATATTGGTTGTAATACCAGCCTTGTTGCTGCATTAATTGGTCATGTGTTCCTCGTTCGGCAATTTCACCGTCGGAAAGTACAATAATATGATCTGCATGTGTTACTGCAGATAAGCGATGGGCTGCAATTATGGTCGTTTTAGCTTGCCTTTCTTTACGCAAATGCTCTAGAATTTTCGCTTCTGTTTTCCCGTCTACTGCCGATAAAGAATCATCTAAAATGAGCAGCTCAGCGTTTTTAATAAACGCTCGTGCTAAGGCTACCCTTTGTTTCTGTCCGCCTGATAAAGTTACCCCGCTTTCTCCTACTTGTGTATCCAACCCATTTGGGAGTTGTTTCATATCGTCTAAGAAATGGGCTAGCTCCATAACGCGAAAAATTTCTTCATCGCTTGCATCCTCCTTGCCAAACTGAATATTTTCTCGAATGGTTTTGGAGAACATCATTTGGTCCTGTGGAACATAGCCAATCCAGGAACGGATTCTGTCTAAAGAAAGATTATTTATATCCACTCCAGATATGTTTATTTCTCCTTTGAATTTAGAATATTGTCGTAATAGTAATTTAAATAATGTAGTTTTCCCTGCTCCTGTTTTTCCTACCACTCCAAGCGTTTCCCCTTGTTTTAATTGAAAAGATACTTGATGTAATTGGTTTTTATCTGTGTTTGGGTAGGAGAATGATACATTGTTAAATGTGACAAACTCTATCGTTTTCACATCTCCAGAGGGATTTTGATCTGTTACATCGGCCTCATAGTTTAATATATGGTTTACACGATCCAACGACGCATTTCCACGTTGTAATACATTAATTAACTCTCCTACTGCAAACATAGGCCAGATCAGCATTCCTAAATAGACGTTAAACGTAACTAAATCACCTAGCGTCAGGACATTTTCAAAAACGAGAAATGCACCATATCCGAGTCCAATCGTATAAGATAATCCAACTAAAATTTTCATTGTTGGCTCAAATAAGGCATCAATTTTTGCGACAGCAATATTTTTATCATATACATCTGTTGTTCGCTGTAGAAATCGCTTTGCATCTTGCTTTTCTTGAACAAATGCTCGAATAACGCGAACACCTTTAATCGATTCTAGCACTTCATTATTCATCTCTCCAAATGCTGCTTGTGCTTTTGAAAATCGCTCATGAATAGCTGCCCCGTATTTATTCATAACCATTGCCATTACCGGCAATGGAATAAGTGCAGCAAATGTTAATTTCCAGCTAATAGTAAAACCCATCATGGCAATAATCATCAACATAAAAATACTCGAATCTACAAGCGTTAGCACACCAAAGCCAGCTGTTAAACTAATTGCCTTTAAATCATTTGTACTGCGAGCCATCAAATCTCCCGTACGATATTTACTAAAAAATGTTGGGGTCATCTCCAGAAAGTGCTGCATCAGCTTACTGCGCATCCACTTTTCTAATATGACAGCCCCACTAAACAACGTGTAATCCCATAGAAACGAAATCGAATAATGGATAATAATTAATAGCGCATAACCAACAATAATTGCTGTCAACAATTGCGCTGTTAATGTTTCGAATTGGATATGATCAATCGTATAGCCTGCTATTTTAGGTGGGATTAGTCCAATAGCGCTTGCGACAATTAGCGATACAATAGCTAAAACATAGCGTTTCCAATAATACGTAAAAAACCAATTCAATTTATTAAAAACTCGAAACATAGAATACCTCTTTTCCTTCTTAAATGTTGTATCGTGGCATTGCGTTTTATAGCAGTTCCTTACCTCAAACGAAATTTTTCCATAAACTTTTTAAATGATTGGATAATTCTAATTTTTTATTATAGGAATTATCAGTTGCAACCACTAAGTGACTTCTAGCTTCATTTGCCATTTAGAACAAGTGAATTTTTCTTAAAGCAAGAAATTTATCCTGCAAAAGTGCTGTGAGACTCCCACTTCAGGAGTTGGATAAACTGCAACAAGTTTAATCGGGAGATAACAACACCTAAATGCCCGATTCGTACCTCTAGCAATCAGTGGGTGATGAATGAAAACACCACTTATTGCAGTTTCACTTTATATCAATTCACACACAAAAAAAATGCGCATTCATCTCTGACGAATGCGCATTTTTCTTTCAGGAAGCGTACAAATACACTTTTACACATAAAAAGGTCACAGATATATGTGACCTTTCATAATAAATAAATTTCCAAGTTCATTTTAAAAAGCTTCCGCTTGAGGCCACAAATAAATAAATATGTTGTTTTGTTGTTGGATTGATAGTTTTTGCATCGTTGTGACCCCCCTTCCAGTTTTAACTAATTATAAAGGCATAAAAATGTAAAGTCAATATACTTTTTCATATTTGTTTTTTTCCTAAACGATATTCTCTTTTAGTAGTGCTTTTCCACTGCTCCTTTTCTAAATAGTTAGCTTCATTTAATTATACCTAAATGGAAGAACCTCCTCTTTCACAATGGATAAAAATGTACGAATGACAAATACTAATGAATAAAATGAAACGTTAATCAGGAGATTTTCTGTCATCTCTCACTGGTTTTAGTACCGCAAAGGGATGACCCAAAGGCCTTTAAATACGGGACTCTCCCACTTATATTTCTTCGCCTAGGAATCCTGCGGACCTTAAAACAAAGCAAGATTCCTTCTTATTTTTGTGAACTTGTTATGTATGATGAATGACAATCGTGTTTTGGAGGTTGCTATGAGAAGAATGAATAAGAGAAAACAACAAGCGCCTATTTTCCCTGCAAAGCTTGAAGCGTTACAGGAGCGCTTAAAGAAACATATCCATAACGAAACAGATTTCAGTTATTCCATATATCATCAGCAAGATCAACGATTTGCTGTATTCTATATTCCTTATTTAATTGATACGAATAAACTGGAATCCTCTCTTTTGAAGCCAGTTCTCAATAACAAACAAATATTAACATCTGACTTTCTCCTGTACCATATCCCCTTAAGTTCTGGCAAAGCAGAAAACCGCTTAGATGGCATATTAAAGGGAATGTTGAAGGGAAACGTAATGATTTATATAGAGAACAACGCAAAAGCAATTGCTTTTCCCATGCTAAAGGAAGAGAAAAGAAATTTATCCAAAGCAGAGACTGAATCTGTCGTGCTAGGTCCACAAATAGCTTTCACTGAGTCGCTCACAACGAATATGAATTTAATTAGAAATAGTATTTTATCTAGTGATCTTGTCCTAGAAAAAATCACTATCGGCAAGAGAGCGCCTAAAGAAGTGCGATTAACCTATTTAAAAACTATTGCTAATCAGGATGACATCCATACCATGCGGCAACGCTTAAAAGAATTAGATGTGGATGAAATAGAAGATAGCTCTGTATTAATACAATTAATTGAAGATCACTCGCCAAGTATTTTCCCCCAGTTTTATGAAACAGAGCTTCCCGATCGTTTTACTTATTCTATCTCCAAGGGAAGAATCGGCGTTCTAGTCGATAATAGTCCAACTGGTATTATCGCGCCGGTTACCTTATTTAGCTTTTTTGAATCGACAGAAGATTTATATATGCGGTGGAATATCGGCTCTTTCTTCCGAATTCTTCGTTTTTTAGCGATGATTATATCGGTTTTATTAACACCTTTTTATGTAGCTATCGTCACTTATCATTATGAGGTAATTCCGACTCCATTACTTATATCACTTGGTCAATCCAGAGCTAACGTCCCATTTCCACCTATATTTGAAGCAATATTTTTGGAATTACTGATTGAGCTTTTACGGGAAGCTGGTGCTCGATTACCAACTAAAGTGGGGCAAACGATGGGTATCGTTGGAGGTGTTGTGGTTGGTACTGCAGCAGTCCAAGCAGGGCTAACAAGTAACATATTAATTATTTTCATTACCTTAAGCGCTCTCGCCTCCTTTACTGCTCCAAGCTATCTAATGGGCACTACGATACGCGTTCTTCGCTTCCCTATGATCCTTTTAGCAGGGTCATTAGGAATTATTGGGATTATGTTTGGCGCTTGCTTTTTAGTTATTCACCTGCTGAAATTAACTTCTTTAGGACGACCCTATTTGTCACCCATTTATCCGTTTAATTGGGAGGATTTAAATAAATCCTTATACCGTCTTCCTTACCATATGCAAAGCAAGCGATTTACATCTTTCCGTTTAAAAGATATATACCGTTTTAACAAAAATAAAGCAAAGCGGAAAAAAGACATTGATGAGTAGGGATAAGTATGAAGGTAAATGTGCCTGTAAAGGCGAATCTACAAATACGTTCTTTTTATTTATTTTTTTTCGTGGTAACTATTCAAATTGGCGTCGGAATTATGGGAGTGCCACGCCTTATTTATGAAGCAGCAAAGAGAGATGCATGGCTATCAGTAATCATAGCATTTGCCTATCTTTGTCTGCTTTTACTAGTAATGCTTTTGATTTTAAAGCAATATCAAAATGCCGATATTTTTGGTATTCAAGTTGATTTATTCGGAAATCACATCGGCAAATTACTAGGAACCATCTATATTGCTTATTTTGCCTTAAATCTATTTACGATTTTAACTACCTATATTGAAGTTGTAACCATCTTTATTTTTCCTGATTTAAATAATGTTATTATGGCTATCCTATTAATTAGCCTTGTCGTTTATGGCGTGTTAGGAGGAATACGAGTCATTATTGGCATATGTTTCCTATTTTTCATTATGTCCCACTGGCTTATATTCCTATTAATTCAACCTATTTTAGAGATAGATTGGATACACTTTCAACCAATGTTTCAGTCATCCATCACGGAATTACTTCAAGGGGCAAAAGAAACGTCCTATACATTTACTGGGATCGAACTGTTATTTATCCTTTACCCCTTCATACAAAACAAGCAAAAAGCAACGTTCCCATTATACCTTGGTATCTTCTTTTCTTGTATTACCGTACTAATTGCTACGGTTGTAGTCTTGGGGTATTTTACTCCAGAAGGGATAGATTCCCGTGAATGGTCGGTATTAGGACTATATAAAATTCAATCCTTTTCATTCGTGGAGCGTTTCGATTATATCGTTATTGCAGAATGGATGATGGTTTCCTTACCAAATATGATTTTATTTAGCTGGGCAATTACCTATGGATTAAAGCGACTTTATCATATCCCGCAAAAAAAATCATTATACGCCCTAGCTATAGTTGTTATTATCGCCAGTATCTTTACGAAAGAGCACTATATCATTCAGGCAATTATAAACCTTATAGCTAGATATGGATTTTGGATTGTATACGTTTATCCGTTTCTATTGCTACTTATGATTGTTATTAAAAAACTTCTTTTTAACAGAAACAAGAACAAGAGGTGAATGCCCATGTATAAACGCATACTTCTCTTACTTTTATTATCTGCTCTTGTTTTAGCTGCTTGTGTAGAAACAAAGCCGATTGAACAAATAGCCATTATTAATGCAAGAGGTGTTGATCTTATTCAACAAAAAGGGGAACAATTAATTGACACGACCCTTGTTATCTTCCAATTTGACACACAAACGAAAGATATTTCTAAAATTTCCTCCGGGACAGGGAAAACAATCAAAGAAGCGAGGCAAAATGCTAACGAGAAAACCAGCTTCACTTTAACTCCTGGACAAATTCGACTAGAACTTTACGGAATAGAAACCGCTCAAACAGGAATAATGCAATATTTAAATACGTTAGCTCGCGATGCTAGGACTTCCGATCGCGTTATGCTCGCAATTACGGACAAAACTGCAAAAGAAGTACTGACCAAGGGGCAAAATGAGACTAGCATAAATGTGGGCTTGTTTATAAATGGGCTTATTAAACAAAAAATTGAAAATGACAGTGTCCCCAAAATTGAATTTAATGATTTTACCCATGCGTATTTTGAAGCCGGAAGAGATCCCGTACTACCATTAATAAGTTTGGATGGGGACGATCTTCCCAGTCTAACCAAAATTGCGTTATTACAAAATGATGTTTATGCGGGAACCTTATCATTGAAAGAAGGTTTATATATTAACCTTATTTTAAAAAATATTAAATCCACTCCGCTTAATATTGGTATTCCTATAGAGCCATCTTTACAAAATTATTTGCAAGAAGACTTGTCTGGAAGTGACAAAAACCACCTATATGTGAGCGGAAAAATAATCAAAGGGAAATCTGAAACCCGTTTGACTAAACAGGAAACACTTCAATTTGAAACTGATATTAAAATACAAATGAATATCTTAGAATTGTCCAATGAATTAGCGTTGGACAATGATGAGGTGATTAAAGCTTTAGAAAGGGAAATTGCTGACCAGATAAAAAAGGAGTATGAACAATTGCTCCAAAAGACACAAGAAATGGAAGCAGACCCTTTTGGCTATGGTCAGATGTATCGAATCCACACACCAGATGGAAAACTAAAGAAAGAGGAATGGCATAAGCTTTATCCAGATATTGAAGTTGACTATAACATTCATGTGAATATCGTTGATTATGGTGCAATCCGTTAAAATTGTGCTCCACACTTGTTAAATTTGATGTGTTAATTGATCAAAATCCGTATTCTACAGAAGCCATCCATATGGTAGATCAGATCGAAGAAGCTGCCGATCGGGCTGGCAACAATACCATTTTTGCTGATAGTAAGGTCCATATTGGCGGAGTTAGTAGTTTGAATAATGATTTGCAAAATGTTTCCAATGAGGATTATTCCCGTACGGTTACCATTATGTTAAGTGGATTATTTATCATGCTAATCTTTTTGCTCCGCTCTGCCATTATGCCAATCTATTTACTGGGCTCACTCATACTAACCTATTTTACTTCTATGGGATTTGCAGAGCTCATTTTCACTCAAATATTTGAATATAATGGTTTAACATGGGCAATTCCTTTCTTTTCCTTTGTTATGCTAATGGCTCTTGGAATTGACTATAGTATTTTCTTAATGGATCGTTTTAATGAATATAAAGAAATCCAAATTAAAGAAGCTTTGATTCATTCAATGAAAAATATGGGGACGGTCGTTATATCAGCAGCCATTATCCTTGGTGGAACATTTGGAGCAATGCTTCCTTCTGGAGTCCTTTCATTAATACAAGTTGCTACAGTTGTTTTAACAGGTTTATTCTTATATGCATTTATTGTACTTCCGCTGCTTATTCCAGTCATGGTTCGTTTGTTTGGTAAGCACAATTGGTGGCCATTTAAAAAGCGCATGAACCAACAAAAATAATCGAATATTTACGTGAAGAAAGCGACTGCCTCATTGAATAGCAGCCGCTTTCTTCATGTTATTATTCATTTAGAAAGCTCTTCCAAAATAGCTATGACACGTTCTCGAGCTTCCTCCGTACGATATTCTCTCATGGTATCGACCATAATCGGAGCTTGTTCTCGTAATTGTTCAAGCTCTTTTACCAAGGTGTCTACTGTTAAAGCTTCTTCCTCCAGCACACGAGCATAGCGCTTTTTTGCAAAAGATCTAGCATTGACAATTTGATCTCCACGACTCGCTTGTCGTGATAATGGGATAAGTAACATCGGTTTTCGTAAAGCTAAAAATTCAAATATCGCATTCGCCCCTGCCCGTGAAAGAATAAAGTCACTAGCAGCAAATATATCCTTCAAGTCATCATGGACATATTCAAATTGGACATATCCCTGTTGATTCACAGTGCTATCTACTTTCCCTTCTCCACAAATATGAATAACTTGAAAATTAGAAAGTAATTCTGGCAAACTTTGGCGAACTGTTTCGTTAATTTTTTGTGATCCTCCACTCCCTCCCATAATAAGCAGAACAGGCTTTTGCTTATCTAAACCGGATATGGCAAGACCACGCTCCTTATTCCCCTGAAAAAGCTCATCTCGAATCACAGCGCCAACATATTCGGATTTTTTTTCTGGAAGATAATTCATCGTCTCTGGAAAAGTTGCTAGCACTTTTTTAGCAAAAGGCATCGCAATTTTATTGGCTAAACCTGGTGTATAATCGGATTCGTGAATCACTGCTGGCACAGCGGTCAACTTCGATGCTAACAGAACAGGTACAGACACAAAGCCTCCTTTTGAGAAAATAAGCTTTGGTTTGCGCTTTCTAATGATATTCACTGCTTGCAGTGTGCCTTTTAACACTTTAAAAGGATCCTTTATATTTTCGATAGAAGCATAGCGACGTAATTTCCCAGTAGAAATGGGATAGTAAGTTACACCTTGCAATTTTTCAATCAGTTTACGTTCGATGCCCGTTTTCGAACCGATATAATCAATTTCCCATCCCTGTTCCTGATAATATGGAATTAATGCTAAATTAACAATCACATGCCCAGCGGTACCGCCGCCTGTAAATAAAATACGTTTTTGTGTCATAAAGCTAATGTCCTTCCTTTCCAACTGTCTCATAAAGCGTTATAATGACTCTTATATGTGTACAAAAAAGAGTAAAGTGAAAACTACTTGCAATGGGAGTTTCCTCCATCTTCTACTGATTAATGTAGTACAAAAGCTAAAGACCTGTGTCCTTGATAAAAGAGAAAACATTTTTTCTACGTGCGATGCACCGCTAACGTAGATTTCCTTGCCGTTTAAATAAGAAAGCACTTTTTCTGCATGTGAGGTATCGCTTCCGAAGTGCTTTCTCTTGAACAAAGAAAACACTTTTAATCAATATCTTCACTTCCCGAGAGAATCAAGAAATGAGGTGCCATTTTCTCCCACTTAGGCTTTTTTACACTACAGGAAAGTATAAGATTTTTTTGGTTTATAGTATAAGAAAAACAAAGGCTTTCGCCATAAGACTTGGCGACAAGCCAAGTTTTTCTTATACCGACTACAAATCTTGAAGCGGAAGTCTTACAGCACCTTATATGCGAGATGAAAGTGCAGAATGACAACTGGTGAAAGAACAAAGGCGCAGAGCGCCCGATTAGCAACGTAGCGACTGGAACGAAGCAACTAAAGTTTTAGGAATCATGCTCCTGCAACAGGATTATGCCGACATCGGGCGGCAAGCCCGTTTTTAGTCGGCCTTCCTCTTAACCACGAACCGATGATGACTTATCGTAGGGCGATTCGTGAAGTTGCCTAGTTGCTGAGCGATGGAGCCGGACGTGGCTATTCCGTTATATCGTTATCCCAATGCCAAAATTTTTATACTTTCTTATCTCTAAATAAAAACTAACATATCCTCCCATGTGTCTTTTAAATTTTTTAAACGTCCTCCTCTATCCTAATAAAAATCACGTGAAAAAGGAAGAGAATTCGTATGTATATGACAACAAGTTTAAGCGAAAAATTAAAGCTGTTTGCGTTTATTTTAATTCCTATTCTAATTACACAAGTGAGTATGTATTTAATGAATATTTTCGATACGATGATGTCAGGACGTGCCAGTGCTGCAGATCTAGCTGGAGTGGCAATCGGCTCAAGCTTATGGGTTCCTATTTTCACAGGGATAAATGGCATTTTATTAGCTATTACTCCGATCATCGCTCAATTAATGGGAGCAAAGTCTGAAGCGCAAATTACTAAAAAAGTGAAGCAGGCTTTGTACCTTTCCATAGCACTAGCTGTTCTAGTCTTTGTGTTCGGAGCCTTACTTCTTGACCCTGTCTTGCATATAATGAATCTGGAAAGTGACGTCGAACATACAGCAAAATTTTATTTAGTAGCACTTAGTACAGGTATCGTTCCGTTATTTATTTTTAATACGTTACGGAGTTTCATCGATGCACTGGGTCAAACACGCATATCCATGTTTATTATTTTGCTGTCTTTACCATTAAATGTTACTTTTAACTATATGTTTATTTTTGGTAAGTTTGGCTTGCCCGCTTATGGTGGCATCGGCGCAGGAATTGCGACTTCGATAACTTACTGGCTCGTCTGTCTGATTGCTCTTATTGTCATTTATCAACTACGCCCATTTCGTAAATTTTCGATTCTTTCTCATTGGATCAGACCTTCCTTCCAAGAATGGTGGGAGCAATTGAAAATTGGCGTTCCGATTGGTGCAGCTATGTTTTTTGAGACGAGTATTTTTTCAGCTGTTACACTTTTCATGAGTGTATATAGTACGTATACGATTGCTGCACACCAAGCAGCAATGAACTTTGCTTCTCTTTTATATATGATCCCGCTTAGCGTCGGTATGGCATTAACGATCGCCATCGGCTTTGAAGTTGGCGCAAAACGCTATGATCACGCGCGTGCGTACGGGTATATTGGAATTAGCGGGGGCATTTTTATTGCATTGTTTGCGGGTTTGGTTATTTATTTTACGAGAGATTGGGTCGCGTTGCTTTATAATTCTAATCCGGACGTTATTGATTTGACGAAACAGTTTCTAATCTACGCCTGTTTCTTTCAGCTAGCTGATGCGTTCGGCGCACCCATCCAAGGAGCTCTCCGAGGATATAAAGACGTACATGTTACGTTAATGATGGCCTTAATCTCCTATTGGGTGATCGGACTGCCAGTTGGTTGGTTGTTAGCTAATTTCACCGCATTGGAGCCGTTTGGATATTGGGTCGGAATTATTACCGGTTTATCCTGCGGTGCAATTGCATTATTAGTTCGTCTGCTTCACTTACAACGTAAATATAAATATTCGCAAATAACAACGACTAGATAATTACATTAGTAGATTCACAGCGAGATCATGGCGAACCTTACAAGCATGTTGGTGGCTCCCCTGTTGGAGAACTTCATCCAGTTCCATAGAAAATCGTATGTGTGCATCTTGTCGCCTAGTTGCTGAGAGCTGGAGCTGGATGTGGCTAAATAACTTAGTAAGTTTATACATAGCTGCAAAATTTTGTGATTTACTAGACCATAAAAAACTGTCCTATGACTAAGCTTAGGACAGTTTTTTATTATTTCAAGGTTAGTACATGTGGACTATGACGGTTTCCCTGTGTTCCGCGGAAAATCCCCATTTTATAGGAACATTCCTACTACAGAAGCAGATAGGATAGAAGCTAACGTTGCTCCAATTAGAAGTTTCATTCCAAAACCAGATACGCTAACAGCTTTTTCCTCATCAATTCCCTTTACAGTACCAGCAATAATACCAATAGAAGAGAAGTTAGCAAAGCTTGTTAGAAATACAGTAACAATACCGACTGTTTTTTCAGACATTCCACCCATGATTTGTTGGAATTTTAGCATCGCAACAAATTCATTTGTAACAATTTTCGTACCCATGATAGAGCCAGCTTGGATAACTTCACCTGGTGAAATTCCCATCAATAAACCAATTGGTGCCAAAACATAGCCTAATATATCTTGTAAGGTTATTCCTGCAAACACAAATTGAATCAACCAATTAACCAACTCTAGTGAAGCAATAAATGCAATCAGCATAGCAGCAACAATAAGTGCAATTTTACCACCTTCTAGTGCACCGTTACCCATTGCCTCAAAAAGACTTTTATCTTTACTTACATCTTTAATATCGACAATATCTTCTTCCTTCGGTACGTTAACAGGCGCAATCACCGACGCTACCATTAAAGCACTGAACATATTTAAAGGAAGTGCAACAAGTACATATTCTGGTGGAAGCATTTGCAAATAAGCACCAACAATCGAAGCTGAAACAGAACCCATTGCGGAAGCACTTACAATGTAAAGCCGATTTGCATTCAAATGATGAAACTGAGAGCGAATGGCAATCAAAGCTTCCGATTGGCCGAAAAAAATACTGTTTACCGCGTTAAAAGATTCTACGCGTGGAAGACCCGTTACTTTTGAAATTAACGCGCCCAAATATTTAATAATAGGTGGTAAAATTTTCAAATATGTCAGAACAGAAAGTAGGGTAGCAAAAAATACAATTAATAATAGAACGTTAAAGAAAAAGACACCACTATCTTCTAATACAAATCCACCAACAACAAAATTAATCCCTTTCGTACCGAATTCGATTAATTTATTAAAACCAGCTGAAATACCTTTAATTACTGCTTGTCCTATATCTGTTTTAAACATAAATAGAGTAATTAAAATCTGAAAAACTAACATAATGCCGATTGCTTTGTAATTAATGTTTTTTTTATCATTCGACATTAAGAATGCTAGTGCAAGTACAATGACAATGGCAACTAAACCTAACAGTATACCCAAGATGGTTTCCTCCCTATTTTGTAACTGTTTTCATAATTTCTTCTACGTTCATTTTAACAAGATGTCTGACGTCATGCAACTATTTGTTTTTTCTGTCAAGTTTAAAATTTTTGTAACGATTAATGAAAATTCCTATACATACATTTCAGATTAGATATTCGGTATTAACCTTATTAATAATCCTCATTTTCTGAGGATTTTCCTGTTTCAAAGATCATGAATTTAAAGTGCAAGCACCCTTGAAACAAAAAAATATTTTTCTGTTTTCTTGCATTGTTGATATAGTTTTTTTTACCTTAAAAATAAAAAAATGCTTTCTACGTGATATGCTTTATGTTACCAGCCTTCCTCTAAGGTAGTAGCGGTTATTTCCTATTTAAATCGTCTTCAACTCTTGAATTGGAAGGACCCCCCATGGCAGACAAATTTTTGATAAGCACTTTGGAAATATGATTCCCTCATTTTTCTTTGACTAATCCATTATTTAACGGCAGTTGTAGCTGTGTATGTTCATTTATTACTCATAACTCTTTAAAGTAATTATATTTTAAAGGAGCTAGCAATTGTGAACTTCGAGCAACCTTCTTATGAACTTCAGCGATTTTTTTGCGCATTCAAACGAATTTACTGTGAACTTCGGCGACTTTTCACTTAATACCTATATTAAGTGTTTGGCCACCAAAAAACCCCCTGTTTCTAACAAGAAACAGGGGGTTATAAATCGTTTATATGTTACCCTTCTAATAGGAGATCATAAGGATCTTCCAGTAATTGTTTTACACGCACAAGAAATTGTACTGCTTCCTTTCCATCTACTATGCGGTGGTCATAAGATAACGCCAAATACATCATAGGGCGTACTTCAATGCTGTCATCTGGCATTACGACGGCACGTTTTTGAATATTATGCATGCCTAAAATACCAACTTGAGGCGCATTTAAGATAGGAGTGGAAAGCATGGAACCGAATGTTCCACCATTCGTAATTGTAAAGGAGCCACCTTGTAAATCACTCATTGTAAGCTTCTTATCTCGAGCTTTCTTGCTTAGGTTACCAATCTCTTTTTCCACTCCTGCAAAGTCAAGACGATCTGCATCTCGCACTACAGGTACTACTAAGCCCTCTTCTGTAGAAACTGCAATCCCAATATCATAGAATTTCTTCATTACTATTTCATTGCCTTGAATTTCTGCATTAAGCAGTGGAAAATCTTTTAATGCACCAACAACAGCTTTTGTAAAGAAAGACATAAAGCCTAACTTCACACCGTGTTTTTCAATGAATTTTTCTTTACGTTCGCTGCGTAGCTTCATTACATTTGTTAAGTCTACTTCGTTAAATGTCGTAAGCATTGCTGCTTCTTGTTGTACTTCAACTAGACGCTTAGCGATCGTTTGCCGACGGCGAGACATTTTAATCCGTTCAACTGGCTTATCAAATTCTGTTTTTTCAGCAGGCTTCTTCTCCTCTTTTGGTTTGGTTGGTTTCGCTTCATTTTTTGAGGCTGCTTCTACATCTTCAGGGCGAATACGGCCAAGTGGATCACGTGAGTTTACCTTACTTAAATCAATATTTAGCTCTCTAGCACGCTTTCTGGCAGCTGGAGAGGCAATGACGTCGCCACTTGTTGTCTCTTCACCTGACTTTTCTTTTGTTTTTTCCTTAGTCTCCTGTTTAGAAGACTCTTCCGTATGTTCTGCTTGCTTTTCTTCTTTTTTCTCAGCTGGAGCTGATTCAGCATCATCGCTTCCAGCTTCTGCGTATTCGTCAATTTTTGCAATGACATCGCCAACTTCTACGTCATCGCCTTCCTCTTGAATAATTTGTGTAATCACACCAGAGTATTCTGAGTTCACTTCTACATTCACTTTATCTGTTTCTAATTCAACAACTGGATCGCCTTTTTCAACCTTATCCCCTTTTTTCACCAACCATTCAGCAATCGTTCCTTCAGTAATAGATTCAGCTAGTTCCGGTACTTTAATTTCATTCATTAGAATCTCCTCCTTGTGATGGGGCTATTGCTTCCTGAATAATTTGCTTCTGCTCTGTTTTATGCACATTTGGTTCACCTACGGCTGGTGACGAACGATCAGGACGTCCAATATAACGTAAGATTTGTCCTTCCTGTAGTAGATCTCTTAAATAATCGTCAACAAAATCCCAGGAACCCATATTTTTCGGTTCTTCTTGTACCCAAACAATTTCCTCCAAATTTGGCAGCTGTTTTATTTCTTTAGCCAATTGTTCTTTTGGAAACGGATAAATTTGCTCTAATCTCAGTGCACGAAGCCAATCATACTTTTCTTTCGATTGTCCCATTTCTTCTTCAATATCTACCATGATTTTACCGCTACCGATAAGTAAGCGTTTAGCGTTTTTCTTGCTTACTTTTAGATTTGGCTGATCTCGTAAAGCAAGAAATTTACCAGTTGTAAATTCTTCTGCAGCTGATGCAATACGTTGATTACGAATTAAACTGCTTTTTGGAGTCATAATGATTAATGGTCTAGCCTCTTCACGATTTCGAAGCGCAGCCTGACGACGTAGCAAATGGAAAAATTGTGCAGAAGAAGTAACATATGCCACAATCCAGTTGTTCTCTGCTGCCATTTGTAAAAAACGTTCCAAGCGGGCACTGGAATGCTCAGGACCTTGCCCCTCATAACCATGAGGAAGTAACATGACCATATTGGACTTTTCTCCCCACTTAGCTCGAGAAGACGAAATAAATTGGTCAAATACGACCTGAGCCGCGTTAGCAAAATCACCAAATTGCGCTTCCCAAATAACAAGTGTATTCGTTGCTTCTACGCTATACCCATACTCGTAGCCTAACACACCTGCTTCAGACAACGGGCTGTTCCGAATATCAAAAGAAGCTTTTGCCTCACCTAAGATATGCATTGGGCAAAACTTTTCATCCGTTTCTACATCGTGTAATACGAGATGACGATGAGCAAACGTTCCTCTTTCTGAATCTTGTCCCGTTAATCGAATAGGAATGCCATCTCGTAGAATGGAAGCATACGCTAATGCCTCACCAGTTCCCCAATCCGCTTTTTCCCCATCTTGAAATGCATTTTCACGTCGCTTTAAAATACGTTCTAGCTTTCTATTACTATTAAATCCTTCCGGACGTTTTAATAGACCTTTATTTAATGATTTTAAAGTTTTCAAGTCTATTGCTGTTTCGAACTGATCTAACCCATTTTTCAGAGCTTTTGGCATTGGTTTCGGTTCACAATCGCCGGTTTCATTTTCTTTCATATTATTATAAATATCACGTAGTTTGGACTCTGTTTTTTGCTTCATTTCTTTCAGTTGAGCCTCATTAATAATTCCTTTTTCCTCCAAGTCTTTGGCAAATACTTGAGACACAGAAGGGTGATTGTCAATTAATTTGTATAGCCCTGGCTGGGTCATACGTGGTTCATCCATTTCGTTATGACCATAGCGGCGATACCCAACTAAATCAATAAGAAAATCTTTATTGAATTTCTGGCGATACTCGTATGCAATTTGAATTGCTGAAATACACGCAATAGGATCATCAGCATTGACATGAATAATTGGAATTTCAAAACCTTTGGCCAGATCACTTGCGTATCGTGTGGAACGTCCCTCTTCTTGCTCTGTCGTATATCCTAGCAAATTATTTGCAATAATGTGCAAGGAACCACCAGTTGTATAGCCTGGAAGACCGCTTAGATTCAATGTTTCTGCGACTACCCCTTCACCAATAAATGCAGCATCCCCATGGATCAAAACGGGAATAGCTTTATTCATATCCTGCTTTGGATAGCCTCTTTCGTAACGATCATCTTGCGCTGCGCGAGCAAATCCTTCTACAACCGGGTTTACAAATTCTAAATGTGACGGATTGTGAGCTAAACGAATACGTGTCGTTACCTCTTCTCCATCAGGCTCTTTCGTAGCTCCAAAGTGATATTTCACATCACCTGTCCAGCCATAATTAATACCTGTTGATCCTTCAGAAGGAATCAATTCTTTATTTGGCGAATGGTGAAATTCTGAGAATATCTTATCATATGGCTTTCCAAGAATATGTGCTAAGACAGCAAGCCGTCCACGATGAGCCATCCCCATCATAATATTTTCTACTTTGTCCGCGCTTGCATTTTTCACAATCTGATCCAGCATTGGAACCATTGCTTCTAAACCTTCAATTGAAAATCGCTTTTGACCAACGAAGGTCTTTTGTAAAAACCCTTCAAAACCTTCTACTTGAGCAAGACGATCTAGCAGCTCCATTTTTTCGTCATTCGAAAGATCCAACCTTGCCTTACCAGATTCAATTAAATCCAGTAACCAGTTGCGTTCTTCTTCATTATTCAGATGATCAAATTCAAACGTAATCGTACCAGAATAGTACTTTTTTAACTCTTTCACTACTTCTAATCCATTTTCTACATGATTAGGAGCTTTATCCCATAACCAAGAAGCTGGAATGCTTGCCAAGTCTTCCTCTGTCAATCCATAGCTTTCAGCTTGCACTAAATTTGACGTTCGTTCATTACGTCTGATTGGATATATATCAGCTTCCAAATGACCAAAACGTCGAATAGCCTCAACAAGTTTCATTGCTGAGGTAAGTTTCTTTACATCATCTACAGATGTTGCTTGAGCCTCTGCTCCAGCTAAAACATTTGCTTGGGATAACCACTGAGGGGCTCCATGCTCATCGAACATCTTTTTAATGGATGGATCTACTGCCTCTGGATCCGCTTTGTATAATTCATATTGTTCTTCTACATACCCCATGTTTGGACCATGAAATTCTGACCAGAATCGCTCATTGGATTCTTCATTTTGTGCCACCTTTTATACCCCCATCTAGAAGTTACGTTATCCGTATGAAACGGTATACATTATTCAATGTTCATTATAGAACTGACTACAAATTACTTCAACTAATATACCCTATTTTATTAGTGGATACAACAGGCTGTTCCAACCTTGTATATAATTTAAATTTTCAAATGATTCACCAAAAAAGGCAGAATTCAAATCTATGGTAATTTTCCTTTATTTTATATAGTTAAAAAAGGCGGGGGCACCCGTTTAGCAACGTAGCGAATGGAACGAATCAACTAAAGATAAAGTGAACCTTCAATCAGGGAGTTTTCATTCATCCCCCACAGATGGTTAGGTGAACAAAGCAAACAGTTAGGTGCTGTTATCCCCCGCTTAGACTTGCTACTGTACAGATGTTCCAACTTCTGAAGTAGGATTCATACAGCCCTTATATTCGGGATAATTTGGTTTTCTTTTGTAATGATTTCTGTCCAATTGTTGCTCCTGTTATGATTAACAACTACTTAAACGGAGGGAATAGAAATATGGACAGCTGCATATAGATAAAAAAAACTAACATGTACTGTAGCGAGATGAGAATTGACTCATTTCCCATACATGCTGTTTCCTTTTCAGTTATCATTCGTTATAATAGAGTCACTAGACAGTATATTGACATGTAGCTAAAGGAGGATGACGAGATGAAATTAGCTTTAATCTTAGGGGTAGCTATTGTATTTATAACTTCTTGTTTCACTTCGGGATATGAATCAAAGCCAGGTATGCCGAAAAAACAGCAAAGTACTTGAAACTTTTTGCCACACTAGCTTTAAAAGGATGGACACAAAGACGTTGTAGCATTCCGTTACAACGTCTTTTCATGGACTTACAAAGTGAATCTTCAATTAGTGAGATTTTCATTCCTCCACCACGGCTTGTTAGCAGCCCAAGGGTGACCTTATCGGTCTCTAACGAAATAGGGCATTTAGGTGCACTTAGACTTATTGCAGTACACCGAAATATCCAACTCTGAAGTGGGAATCTTACAGCACCTTATATTCGGATAAACTAATAAGATATTGTTCTTTTTCTGACAATGTGATTATTGTAAGTTATGCATGGCATTGATTTGTCTACCTCCAAACATGTATATACGCAAATGCTTCTTTAGGATTGCTTGATCATAAAACAAAGGGGCTGGGACATAACGAAGGCAGCTGAGAACAAAGGCGGAAGCGCCCGTTTAGCAACGAAGCGACTGGAACGAAGCAACTAAAGTTTTAGGAATCATGCTCCTGCAACAGGAGTATGTCGACGCCTGAGCGGCAAGCCCGTTTTTAGTCGGCCTTCCTCTTAACCACGAACCAATGAGGACTTATCGTAGGGCGATTCGTGAAGTCGTCTAGTTGCTGGGCGCTTAAAGCCGGACGTAGCTATTCCGTTATATCGGTAATCATAAGCCAAAATTTTTATACTTTCTTATCTCTTAAAAAACGAACAATAGATTGCCAATTGTGTAGAGGCTAGTTTTAGCGTAGTCAAAATAGGGAGACTTCTGTACCGAGCTGAAGTTCCCACAGGAAAGAAGTTTTTGCTTTCCGTGAAAGCTGAGGCAGTGCTCACGGAAAGCGAAGTATATTGACATAGCGGTAATAAAGTTTTTTTAATGCAAATGAGCCGAACAATGATAAATGGATTGTTCGGCTTTTGCTATATAATATTTGCTTATACCCAGTCTCTTTCATCATCTCTAAGTAATCATGATAATCCTGGAAAGCCTTGTTGCCTCAACACCTCATAAATAATAATAGCTGCTGTATTAGATAAATTTAATGATCTTACTTGTTCTCCCATATGAATACGTAAACAGCGGTCTTCTTTCCCTGCTAATAAATGCTTTGGTATCCCATTTGTTTCCCTGCCGAAGACAAAAAATAATGGCTCATTCACATCACTGAAATCAAAATCGGTATAGTGCTTCGTTCCGAAATTTTCAATATAATAGTAACTTCCTTCTGGATACGTCTCATACAAGTCTTGAATGGATGGATACTCGCGGATATCTACATTATGCCAATAATCCAATCCTGCTCTGCGCAGCATTTTATCTTCTGTTGAAAACCCAAGCGGGTGAATTAAATGAAGTGTGGTATTGGTTGCTAAACATGTTCTGGCGATATTTCCAGTATTTGCTGGTATTTCTGGTTGATATAATACGACATGTAAACTCACTGTGTTCTAATCTCCTTACTTCTTTATCCCACGCGTATGTTGCCATAATCTCCCACTTGTTGGAAGCCTCAAGTTGATCCAAAGGGTCTAAACAGGAGATAACAGCACCCAAATAACCCGAGGGACTTTAGGGGTCACACTACGGTGTGCTGACATTCATGTAGGAAACGGAAGAAACCCCCTACTGAATTAAGCTTCACTTTATATAGTGTTAGTATAGCACTACTTTTTCCATTGGTGAAGTTAGGCTATACGAAGTGAAAAGCTTCTCTCTTTAAGGAGAATAGTGCCCCTTAAACGTAGAGCGGGAGATAAAAACTCTTCAAATATTTTTAAAACGTTACTCTGTATAAATACGGAAAAATTTATATTGTATGTCTGCTGTCCAAGCTGTGGAATCTTCGTAAGACCAGTAACGATTTCGACTATTATCCGTATGTGCATTTACGAGTGGCATCCCATTGGCATCTTTAGCAACGACGATCGTATTATGATCCCATCTGCCATCTCCGGAAAAATCATAACAGATAACATCTCCGGGAATGAGCTGTTCTGCCGTCTCCTTTTCCTCTCCTCTTAAACCTTTTGTAGACCCCGCTAAATACCAGCGCAAAGAGTGGGCAACAGCCCAACTAAAGCTCCAGTTGTTATCCTGATACCACCAACCTCGTTCTCTTACAGGAGCACCATACATCGGTGCTCCACCTGCATATAAACATTGCGAAACATAATTCGTACAATCCACCGGGAACCGGCGATAAGCTGGATTATAATCATTCCACCAACGTTCTGCATATTGCACAGCAGCTTGCCGATCATATGGGCTTCTTGTAGTTACAAATTTATCTGTTTCATTAAAAAACTGCTCTTCACCTTCTGCTTCCTGCTTTTGAACTTGATGTTGATGATCTTTTATTTCGCCTAGATGGTCCATACGAAAAATATAAGGTGTCACGGATTCTTCCAAATATAACTGCTCTTCTTGTTTTACTAAGAACTGTACATGCAAGTGGTATTGATAGTATTCCTGCTCATCATATCGCATCGTACTATATACATGTCCATTTCCTTTGATTTTCATAATTTCGGCACCGCGCTTTGCACATAAAGCTTGCTTTCTCGTCCACCAATCGTCACCTTTTCTGTCCCGCGAAAAAAAATCTTGCCAATACGTTTTTAATTGTTCCATAAAAAACCCCCCCACATAGTATATGGAGAGAAAGCTTGGCAAACATCATCTTTTTTTAGCGGTGTCTTTCAACTGCGCAAAAGCAAGTCCTTTTTCCATTTCAACCAATACCTGCTCATCTTCCTCTTCTAACATCGCTTCCTTGATAGCTTGGAAGGCCTCTTCTGTACCTATTTTGCCTAAGGACCAAGCTGCGGTTCCCCGAATAACAGGCCGAGGATCCCTTCTCATCACTTCAATCATATCTGCTACAGCAGTTGTATCTTTATAATGCCCTAAAGCAATTAGTGAATTCCGTTGAATTGGCTTTTTTCCACGCCATGATCCTGAGATATGGCCGAATGTCTGCTTAAATTCACGATTTGATAGTTTTAACATGGGAATTAACTTTGGCTTAGCCACCTCATGCTCTGGCTCAAATTCAGGATGAATATGAAAATCTACTTTTAAATTTTTCGGACAAACCATCTGGCATGTATCACAGCCGTATACACGATTACCAATTTTCGACCTGAATTCCTCTGGTAAAAAGTCTTTTGTTTGCGTTAAAAAGGCGATGCAGCGCTTGGCATTAAGCTGCCCCCCTTGCACAATCGCTCCTGTAGGGCAAGCGTCAATGCATTTTGTACAACTCCCGCAGCCATCGTCAACAGGCTCATCCGGCGTAAAAGGGACATTCGTAATTAGCTCACCTAAATAAACGAAAGAACCAAACTCCGGTGTAATAATGGAGGTATTCTTCCCACTAAAACCGATTCCTGCTCGTTCTGCAACTGCGCGATCTGATAATTCCCCTGTATCAACCATAACCTTATTCTTACCATCTGGCACTCTTTCCTGAATAAAAGCAGCAAGTTTCTCCAGTCTTTCACGCATGACAACATGATAGTCCACACCCCAAGAAGCTCTGGCAAATAAGCCACGTCGTTCTTCTTTCGTACTTCTTGGTGCACCTTTCATTCGAGTGGGGTACGCTAAAGCAATAGAAATAATTGATTTCGCCTCGGGCAATAATCGAGTAGGCTCCGTTCTTTCTTCAATAGAGCCTTTTTCAAACCCCGATTGGTAATCTAATTCTTGTTGCTTACGGAGCCGCTCTTTTAATTCCGTAAATACATCTGCAGAGGCGAAACCAATTTTATCAATTCCAATTTGTTTACTATATGCGATAATTTCCTGCTTTAATGAATCTGTATGCATATCGTTCCCTCCCTAACGCCGTTTAACAACCGCAGTTCGCATCCGATTAATCACTGCTGCAAGCTCGAACCTTCTCGGTCTTGCCAAATCACCTGGGTGTTGATGTGGAAATGCGGTAAAAGAGGCTAAGCCTCGTTTATTCATTTGCTCTTCTACTTTGTCAAGCAGTTTTGGCAACGCTAAATGATTCATTTTGTTTGGATGATCGAAGTGCTGTAAAATTTCTGCAATCATACGTGTTTGTGAAGGGTCAACTAGCTGCTCCACTTCGGAAAAGGCAATATCTGTTTTTCCCATGATAATATGAGAGAGTCCTTTCGCTTGAACTTTGGAGCGGTTTCCTTTTTTAGTCTGTAGCGTCTGTTGTTGAAAATAACGAGCATCATTTATACGAAACGGTTCTCCCGCCTTTTTTTTTCTATCTAAAGGGTATTTTTTCATAATTGCTTTTGCTTCATTTGTAGCATTATCAGGAAGATAATTTTCTAAACGAATCACTGTATCTGCATGCGCAAAATAATCTCCGGACCCACCCATAACAATAATCGTCGATACTGCTAATTCGTCTCGTAATTGTTTTATTTTATCAATAAATGGTGTGATAGGTTCCTTGTCGGGGTGAACAAGTAGTTGCATGCGATGGTCTCGAATCATAAAGTTGGTTGCACTTGTGTCCTCATCCATTAATAACGTAGACGCTCCAGCTTCTAACGCTTCGATTACGTTTGCGGCTTGGGAAGTACTGCCACTGGCATTATCTGTTGAAAAAAATGTGGTGTCCTGTCCATGCGGCAAATTATTAATAAACGGAGAAATATCTACGCCTGTCACTTTGCGACCATCCTCTGCGCGTATTTTCACAGCAGCAGGATCTGTTAAAACAAACTCTCTACCATCCCCATGTACATGCGCATAAACACCACGCTCAATCGCTTTTAACAAGGTGCTTTTCCCGTGGTATCCACCACCTACAATCAGTGTAATTCCTTGTTTAATCGCCATCCCTTTGAGCGGCTCTTCAGCATGCGGAATGTCAATAGCAACTTCATTTTCAGCAGGGCTTTGAAAAGGAACCGCCTGTTTTAATGGACGATTACTAATTCCGCTTTCCCTTGGTAAGATAGATCCATTGGCTAAAAATGCAACCCAGCCCTGCTGCTTCATTTCTTCTCGTATAGCATCTTGCTGATCGGCGAGTTGTATTGCTTGTTCAATTGTTTCATCTGTAATCGTAAATACAGATCGATCGATGATGGTTGGAAGTGCTTGGGTAAATAGTTTTTCCGCTTCTCTGCCATTAATTTTTCTTCCGTTTGCAGGTAAACCAATCGAAAGACAAACCGTTATTGTTGTGGAATTAATCTGCACAGCAGTTCGTTCTAGCTTTTCCTGTCCAGGACGATCAAATAAAATTAACCCACTTTTACCCGATCCTTTTACAGACGTTGGTTGTCTGGCGACTTCTTTCCCGATTATACGCGCAAATGCATCCTCAGTAGCTATTTTCCGCGAATAGGTTTCAAGCCAAGCTGGTTGAATAGCTCGTTTATTCACAGGGATAATCACACGTATTTTAGAAGGGGACGCAAATGGATCTCCTTGTACATAATCAACTGCTAAATCATAATTATCTGTTTGGTAACGACCTTGAATACGCTTGTATCCCTTATATCCAGTTCCATTAATTTGTTTTAAAATTTGTAATAAGCTATGCATACTTACACCTCAATTACTTTGTTTATACAGGTAACTTTATTTTCTTTTCGATTCCGATTTTACATGTTCCCGTAAACGAAGTAAAACAAATGTCCATCAAGTTTAAACTTGAATTCCATGATTAGATGAAAAATCAAACATTTACAGACCTCCAGGAGGTTACTCTAGGATGGAAGAACAGACCTTACTGCCCAGTTACATTCGGGGGAAAGGGTATCTCAAATAGTGAAGGTTTTCATTCACCACCACTGATTATTAGTAGCCCAAAGGGTATGATCTAAGACCTCTTAAAAACAAGGCATTTAGTTGCTGTTCTCTCCCACTTGGACGTGTCAATACATCCAACTCCCTGAGGAGGGAGTCTTACAGCAACTTATATATGGGATAGATAAGGACTATGGCAAGTCCCTATTTTTTATATAATGTAAAAAACGCAATACTTCGTACCTTTACTATTACGAAATACTGCGTTAAGACATATGTATGGAGCGGGTGAAGGGAATCGAACCCTCGTCATCAGCTTGGAAGGCTGAGGTTTTACCATTAAACTACACCCGCATCAAAAAATGTATTTTTTTGACTGCAGAAATTATTATAGCAATATCTTCAAAACAAATCAAGAGGAAATTTAATATTTCTCGACAAAAAGTTTACAAAAAATTAATGTTTCCGTTTTCATCTATGGAAAGAAATAGATTCCCTAAGTTATCATTGTTTACTATCCGAATAGCCTTCCTTTTTAGCTACATTCACCTTATCTAAAGCTACTATTTTATGTGTCTCCATATTCTTTCATCATATAGTTGAAACTCTTGCCATCCATAGGTAGTCAGTAAGTAAAATTTCAATGGGTTTATAACGTTACATAAAATTTATTCATAATATTTCATATCATTCGCTACATATTACCAAAAACCTCAAGTTAATACTATTTTATCGTTTTACGCTAACTTAAATTGTGAACTCCGACGAATCTCATTAGAAAAATGAGTTCAGTAGACAAAATACATATTTACATTCCATGAAAGAAGTTATAGAATAGTCATAAGATTTAGGGAGGAGAGGAAGCATGGCTGTATACCCGATTGTATTAGCACAGCAAAATTTTACCCACCAAGATAGCTTACATTATCCGTTTGAAGAACGGGGATTGCAATTTGGTGATGGTATTTATGAAGTCATTCGAATTTACCAAGGTAACTATTACCTTTTAAAAGAACACATGGACCGTTTATTTCGTTCGGCAGAAGCCATTAAAATTGATTTAAATGTAACGAAAGAAGAACTGACTCGCCTATTACTGAAGTTGTTAGAAAAAAATAAAATGACCTCAGACGGAAAAGTATATTTACAAGCAACCAGAGGATCTGCACCTCGTGATCATGTATTCCCAATCGATACCCCAGCAAATTTATATGCTTACGTCCAAGATTTACCTCGTCATAGTGAGAAATTAAAACATGGTGTCTGTACGATTACGAGACCGGATGTCCGTTGGGAAAACTGTTATATCAAAAGTTTAAATTTGCTTCCTAACGTGCTAGCAAAACAAGAGGCAAAGGAACAAAACTGTTATGAAGCTATTTTGCATCGGGATGAACTTGTCACCGAATGCAGCTCGTCTAATATCTACATCGTTAAAGACGGGGCAATTTACACTCACCCTGCTACCAATCGCATCTTGCACGGCTGTGTACGTATACGTGTAGAAAAATTTGCAAACGATCTTTCCATCCCATTTCATGAGCAGGCTTTTTATAAAGATGAGCTCTTCCAAGCGGATGAAGTATTCTTATCTAGTAGCACGTCAGAAATTATGCCAGTTGTTCAAGTAGATAATAAGCAAATCCAAGCAGGAAAACCTGGAGCAATCACGCAGAAACTACAGGAAGCCTATGAACAAGACGCATCGATAACAGAGAATAAAATTACTATATAGTCCTTTGAGAATAATAAAGTGAATTTTCATTTATTCGAGGTACATTCACCCCCATGGTTATGAGTATCGTAATAATATAACCTAAAGGCATTTTATGAAATAGACACGTAGCCTACCACGAAACAACCGAGCTTTAAAATCCGGTGAGAAAGAGAAGCATTTTGCCATAGCGATGTTAGAAATTTTTTTATCGCTAAGGAAGCCGAACAATCAATTTATGATTTGGTACGGCTTCTTTGCATTATAATAATTGCTTATGTCTCAGACTCTTTATTTTAAGAAAAAACTTGGAAGTTTAGACTTTACAACATTCCCCCTCTCCGTTACTATATTCATAATAGAGAGAAAATACTGATAAAAATGCTCTTGGGAAATTTCGAGAGAAAGTTGGTGTTCTTTTGCTTTATACGCAATATGAGATGCTGATTAAAAGAAAGAAACGATTTCTTCTCCAAATGCTAGTTTTTCTTTTGGCATTTTACTTTATGCTCCCTTTATCACTCGCATTATTTCCAGATTTCATGAACAGTACAAGTATTTTATTTGAATTTACCTGGGGATGGCTATACGCCTTTTTACAGATACCTATGACATGGGTATTGGGATGGCTGTATTGTAGAAAAGCAAAGCAATTTGACCGTTATAAGAACAAGCTAAAACAGGAGGCAGTATCTTGAATTTAACTTATTTCCTGTTTTTTATCTGTATTATTGTATGTACGTTGATTATTACTTATTGGGCAGCAAAACGAAGTAAGACAGCAAATCGCTTTTATACAGCAGCTGGCAGTTTAACTGGACTGCAAAACGGAATGGCAATTGCAGGAGATTTTATAAGTGCAGCGTCTTTTTTGGGAATTGTAGGGGCAATTGCTTTACACGGATATGACGGCTTTTTATATTCCATTGGCTTTCTCGTTTCCTATCTTGTTGTACTTTATTTAATTGCTGAACCCGTACACCACCTTGGTAAATACTCACTCGGAGATGTAATTTGCGCTCGGTTTCCTGGGAGACAAATGCGCCTAATGATGGCAATCAGCGCTTTTATCATATCCATTCTATACATGATTCCTCAACTTGTCGCGTCCGGTCTCCTCATTCGTCTCTTATTAAATACCGATTATTCGATCTCCGTAGTTGTGATAGGTAGTTTGATGACAATATATGTTGTCTTCGGAGGAATGCTAGCAACTTCCTGGGTACAAATCGTAAAAACAGTCGTATTAATGTCCGGAACCTTCCTACTATCATTAATTGTGTTTTCTCATTTTAATTGGAAAATAGAAGATTTATTAGCAGCTGTAAAAAAAGGAACTCCGTTAGGAGAAGCATTTTTTGGGGCTGGACATTTGTTTCAACGACCATTGGAGATGTTATCTATGCAGTTGGCATTAATACTAGGTACAGCTGGATTACCACATATTTTAATTCGCCTTTTCACTGTTAAAAACATCCTTGAGGTACGTCGGTCCATTACTAGTGCTACTTGGATCATTGGTATATTTTACTTCATGACCCTCGCGCTTGGTCTTGGAACTATAGCTATTTTAGGCTTCGAACTATTAATTACTACAGATTCTACCGGTAATTTAGCAGCACCTCTTTTGGCACAAGCGGTTGGCGGCGACTTTCTATTAGCATTCATTTCCGCAATTGCTTTTACAACGATCGTTGCAGTAGTTTCAGGTCTGGTCATTTCTGCAACTTCTGCATTTTCACACGACGTTTACCATCATTTAATAAGAAAGGGAAAATCAACTGAAAAAGAACAACTTCAAGCTGCGCGATGGACTGCATTAGGAATTGGTCTTATATCGACACTATTTGCATTGCAACTTGAAAATATAAATGTGACTTTTTTAGTCTCTTTAACCTTTATTGTCGCTGCTTCTAGTAATTTTCCTATTCTACTATTAACAATTTATTGGAAGCGCTTCAATAAAACAGGAGCTCTCATTGGTATGATAAGTGGACTCACCGCATCTTTAATCTTCGTTGCTCTTGGTCCACATATAATGAATACGGATGGAGGTTGGATACCATATAAACCTATATTCACGCTATATAACCCCGGAATTATCGTTGTTCCTATTGGTTTTTTAGGGGCGATTATCGGTAGCTATGTAACTCGTGAGAGAGAGAAGTGGACGAAGGAAAAGCAAACATTTTTCCTAAGAGCGCAAACAGGTGTTACTACAAGGAGAGAAAGATCTTGAAGGAATTGATTATTATTTTATTCGAACGACAAGGTTTACTACTAGTAATCGCTTTTGTTATGACTCGTACACCTGGTTTTCGTACATTACTTTATCGGGAGTATAGTGTACGAATGTCTATTGTTCATAGTTTTATTTTTGGTCTGTTTGGTATTGCCAGTACCATAACAGGAATCACCATTGATGGGGATTCCATTATTCGCAGCTTTGTTTGGCAAGCGGAGGATGATCAGCTTATTGTAAGTTCGAGCCTAATCGCTATTGTAATAGCTGGCCTTTTAGGAGGTCCTTCGGTTGGATTTGGAGCAGGCATTATTGCTGGAGCACATGTCATGCTATTAGGGGGTGTCGGTTGGCTTGCCAATGGAATTGTAAATCCACTTACTGGGCTATTAGCTGGATTAACAGCGCAATTTTTTTCCAATGAACGCGTCATCTCACCAATGAAGGCATTGTTTATTGGTGTTTTTCCACCTGTATTACATATGCAATTATTGCTAATTATTCATGCGCAATTAGGTGAAACAGTGGCTATTGTGGACCGAATCGGTCTTCCATTAGTATTGTCAAATAGCATCGCCATCGCCGTTTTTACGGCAATGATTGGCATAGTTCTTCGGGAACAAGAAAATGAGGCAGCGCTTGCGGCTAAACAAGCTCTTGCAATCGCGGAGGAAGCACTCCCGTTTTTAAGAAATGATTATCCACAGCAAATGGCAATAGGCATCGCCCAGCTACTACATAGTCGTTTAAAACTGGCTGCCGTTTCCGTTACAAGCGGAACAGAAGTGCTTGCTCATGTAGGTATCGCCGATGATCACCATCGTCCAGGAGATCCAATAAGTACTGCTATTTCTCGTCAAGCAATAAAAACAAAAGAAATGAAAATTGCTTACACTCATTCTGAGGTTCAATGTAGAAAACAAGACTGCCCTTTGGAGGCTGCCATTATTATTCCAATAGTAGCGGATGATGAAGCAACATGGTTAATCCAATTTTATTTCCGTAAATCGCAACATATTCGTCCAGTAGAGATCATGCTCGCAAAAGGCTTAGGACAATTGATATCCAAGCAGATGGATACTATTGCCGCTGAGAATCTAAAATCATATATACGCGATGCAGAATTACGCAACTTACAGGCCCAGATTAATCCACACTTTTTGTTTAATACACTACACTTAATTAGTTCTTTAATTCGAGAAGATCCTAACAGGGCGAAATATATTACAGTTCAACTGGCAAACTATATGCGATTTAATTTACGGCTTGTTTCTAAATCATTAGTGAAATTAGAAAAAGAATGTGAGCATGTGAAAGCCTATATCGATATTGTTCAAGCCCGTTTTGCCTGTCAAATGGAAATTTTATTCTTCCGGCCACCTATTTTACCTGAAGTATTTATTCCGCCATCTACCATCCAGCCACTGGTTGAAAATGCGGTGCGACACGGATTAAAAGATGTGACCCACAACGGCAAAATCAATGTTTGCCTTCAAGTAGAAAGTACCACAATTCTTATCTGCGTACAAGATAATGGGGTAGGCTTTTCGGAAGAAATGTTAAAGACTCTTCCGCAACAAACGTCAGTAAAACAAAATGAAACATATGAAAAAACGGGATTGCGTAATGTAAACGAGCGGCTAGTCCACTTGCTTGGAGAGTCAGCGCAATTGCAATTTCGTAATATAACTACTGGTGGAAGTGAAGTATTATTTCGTATTCCTAAAATAACCACAGGAGAGCTAATTAACAATCCAACAACATAACATCGTCAGATAAAAGCTCCGTTCGCTACTCCTAATTATTTTAAACCGATCATTTTTCCTTATTTTAAATAGAATGGGAAAATCAGCTTAGCAGCAGTTTTAATTTCAACTTTAGAAGCTCTTTCACACATCAAGCTATGTTGTTCATAGTTTCCTGTTTTGTAAACCTTATTTGCAAGAGTTACAAATCGACTATATTCCTTTCAGCTTTTAAATGAAAATATTATAAGGTGGTTATATGATGAGTATTCAAATATTAATTGCCGAGGACGAACATATGGCACGGAAGGAGTTACTTTATCTTCTTAAACATGAGGAAAATGTACACATCTGCCCAGCAGCAGAAACTGGAGAACAACTTATTGAATATTTTTTCACATATGAACCAGATGTTATTTTTCTTGATGTCCATATGCCGGAGATGTCAGGAGTGGAAGCTGCTAAAAAAATTTTTCGTATCTCAGAAGACTACGTACCATTAATTGTTTTCACAACAGCATATGATGATTATGCTTTAGATGCATTTGAAATTGAAGCAGTGGATTATTTATTAAAACCTTATGATGTGAAACGGTTTAAAATAGCCATGAAACGTGTACGAAAACGATTAGCTCAAATCGAAGACCAAAAAGTCGACTGGGATAAGGCGAAGGAGGAAGTTCAACCTAACTCTTCTTCCCAAAAGCTTTTGCTTGATAACGGAGAACGTATGGTAGTGGTTGACCCTGAATCTATTTATTATGCCGTGCCATTTAAGCGAATGTTGGAAATTCATACAACCGATAAAACCATTCATTGTCGCATGACCCTTCAAGAACTAGAAGATATGCTGATGGGATTTGCGTTTTTTCGGACTCATCGTAGCTATTTAGTTAATCTTAACTATATTGACGAGATTACTCCATGGTTTAATGGTACAAGTAACATAACGCTTAAAGATAAACAACAAACAATTATTCCTGTAAGCAGGTCTGCAAGGAAAACTTTACTTACTATTTTTTCGAAGTAACCATTCAGGAAACAATAAAAACCATTCGGACATTGATTTCTACCGTTGAACCAAAAATATTATCTGGTTGTTGTCTCACCTTTATACTATTATTAAGCGCTTACATCACTTGCCTGACAGTGGTCTTATAAAAAGGAGGAGGATAACATTGGAGAGTCACGATGATAAAGAGCGTACCGATAGGCAGAGAGTGGATTATGTCAAGATAGAAAGCAGTTCTTCGTTTCAAAGACTTATGTACGAACGAAAAAAATTTATTTTGCCATTAACGATTTTCTTTTTAGTATTTTACTTTATATTGCCAATCTTAACCTCTTATACAACTTTCTTAAATACTCCAGCATTTGGCGATATTTCCTGGGTATGGATTTTTGCTTTTTCTCAGTTCATTATGACATGGGTGCTATGTACCATTTATGCGAAAAAAGCTTCTTCATTTGATAAGCAAGCTGAGCAAATCATTCGTGAACAAATAGACGACAAAGGAAGAGATGCTATATGAAGATGGATGCCACCGTAGTCATCTTATTTTTGAGCATTGTATTATTGACACTAGTGATTACTTATTTAGCAGCTAAACGAACGCAAACCACAGGAGACTTTTATACTGCCGGGGGCGGTTTAACTGGTTGGCAAAATGGATTAGCAATTGCTGGAGATTATTTATCAGCTGCTTCTTTTTTAGGAATTGCAGGGGCAATTGCGTTACATGGTTTTGACGGGTTTTTCTATAGTATTGGGTTTCTAATTGCCTATTTAGTAGTATTATTACTTGTTGCAGAACCACTACGTAATCTCGGAAAATATACATTAGCGGATATGATTAATGCTCGCTTTGATGCGAAAAAAATCCGTGGTGTAGCTGCTTTAAGTACTATAACCATTGTCCTTTTTTACATGATTGCACAGCTTGTCGGCGCAGGAGCACTCATCCAGCTTTTATTCGGAATCGATTATTGGATCGCTGTGTTAATTGTAGGCATCATGATGACCATTTATGTGTTATTTGGCGGAATGATTGCAACAAGCTGGGTGCAAATTACGAAAGCAGTTCTACTAATGGCTGGAATGGTGATTATTTCATTTCTTGTTCTACTAAAATTTAACTTTAACATTTCCACGATGTTTACTGAAATGAAATCCGCAACCGGTCATGGTGCAGACTTCTTAAAACCTGGCTTAAAGTATACCGATCCACTGGGAACTATTTCTTTAATGATTGCACTTGTACTCGGAACTTCTGGACTGCCTCATATTTTGATGCGCTTTTTCACCGTAAAAGATGCCAAAACAGCAAGAAGCTCAGTCGTTACTGCAACATGGACAATTGGAATCTTTTATATATTAACGCTCTTTTTAGGCTTTGGTGCGGCAGCGTTTGTTGGCGAGCGAAACATAATGGCTGCAAATCCAGGTGGCAACATGGCTGCTCCATTATTAGCTGAAGTAATCGGTGGAGACATTTTATTTGCCTTTATCTCTGCAGTTGCTTTTGCAACCATTCTCGCAGTAGTAGCTGGACTTGTTCTTTCAGGAGCATCCGCATTTGCTCATGACTTATACGGTCAAATTTTTAAAAAAGGAGAAGCAACCGATAAACAGCAAATGCTCGCCGCGCGTTATGCAGCCTTATCTGTATCCGCTTTTTCGATTCTGTTAGCACTGTTTGCCCAAACGTTAAATGTGGCTTTCCTTGTTTCCCTAGCTTTTTGCATCGCCGCAAGCGCTAACCTCCCCGTTATTTTATATACTGTATATTGGAAGAGGTTTAATACAGCAGGTGCGATTACAGCGATGCTCTCTGGGTTAGTTTCTGCATTAATTCTCGTTTCTATTAGTCCAAGTGTATTTTCTCCAAATGAGGGAGAAGCGTTATTTGTTGGCAATCCTCTCTTCCCTCTGGATAATCCAGCGCTTATATCTGTACCACTTGGTTTTCTAGGAGGTTATATTGGCACAGTATTATCAAAAGAACAGGATACTACGCGATATGCGGAAGTTAAAGTGAAAGCAAATACTGGATATAGGGATTATTCTTAATGGAAGAATAATATTATTCTATTAACTAGCACATCATATGTGGTATGATCCGCATACATTATTTTATATAAAGATATAATTACGAAAAATGATATCTTACGGGAGGGATTCGTATGAATAAAGCAGTTGCTTCTTTACATGAAAAACCAAATATGCCTAGTTATGAGGAAGCATGTGCAAGTTTTTCTTGGAAAGAAGTAGAAAAAACGTTCTCTTGGTACCAAACAGGAAAAGTTAATATGGCATATGAGGCAATCGATCGTCACGCTGAATCATGGCGGAAAAACAAAGTTGCCTTATATTATAGTGATTTGACACGCGATGAAAAATATACGTTTCAAGATTTAAAATATTTATCCAACAAATTTGGAAATGTACTAAAAAAAATAGGTGTCCAAAAAGGAGCTCGAGTATTTCTGTTCTTACCACGCCAACCTGAAACCTATATTAGCGTCTTTGGAATTCTAAAGATTGGCGCAATTGCAGGACCCTTGTTTGAAGCATTCATGGAACAAGCAGTGCACGATCGTTTAGAAAATAGTGAGGCTACTGCACTAATAACGACATCCGAGCTACTGTCACGTGTTCCATATGAAAAACTACCCCATTTAAAAGATATCATCTTAATTGGTGATGGTGATGTTCCTGAAAACACGCAACATACCAGCTTCCACCATTATGAAACGGAGATGAAAAAATCATCTCGTAAACTGGATATTGAATGGATGGATCGTGAAGATGGGATGATTCTTCATTATACATCTGGGTCTACTGGTAAACCAAAAGGGGTGTTGCATGTTCATAATGCGATGATCCAACAATACCAAACTGCCAAATGGGTATTAGATTTAAAAGAAGATGATGTTTATTGGTGTACAGCTGATCCAGGGTGGGTAACGGGGACATCTTACGGAATATTTGGGCCATGGCTCAATGGCGCATCCAGTGTTATCCGTGGCGGGAGATTTACCCCTGAAGACTGGTATTCTACTATTGAAAAATACCGAGTGACCATTTGGTATAGTGCACCTACAGCTTTTCGTAGGTTGATGGCTGTTGGCGATGAACTCATCCAAAACTATGACCTTAGCTCATTGAGACATATTTTAAGTGTTGGAGAACCGCTCAATGCAGAAGTGATTTACTGGGGAAGAAAAGTTTATGGTCTCGATATACATGATCATTGGTGGATGACAGAAACAGGAGGTATTTTGATTTCCAATTACCCGACTATGAACATAAAACCTGGTTCTATGGGAAAGCCATTTCCAGGTATAGAAGCAGCTATTTTAGATGGGGATGGCAATGAAGTTCCAAGGGGTCAAATGGGTCGTTTATGTATTAAAACAGCTTGGCCATCCATGATGCGGCGAATATGGAAAAACGAAGAAAAATGGAAAGAATATTTTGCACTAGAAGGCTGGTATATTTCCGGGGATTTAGCCTCCATGGATGAAGACGGTTATATTTGGTTCCAAGGACGAGATGACGATGTCATTATGACATCAGGAGAACGAGTCGGACCGTTTGAGGTAGAGAGTAAGCTTATTGAACATCCTGCAGTTGCTGAGGCTGCTGTGATTGGAAAACCAGATCCAGTACGTGGTGAAATAGTTAAAGCGTTCGTTGCTCTACGAGATGGCTTTGAACAAACAGAAAATCTAGAACAAGAACTCCGCCAATTTGTTAAAGAGGGGCTTGCTGCTCATGCTGCTCCTAGGGAAATAGAAATTCGCGACTTTTTACCGAAAACAAGAAGCGGAAAGATTATGCGTCGGGTCTTAAAAGCATGGGAACTTGATTTGCCAGCAGGCGACCTTTCAACAATGGAAAAATAAAGATATTTAAGCAAAATTAGAAGCCCGTACGCTGGTTATGGACTACTACCTTAAGGAGCTAGTACTTTATCTCACTGCTCCTTGCTTAAAAACTTTAAAACTGAAAACGACAGCTCACTTGAAATAATGTGAACTGTCGTTTATTTTCTCAGGTCTTACTAATCAAATAGCTGATTACTTGCAACGTATGGCTTGGTAAAGCGCTTCTTGCATCTTACATAAGCTGTCTACCTTCATCATTTTTTGTTAAAATCAGTTTTTTCGATATTCGTAGTTTTTCTTCTACTATAAATCCCAAATTTTTATGCTTACCGATAGTAGAACAAAATCAGAACCAATTTTATTTTTATATACATCTCCCCCACTTTATCTCTAGGAGGTCTGCATAGTGAAAAAGATAGTGATTATTGGCAGCCCTGGATCAAGAAAATCAACATTAGCCAGGAAATTAAGTGACCTTTTAGGTATACCCGTTTATCATATGGACACCATTTTTTGGCAACCTGGCTGGGTTCCGATAAAACGGGAAAAACTTATTAAAGAAAGAACAAAGGCGCAAGGCGCTTGTTTAGCAACGTAGCGACTGGAACGAAGCAACTAAAGTTTTAGGAATCATGCTCCTGCAACAGGAGTATGCCGACGTGAAGTCGCCTAGTTGCTGGGTGCTGGAGCCGGACGTGGCTAAATAACTTAGTAAGTTTATCCACAGCTGCAAAATTTTATAATTTCCTGTTGGAAAAAGACGCTTGGATTATGGACGGCAATTACGGAGCATCGATGGATATACGTTTGAAAGAAGCTGACACTATCATCCTTTTACACTTTTCCACCATTCGTTGCTTGTATGGAATTACCAAGCGGAGAATGCAATACCATAAAAGAACACGTCCTGACTTAACGGAAGGCTGCCCGGAAAAACTGGATTTGGAATTCTTTCAATGGATTCGCAAATTTAATAAACAGAAAACTCCACACATCTACGAGCGCCTAGCGAATTACCCAGACAAACGACAGCTTGTTTTCAAAAACAGAACCCAGTTACGAAAATTCCTCCAAAAACTTAGCTAATATTTGTGATACATGAACCATTGCAATTGCAAGCGATTGAAAAATCTAAATTATCTCTCACTTCCTAATTGATTCGCGTGTCGAAATAGTTTAAACTATGATTACATATTTATCAAGGAGGGTTTTCCTATGAGTCTTAAACGAGCACTGCAAGTAGATGATATGTTGCAACTTCACGTCGCTAGTGATCCACAATTCACACCAGATGGTCAGGCGTTTACGTACACAGTGACAACCATTAATGATCAACATGAGTATGAATCACAGCTAATGTACCAAAGTCTAACAGATAAGCATGCTACCCCTTGGACTTTTCATGCATCTAAAAATAGCAATCTACGGTTTTCTCCTGATGGGAAGCGAGCTGTCTTTCAATCTACTAGAAGCGGACGCCCACAACTATGGTTAATCCATACAGACGGTGGTGAGGCAAAACAATTGACGACGTTTCGCCATGGCGCCACAAATCCAATCTGGTCTAAAGATGGGAAACATGTATTCTTTACTGCTTTCCTCGAACATGACGATGATATACATAACCAAAAAGAGCCTACCAAAGAGGAAGAGCAAAAAGAAAAAGACCAGAAGCAAAAGCAACCATTGATCGTCAATCGTATGACATATAAATCTGATGCAAGAGGCTTTCATGATCAAAAGCGAGCCCAGATTATCATGTTAACAATCGACGATGAAGCATTAAACCAACTAACAGACGCAGATGCTGACCATGTCCTTCAGGATATTTCCCCTGATGGGACAACGCTACTATACGCAGCTAATTTAACCGATAATGCGGATTATGAATTAAATAATGATCTTTACTGTCTCCATTTAATGACAAAAGCAACGAGCAAGCTTACAAATGGAAAAGGCACTTACGATAAAGCCGTTTTTTCTCCAGATGGCAATAAAATCGCTAGCTTTGGACATGAGTTTGCCTATAAAGGGGCATCCCTTACTGAGCTTTACGTATTTGACATAAAAACGAAAGAGAGAACCTGCTTGAGCGAAGACTGGGATGTGGAGCTTGGTGATGCCATGATCGGTGATACACGGCTTGGCGAATCAGAATCAGGACCTGTTTGGAATGAAGATAGTTCAAAGATTTTCTTTATTGCAACAGATCAAGGGGCTACAGAACTTCACGCAGCTTCTATTGATGGTGGTAACGAAGTCATTTATAAACAAAACAATCATATTTTTGGATTTTCCTATGACCAATACAGTCATTCCTTCATCCTGGGGATAAGTTGCCCGACAAATCCAGGTGAATTTTATCTCTTACTGGAAGATGGCACGCTTGAACCCTTGACCGATAATAATCGTACATTTCTTAGGGAAGTAGACCTTCAAGAACCAGAAGAATTGCGGATCCAGACGGAAGATAATTGGGAAGTTCAAGGTTGGCTGTTACGCCCATATGGCTTTACAGAAGGGAAAAAATATCCAACCATCTTAGAAATTCACGGCGGTCCCCATGCTATGTATGGGCAGACATTTTTCTTTGAAATGCAGCTCCTTGCAGCAAAAGGCTATGTCGTTTTGTATACTAACCCACGGGGGAGTCACGGATACGGCCAGGCATTTGTCAATGCATGCAGAGGTGATTATGGGGGTGGCGATTATCGTGATCTCATGGCAGCTGTAGACTATGCTATCCATCAATATAGCTTTATTGATGAACAACGTCTGGGCGTTACAGGTGGGAGTTATGGCGGATTTATGACCAATTGGATTGTTGGTCATACGAATCGTTTTAAAGCGGCTGTAACCCAGCGTTCTATCTCTAATTGGCTTAGCTTTTATGGTGTAAGTGATATTGGCTTCTTCTTTACCGAGTGGGAGCATGGAGTGAACCTATTAGATGATCCAGCAAAACTTTGGGAGTTCTCGCCATTAAAATATGCTGCTGAAATCGAAACACCCTTGCTTATTCTACATGGTGAATTGGACTATCGTTGTCCGATTGAGCAAGGCGAGCAGTTGTTTATTACCTTAAAACACCTGAAAAAAGAGGTGGAATTCGTGCGCTTCCAGCACGCAAACCACGAATTAAGCAGGAGCGGAAATCCTGACATGCGAATCGAACGTTTAAACCATATGATGAGGTGGTTTAATACTTATCTATAATCGGCATACAGTCCACATCTCTTATTAGTGGGAGTCCTTTCCCCTTCCACTAATGGTTCAGGCCCTTTTACAGTTGGATCTCCAGCTATTTTTCCTAGAATTCACCGCGTACGGAAGGAAAAGATCATACTGCCAGTTACATGCGTTAACTAAATCGAGAGCTGATGCTGCGATCAACTCTCGACCATTTCAATCATCAGTGGGGGTTCATTTATCCCCCACTGGTAGTTAGTAGTTCAAGAGTATGAGCTAAAGACCTCTTACGAAATAGGAGATTTAAGTGCTGTTATCTCCACTTAGACTTGTTGCAGTATAGATCATCCAGCTCTTGAAGCGGGAGTCTTACAGAACCAGCACCTTATATAGGATTAAAATGATCAGCTCGTTTAAGTTTTCTTGAATGGTGTTGCATGATAGTCTTGCAACGCCAATATTGGCAAACTGTCACACGCCGATATTGTTTTTAACACGATTGCTTCAAAAGTTTCCAAGTTTGTAAAGCAAGGAATTTGATAACGAACTGCCCACTCTCGAAGATGAAAGCCAAAACTGTTCACGTTTCTACCTTGTTCTGGAAGGTTCAGAATCATGTCAGGCAGATATGAATCCAAAGTATCTGTAAGGTCATCTCGGTTATGGATCACACGTTTAACGGAAATACCTTTTGCGTTTAAAAAACGAGCTGTTCCTTTCGTTGCCAGTAAGGAAATACCAGCTTCACTGGCTGATTGAATCGTTTTAAGACTGCTTGTCTTCATACGATCTGCAATAGATACGAGCATAGTGAGATTTTTATACGTCTTTGTTTGGTCAAAAAAGAAAGCGGCAATTTTAGTTAACACTTCTTCCTGTTGATAAGAAATAGCAATGAATTCTCCCGTAGACTTCATTTCTGGACCTAATACATGATCAACGCCTCTTAACTTTCCAGCAGAAAAAACTGGTACTTTTACGGTGAAAAATGGAGTTTCTTGACATAGATTCGTTTCTGTTGTAATTTCCTCTAAAGCATATCCAAGCTGCACTTGAACAGCCCACTTCACCATGGGTAGATCTGTCATTTTACTCATAATAGGAACCGTACGTGAAGCGCGCGGATTCACTTCCAATACATATACTTCTTCTTCATATAAGATGAATTGAATATTCATCATGCCGACAATTGGGACGGAACGAGCAATTTTGGTAGCAATTGATACGATCTGCTGTTTTTCTGTATCCGATAGAGTAATAGGTGGAAAGATCGCCAAGCTATCTCCTGAATGCACACCAGCCTTTTCAATATGTTCCAAAATACCTGGGATAAGGATGTTTTTCCCGTCACTAATTACATCCACTTCACATTCTTTACCTGGAAGATACGAATCAATTAACAACGGCCAGCAATCGTCATTCGTATCCGCTTGAATACGCATGACATAATTTTCAAGTTCTTCCTTATTATAGGTAATAAACATGGACTGTCCTCCGATCACATAAGAGGGTCGAATTAATACTGGAAAACCAAGTTGCTCCGAGGCTTCATCTAATTGCCCACTATGCTGAACCATATATCCCTTCATATGTGGAATGGAACCTTCATCCAATAACTGATAAAACTGGTCCCTCTCCTCCATTTGAGCAATATGTTTTGGTGTTGTTCCATAAACGTGAATACCCTCTTGTTCGAGTTCTGTTACCAGATTGACTGCTGTTTGGCCACCAAACTGAATAAGTACTCCTACTACCTTTTCTTTCGCAATAATTTGTAGAATATCTTCTAGCGCTAATGGTTCAAAATATAACTTATCTGCAACTGAATAATCAGTGCTAACCGTTTCTGGGTTATTATTGACGATAATTGCTTCATATCCAAGTTGTTTCACCGCTAAGGCAGCATGTACAGAGCAATAGTCAAATTCGACTCCTTGACCAATCCGTATCGGCCCAGAGCCAAGAATTAATACCTTTCGCTTTCCGTGGTTTACTCTCATTTCATCTTGTCCATGCCACGTTGAATAATAATATGGTGTTGCAGCAGCAAATTCTCCAGCGCAGGTGTCCACTAATTTATATACAGGTTTTATTTGTAATCGCTTATATTTGTTCCTTAATTCATTTGGCTTCGTGCCTATTATCCTAGCAATCTGCTTATCACTAATATTAAACCGTTTTGCTTGTAGTAATAAAGGTTTCGGGATATTAGAGATGGTATAGGTTGCCAATCGTTTTTCTAAAGCTAAAATTCGCTCCATTTTAGCTAAAAACCAAGAATCGATTTTCGTGATGAGATGTAGTTCTTCTAGAGACCAGTCACGGTTTATCGCTTCAGTGAGTGCAAATAGCCGCACATCATTAGGCTCTTCTATCCATCTCCGTAAAGCTACATCCGATATGTTGGTGAATCCAGGTAAATGTAAGCCCTCTACATTCATCTCTAATGAACGGACCGCTTTGTTGAGTGCGCCCTCGAATGTGCGGTCAATTGCCATCACTTCCCCGGTTGCTTTCATTTGCGTCCCTAGTGTACGGTCAGCTTCCGTAAACTTATCAAACGGAAAACGTGGCAGCTTTACGACAACGTAGTCCAGTGCAGGTTCAAACGCAGCCGAGGTCGTCTCTGTAATCGGGTTTACAATTTCATCCAAACGATAGCCAAGGGCACATTTCGTTGCCACACGTGCTATCGGATAACCTGTCGCTTTGGATGCGAGTGCTGAGGATCTACTTACTCTTGGGTTCACCTCAATAATGTAATAGTTATTTGATGTTGGATCTAAAGCAAACTGAATATTGCATCCTCCGATTATCTTCAATGCACGAATCACTTTTAGCGAAGCGGTGCGCAACATCTGATACTGTGTATCTGTTAAAGTTTGTGAAGGAGCCGTTACGATGGAATCGCCTGTATGTACCCCAACCGGATCCAAATTCTCCATATTACAAACAATCACACATGTATCGCTTGCATCCCGCATGACTTCGTATTCAATTTCCTTCCAACCTTTGATACTTTTTTCTACAAGTACTTGGCGTATAGGACTAAGCTCTAAAGCATTCTCTAATCGCTTTATAAGTTCTGTTTCATTGGAAGCAAAGCCTCCCCCCTCTCCTCCCAGTGTATATGCCGGACGTAGAATAACAGGAAAACCTATTTTCTTTGCAAATGCGGTTCCTGCTTGAATATCTTCGACTACTTGTGACGGAGAAACTGGTTCATTCATATCGAGCATTAATTGGCGGAATGCTTCTCTGCTTTCTCCTTTTTGAATGGATTCTACTTCCGTTCCAAGTACTTTTACATGATACCTGGCAAGAATACCTTTATCGTGTAGTGCCATCGTTATATTTAATCCGGTCTGTCCTCCAAGTGTACCAATTAACCCATCCGGCCTTTCCTTAGCAATAATCTTTTCCAAGTTATCTACCGTTACAGCTTCCAAATAAACGCGATGAGCACTCGCTTTATCCGTCATGATGGTTGCTGGGTTATTATTTACTAAAATAACTTCGATTCCCTCTTCCTTCAGCGCTAAACATGCTTGTGTTCCTGCATAATCAAATTCAGCAGCTTGCCCAATGACGATTGGTCCAGAACCTATCACCAGCACTTTACTTAAACTTTTCCCCATAAGCATTCTTCCTTTAGCAGTTTGACTTGCTGTACAAAATCGGACAAAATATGTGCCGTATCGCTTGGTCCGGGGTGAGCTTCTGGATGAAATTGAACAGTAGTAATCGGTAAGTGTTTGTGTTTCATCCCTTCAACCGATTGGTCATGGACATGTTCATAAATTACCTGAAAAACATCGCTACTTACACTTTCTTTTTTTACCACATAGCCATGGTTTTGTGCAGTCATACTTATTTTACCTGTTTGCACGTCTTTTATCGGATGGTTTGATCCACGGTGTCCAAATGGCAATTTTTCGGTTTCTGCACCGTGTGCCAAAGCAATGAGCTGATGTCCTAAGCAAATCCCTAATGTTGGATAAGCCTCCGTCATTGCTTTTATATGCGGAAAATAGATCTGAAGCTCGCTAGGGTTGCCCGGACCATTACTTATCATGATACCATCTGGCTGTAATGCTTTAATTGCTTTTACGGTATAGTGATAAGGAACTACCGTTACCTGACACCCTAGATCAAGCAGAGCTGTTACAATCGATTTTTTATAACCAAAATCCAGAAGGACAATATGATAGTTCCCCTCGCCCATTTGGGTTGGAGACTTTACTGCTACTTCCTGGATTAACTCCTTTACACTTGGCACCGTAAATTCATGTTTGTAATCTGGAAAAACTTTCTCTAACACCAATCTCCCCTTTACCGTTCCATATTTCCTGATCAAAGCAACGAGTGCCCTCGTATCCACATTTTTCAAGCCAGGAATAGCATGCTTTTTTAATGCTTCCGTAAAAGTAGTTTGCAGTAGATAATGACTCGGTTCGTCACAGACGTCATTCAAAATAACACCTGCAACTTGTAAGCGGTAACTTTCGGAATCATTCACATTCATTCCATAATTCCCAACGACAGGGTATGTTAAGGTTACAATTTGCCCAGCGTACGAAGGGTCCGTTAACATTTCTTGATAACCAGTCATACTTGTATTAAAAACAAGCTCTCCAACACCTTCCTCCATATACCCAATCCAATCTCCGGTAAATATTTCCCCTGTCTCTAAAACGAGCTGTCCCTTTGCCATTTTTTTCTTTCACCTCTACGATGGAGTTCTAATTATTCCATATTATAGAGATACTTCTTCCTAATTTCAAGTATATTTATAAATTTTAATTAATATTTATGCATTTATGATCCAATTCATAGTAAAAAAACTACTACCACACGTTTTTTAATGTATGAAAAATGTATAAAATGAATGTCAATCAGTGGGGTTTTCTTCATCCCCGCTGATGGTTAGTAGCCCAAGGGTATGACCTAAAGTCGTTTACGGTTAGGCGCTGTTATCTCCCGTTTCGACTTGTTCCACTCACATCTTCCATTCTTAGACCGTGGGAGTATACAACGCCTTTTTACGGGATAAAAGAATCACGCCATTAAAACAAGGGTACGCCCACGTCTGGGCTAAAATCCAGTTTTTAGGCTGCCTTCCCTCTTAGAGGACGAACCGATGAGGCCTCTAAGAGGAAGGCACATTTCTAAAATCGCAACGTTGCTGGGCTCGTGCGCCGGGCGTGGCTATTCGGTTATTTCTTTATCCTTAAGCACCTTATTTTATACATTTTCATCTTATAAAAGAAGGCCAGCAAATCATTATAGCTGGCCTTTTCCCATGTAAAAATTCCTCCCTGTAGTAGAAGGAATAATGTGCTTTTTTTTTCTGTCTACTGTAATGGGATCATAACAATCCGTGGGTTTTTATTCATCCCCACGGCATGTTAATAACCCAAGAGTACGGATAAATAACTTCTTACAAAACAGGGCATTTACTCCACTTAAACTTATTGCGATGTTCCAACTCTTTGAAGTGGAAGTCTTCCAGCATTTATATGTGAGACGTAATAACAACACCCCCAATGGCGGATATCTTACCGAGCAATGGGGGATAAGGAGTTGGAATACGGTCTATTGTGGAAGATATGTCTCTAAAAATCGATTTAAATTTTCTATATATTCTTCTTTATGGGTCACAAATGCCTCGCCATGCCCCGCTCCGTCAAACGTAATTAACTCTTTAGAACTATTTGTCTGTTCATATAATTCCTCGCTCATTCGAGTTGGAACAAATGTATCGGCATTTCCATGAATATATAAAATGGGTACTTCTGCTTTTTTGACTTGCTTCACTGCAGAAGCTTCCTGCAAGCCATATCCGGCGCGCATTTTAGCTAAGAGGCTTGTGCTTGGTAAAAGTGGAAACGCAGGCAAATGGAACATTCGCCCCATTTGATAATCAAACATGTCATAAACACTCGTATAAGGACTATCTGCTACAATTGCTTTGACATTGTCAGGGAGCTTCTCGCCACTTGCCATTAATACAGTTGCAGCTCCCATTGATACACCGTGTAAAACAATATCCGCGTCCTTTCCTTGCTTTGCAATGACTTGATTAATCCAATCGACATAATCTATCCGATCATGCCAGCCAAATCCAATATAGTCTCCTTCGCTTTCCCCATGGCCTCTTAAATCTGCCGTAAACATATTATAACCTAGCTGTTCATAATAATATTGCCCAAACATCCCCATATCCAAGCCACGCCCTAAATAGCCATGAGCAAAAATAACTGTTTTATTCGTCTCTTGTTTCGCAGGTAAATAATAACCTTGTAAATTAAGACCGTCAAACGAAGTCATTTTCCAGGTTTCAAAGTTCTGTTTCCGTACCCAACCTCGCCAATTTCCATCTAGCATTTCATTCAGTGCCTCTGCTGAAACTTCAAGATCCTCATTATCTTGCAAAAAATCCTTCTCATTTCGGGAAATAGCTAAATGATAAAAATAAAAACTTCCTATTATGTCAATGATTACAAGTGTCACCATAATACCAATACCTATACGTAAAATTATCTTTTTCTTCAACGTTTTTCCCGCCTTTTCATTCTATCTAATCATTATATAGGGAAAAAGTCTTATGTGAAACTAACATGCTACTGGTATATATTTACAAAATATTGCTCCAAGATATACACATAAAAGGAACCCCATTTGAAATAAGAAATATTTTAAATGGAGCTCCTCTGGGTAACATTTTTAATGAAATAACCCGGATTCTTTTGATTTTTCTTTTAGTTTATTGGTATGCCGGTTGATAACTGGTTTTAAAAATGCTCCAAGTACGATGGCTGCAAGCCCGAACGAACAAAGATAAAAAATATCTTTGCTAGCACGCTGCCAAACAATACCTCCTATCGATTCCCGTAACAGATCAATGGCATACGTAAACGGAAGAAATGGATTGATCATTTGGAAAAACTCTGGCAATAGTACAACAGGATACGTCCCACCTGAACCAGCAATTTGCAAAACAAGAAATACAATCACCATTGCCTTTCCCACATCGCCAAACACAGAAACAACCGTATAGATAATGAGCATAAAAATCATACTGATAAAAACACCAAACAGCACAAACCAATAAGGTTCAGCAGCATCGACACCTAATAAGAATAGATCTCCTGCCGTTACAATGATTGTTTGTAAAAAGCCAATTCCCATAAACGTAAATAAACGCCCGAAATACATTTGTCTTTCTGTATAATTAACTGATCCCTGTACGTCAGTTGCTAATAAAGAAATTAGTAACAAGCCGCCAACCCATATAGCTAACGCTGTATAGAATGGGGTCATTCCCGTACCATAATTCTCCATTGGAAATAACTTATTCTGATTCAACTTCACGGGTTCAGCAAAAAAACCTTTCTCCGCTTCCGGATCATTTTGGAGCAGTTTAATGATCTCGTTAATATCTGTCTCCCCTTGGATACTGCGAATCCGATCTGCAAGCTCCTTAACTTTACTATTCACATAAGGAAACTCTCCCAGAGCACGCTTAAGTATATCTTCACCTTCTCCTAAGTTACCTTCTGTACTTCCCAGAATTCGCTCTACCTCTGGAATCATCTCTTGAATTTCTACCAATATGCCCCGAGCCTTTGAAAGTGTGTTTTTAGCTCGGCTAATTTCCGCCATAACAGTTGGTTCAATCGACTCTTTATAATCTTTTACAAAGGCATCGATATTCGTTGACGTATTTTCAGCTAATTGCTGTAATTCACCAATCGTTTGCTCTACATCTCCATGTTTTGTATCAATAAACTGGACAACTTCTCTGTTTGTCTCTTTAACGTTGGTTAATTCTTCTTGTAACGTAGTTAATCTTTCAATAACTTGATCCAGCTGGTGATTATCAATACTTGGGTAATCGCCTTGCTCTTTACTTTGGTCGTTGGCGGATTGCTCGTTTTGCTGTTTTAACTGTTCTAACAAATTAATTATAACTCCAACCCGGTTAGCTCCTTCGTCAAGCTGTTGATTAATCTGATTAGCCAGTTCTTTTCCATCACTAAAATCAATATCGACTTGTTGAATATCTTGAATAAAATTGTTTGCTTTATTCGCAATATCCTGCACTTTACGTAAATCCTGTTCAATTTTTGGAGCCATTTCGTTCAAACGATCTTCTGCTTTCTTTAAAAGGGCTGACGTATTATCAATCGTAGTTAATCCATTATCTGTCATTTCTTTTGCATCAGGTATTAAATTTTGTGCCTTATTAACGATGTCTTGTGCCTGATTTGCATCCGATAATGATTGGTTTAGTAGGTCATTAATTTCTGGTAGTTTTTTTTCCATTTCAAACACATAATTTTCAAACCGTTTTATATCAGGGAGATCCTTCTCCAGTTCAATCCCTAATTTATTAAATATATCAAAGATTACTCCATTAACAGTAGAAATAAACTGACTGCTAATTTGCTCCACAATGACTGAAGCACCTTTTTCCGTAATCTTTGGGGCAATTGCATTAATTTTCTCATTCACATAGTATTCTACATTTGCTTTTTCTGGATTATCTTCAATGACAGTTCCAAGTCGCTGTGAAAAGTTTTTTGGAATCACAATCACAGCAAAATAATTGCCATACTCTACTTCTTCCATCGCTGTTTTACGATCAGTGAATCGCCAATCCATCGCCTTATTTGCTTTTAACGTTTTCACCAGATCTTTTCCAACGTTAACATCCTGTCCTCGCACTGTTGCGCCCTGATCCTCATTTACCACACCAACAGGTATTTGGTCGGTTTGCCCATATGGATCCCAAGAGGCTTTAATGTTAAACCAAGCATAGAAAGAGGGTAATAGTATCAACCCGCCAATAATGATGGCAGCTACCCAGTTCTTACTTATCTTTTTTGTATCTGTAAAAAATATTCTCCAGCTGTTTTTCATATATTCACGCAACCTTCTAGCTTAAAATGAATGATCATTCATTTTATAGTGATAAAAAACTAGTATAATGGATGATTATAACAACGTTAAACGTACAATACCAGTTATAAGCAAAAGTAATCCAATTTTGAATTGTCCTAAAATTATTTCATGTGCACTTTACAAATACCTAATGGAAATGCGTAAGCAACCGTTTAGCAATGTAGTAACTGGAACGGACCAACTAAAATAAAGGAATCACGTCATTCAAAAAGAGTATGCTGATATCAGGTGGCAAGCCCGTATTCAGTCGGTCTTCCTCTAAGCAACGTACCGACGATGACTTATCGCAGGGCAATGGAGTGAAGTCGCCTAGTTACTTGGCACTTGCGCCAGACGTGGCTATTCCGTTAAGTCCGTATGCTTAAAGCAACCATTTTTTCACTTTCTTATCTTCTAAAAAAGAAGGGGCATCTCTTCTACTGAACCAATTGACTCCGTCACATCAAAAGTCCCCATTGTAGGTATGTTGATTCCAGCAATGAGGCTGCATGATGAAAATAAGTTATTCAAATATTAATTTCTCTTAAATATGCCGTCTTTCCATTAAATGGATGCCAATACTAATCATAACAACTCCCATTAGTAGCAGTATACTAATGGGATAGTAAAGCTGATCCCATGAATATCCGTAATTTACCACACCCTTTAATGCTTCCATTGCATATGCTACCGGGTTAAATTTTGCCAAGGTGAGCAATATCTTAGATTCGACGATTTCTATCGGCCAATAAGCGCCTCCAATCATTGCCATACTCACAGCCACAATTGTTATTAGTACATTAAATTGCTGTATATTTTTTATTACTGAAATTAGTAAAATCGTTAAAGCAACCATTGCAAAAACATAGGGAATAAGTAATAGTAATGCTTTCCATAGCATCCCATTATAATCAATATCAAAAACAACAAAGAAAAACGAAAAAATAATCACTACCTGTAAGTAACCCTCAAAAAAGCTATAAATCAAATTACCAACATACATCTTCCACTTACTAACAGGGGATAAAATGATCCTGTCCCAAATTCCTTGCTTTTTTTCCGTCAGCATTGCAGTCGTACTATGCCCAATGGTATAGATGACAAAGAATAAACTAAAGCCAAATAAAAACTGATACGTTGGGTTATAAATAACCGCCTCATCCGTTCTAAAGTTACTTGCCTGAATCGTAAATATCGGTTCATTTAAGTTTTCTTCTAATTCTTGTAGCAGTGATTTCTCCTCTTCTGCTGACATGTGGGCACGGTCAATTATACTTTGTTGCTGAAAGTAATTTACATACGTTTGCCGTACGATATTCTCCGCTATCGTCACAGTAGTAGATTCCACCCCAACTACTAACTTATAGGAATCTTTACTTAGTAATACCCCGACTTCTGCTTTGCCGTCTTCTATAAACTGAAGCAGATCCTGTTCTTTCATTTCATAAAACTGAAGAGTTGTCTCTTGTTTCAGCTGTGATATGATCGGCGCTTCATGAACTTCCTCATCTACTATCGCTATAGGAACACGTATGGTATTTCCAGCACCAGTCAAACCTAAAATTAATGCAAATCCGATGGATAGTCCGGTAAAGCAGAGAAAAGTCCAAGGATTACGTAATAACTGCTTCCACCTAGCTATTAAAATCCCCCTCACATCGTCTCCCCCCTTTTTGGAAATGTGAAAGCAGCAAGGATAATCATTATGACTCCAAAAAGGCAAAGATATATAACAGACATACTTACATCCGTGATATCATTTCCTCTTAAAGTACTTAAATACGCCACCATTCCTGCTCCATTTGGTGTTAACTCACTAATCTTACGAACCACTTCTGAACTATCGCCGATTGGAAAAAAACTGCCACCAATTAAGGCCATGATAGCTACGATAGCGCTACTAAAAAAATTCGTAATCCTTTCTGTGTGCATCCGATAACTGATAGCTGTTAATAATACTGCAATCCCGCCTACCGCCATGGAAAATGCAATAGTAATAAGGAAAAATGCAAAGAGATTTGGCCACGTAACCTTAAAAACAAGCCATGAAAAGCTAAAAATAATTAACAATTGTAAAAAAGCAAAGATAACAGTAGATAATAATACACCGCTAAAATAGATCCACCTTGACACATTTGCTAAAATAATTCGATTAAATACAAAGGTTTCTTTTTCTCTAAACCCAATGATACCGATCGTTGAAGCGACAAATAAAGCATTCATAACCGCCATTCCTACTGTATAATAACTTTTTGCACTAATCGGTTCATGTTGGTCCATCGTTGTACGATTATTAGCAAACAACGACGCTGGAATGTTCATTGCTTGTTCATCAAGCTTATTTTCGCTCATAAAAACACTTAACGTAAGTTGACGTTGGAAATTTTCGATAATTCCTTGAATAAATTCAACGCTTATTTGCTGTTGTTCATTTCCTATTACACGTAATTGCGGGATCTTCTTCTTATGTTTTATCATATGAGCAAGATACGTATACGTAAAATCCTCTGGAACTTCGATAATTGCTGAATACGTATTATCATGTAATATCTCATCTTTTTCATCTTCAGAAACTTCTTTTATATCTATCGTATCGGATAATTCCTTAGAATAAAAAAGAGATTTCAATCTTTGAATTGGCAAGTTTTCCTTTAAGCTGGCAACTTGCTCTTTTTTAAGTCCTGCTTCTTTACCCATCTCTTGAATAAATTTATCCGCTTGCTCTAGTTCCGAATTATGTTCTATAATAGCTATTTTAGTTTGGATTCTCATCGTTTCGCCCTCAAAAAATTGGTTTAAAGCTGTTCCTAAAATTAATATAAAAACAATCGGCAAACCGATAAGCAAAAATAATTGAGCCGGATTTCTCCATATCATGAGACATTGCTTTTTGATAATCTGAATCATCATAAAAGACACCTCCTAATCGCGTAAAGCCCGGCCGGTAAGGTGTAGAAACACATCTTCCAGTGTTGGGGTTTTTACGTTTACGGAATTTAACTCAAGGGAAGCTTTATCTGCTAATTTAATGATATCAGCAAACATATTAACCTCTTTTGCTACCATAATAGAGACTTGCTTTTCTTCTACATTCATCCCATTTATGAGTGGGTGGGTTTTAAATTCGTTTATAAATGACTCCGTTATTCGATCAGCTTTAATGACAATCGTTTTTTCTCCTGATAAAATTCGTTTAATTTCTTCCTTTGTTCCAGCAGCAATCAAATTTCCCTGATCCATAATATAAATACGATCACATAAATACTCAACCTCTTCCATATAGTGGCTCGTATAAAGAATGGTAACATTCTTTTCCTCATTTAAGCGTCTCACTGTTTCCAAAATATAGTTCCTTGATTGTGCATCGATACCAACAGTAGGTTCATCCATGATGAGCAACTCCGGCTCATGCAATAAAGCTACACCTATATTTAAACGCCTTTTCATTCCGCCAGAAAATTTCTTCACAACTTCTTTTCTCCTATCCGTTAAACCGATCGTTTCCAATACATCATCCATCCGTTCTTTTAATTTTGCGCCTTTCAGATGATAAATTCTTCCAAAAAATTGTAAATTTTCTTCTGCCGTTAAATCTGTGTATAGAGCTATTTCCTGTGGAACGATACCAGCTACCTTTCGAAGGGACTCTGGTTTCTTCAAAATACTCTGACCTTTAAAATATACATCCCCTTCTGTTGGTTCCACTAATGATGACATAATAGAAATGGCTGTTGACTTACCGGCACCATTTGGTCCAAGCAGTCCAACAATTTCTCCACGTTCAATTAACATATTCATACTCTTAACAGCATATTTTTGTTTAAATCTTTTTGAAATATTTACTAATTCAAGCATAGCCTCTCCTCCTGTATTCAGTTTACCGATTATGTTGCAAACTTTGCAGTACCTACAGTCATGAAAGTAAAAAAAATAAAGTGACCTAGGTCACTTTTTGAATAGAAATAATAAAAATGCTTTTTTCAACTAAACTTTGTAAGGAAATCTTCTAGGTTTTTTTGCCAGCGTAATTTCATTACGTTAAATCATGCTTTACTGCGAAAATGGCAAGCTGTGTTCGATCTCGTAAACTTGTTTTTAGTAGGATTTGCGTTAAATGATTTTTAACTGTTCCAATTGATAAATGCAAAGTGTGGGCAACTTCCTTGTTTGTTTTACCTTCCCCTACTAATCTCGTAATGGCTAACTCTCGATCTGATAAAGGAATGGATATATCTATTTTCTTTTGTTCCGTCCCCTTTAATAGTCGCGGCATAACTTTAGCAGCTACTTCATCATGAATCGTCATTCCACCGCGCATACAACTGTGGACTGCTTCAATTAATTTCTTTGATTCTGTAGTTTTAAGTAAGAAACCATCTGCACCTTCTTTTAAAGCAGATAAAGCATATTCATCATCATTGAATGTTGTTAGCACTAAGATTTTAACGGATGACCACCTTTGTTTAATGATTCTAGTTGCTTCAATCCCATTCATGATTGGCATCCGTACATCCATCATTATTAAATCCACAAGATGCTGTTCAAGCATTTCAATTGCTTCTTTTCCATTTTCCGCTTCATATGGAACGCTAATTCGCTCATCTTGCTCCAAAATGATTTTTAAGCCTTGTCGAACTATGACTTGATCCTCAACGATTAGTATCCGCCACATGATATTCCTTCTCCTTTACGCCGCAAGGAATTGCTCCTGTAACAACAAAATCCTGTTCCGTTTGATATATATGTAAACTACCGTCTATTTCTTTTATTCGTTGCTTCATATTTGTCAAACCAAAACCGTCATGCAAATGCCGGGCTTCATGAATTCGATTTCTTATCTCAAAGGTTACATCACCAATTGCCGATCGCCCTAAAACTACTTGAACTTCTCGATAGGACGAATGCCGCATAGCATTTGTTAAAGCTTCCTGGATAACTCGATATAAGGTAATACTTTGCTTATTCTTGAGCGGAATCGATAGTACGCCTTGCTTAAGGGTAAATTGCACCATTAATTGACTTTCTGCTTCTAATCTTCGAATTAGCTGAACGACAGATGCTATTCCCTCTATTTCTTCATTTTGTAACGCTTTCACCGCCTCTCTTGTCTCTTCTAATGCTTCTTTTGCCATCGGCTTTAATTCCTCATAATCCTGTTTGTTGTTTTGAATAGATAGTATCTCCATTTTCATCATTAAAGCTGTCAAACGATGACCAACAGAATCATGAATATCTCGAGCTATTTTTGTTCTTTCTTCTAATCGTGCTGATCGCTCAGCCGAAGCATGTATGCGCTTATTTTTTCTGAACTCACCAAGGAGCTGCTCATACATATGTCGAAGTTCTGTTCGCTCTGTAGTTAAGCGATTGGTCGATAGGATAAGAATAACAAAAAAAATGTCTAAAATCATAACTTCTATCACATAGTTTTCGACAAGAACGGAGTAAAATATCGTTATAATCAGATTAAAATACAGATAGCCATTTAGCTGACGTTCATTTAGCCTGAAAGCTGCATCAATGATAAGAAAGTACAGGTATAACAAAATAAAAAATTCTTTTGTACCGACAGCCGTTATATGTACTATAGATAAAAGAGATAACGCAACATATATATAAATACTATGCTTTTCAAGCGATAATAGACAGAATAAAGCAAAAGAAATAGCGAATAAACTTATACTAAATGAAATAAAGCTGCTGCCAGATAAAATAACAATGGTCCATAGACAACTAAATAAGCTAATTCTTCCGAAAAATAATGCCATTGTCTTCCCCGACCTTTCTTTATCATGCAGTTTGCAAATGCCAAGAGGGGGGAGCAGCAGCTAGCATTTTCCCTCTGTTTCATTATCTACCTATATTATGTTCAGCATTTAACAGCAATGAAGTTTATGAAAGCAGCAACTCTTGACCATTAGAAAGGTAAAAACCTCTGCTCTTTTTCCCCTTCGGCATTTGAAACAAAACGAAAGTCCTTTTACCAATTCGTCCTATGTGATGATCATTATTATTATCTTAGCAAATAATGCTCGTTTGGAGAATAGCAATATCGTTCATTTCGCTTTCTGAATGGTTATTTTCCAGCTTGTTCCTGTTCCTATATGATAGGCTTTGGCAAATGAACCTTGATTTAGAGCAACAGCTACTTTATCTAAGGAATTAACATACAATAATGATTCTCCTAAATGAGTCTCAGCAAATGACCGCGCAAACAACATCTTATTTTTGTACACATCTTTCTCATGGTGAGAAATCGTAACATGTAACTCATCCCCATACTGACATCCTGCCTCTATCAATAAGCTGCGGTCTATATTTGTCCACAGATTACCAAACCGCACATCTAATATATCGATACATCCACGTGCTTTTCCATTATTATTGCTCGCCTGCTCCTTAGCTAAACAGACGAGCTGAGCCACTTCCCGTTTGGGACCTACTTCTTCATAGATAATCACTCCGGCAGCAATTCTTGCAGCTGTATATGCATACACATCTCGTCCGTGAAAGGTGTGAGACTCACCAGAACGTGGCAGACGATTTATTTTTTCATCGATGATACGAGCTTCTTTTATGCCCATATGAGCTTCTACATGCGTAAGCGTTCCATTATCTGGTGTCACAATATACTGGTTTGCATTCGTCTTAACAACAATGCTTAGTCGTTCTGTTCCTACACCAGGATCGACGACAGATACAAATACTGTTTCCTCCGGCCAATACGAAATTGTTTGGTATAAACGGTAAGAAGCTTCCCAAATATTATACGGAGAAATATCATGTGTTAAGTCAAAAATTTGCACAGACGGGTCTACTGATTTAACAACTCCATACATGGCGCTAACCGCACCATCACTTAAACCAAAATCTGTTTGCAATACGACATGTTTTAACATTTTCATTCCTCCAATAGTTTGATATGGTAGTATTTCTTTGCAAATTTATAGGTACTATTCCTTCATTTTTTATGTCTGATTAACAGCTACATTACATTGATCTACATAAAAACCACGCCCCTATCTTATATGGATAAGGACGTGGTTTTATTTACGTGGTACCACCTTATTTTACTATATATTCGCATATACAGCCTCGATAAGTACTCTTGTTTTACAAAGGTAGCCACTTAGAATAACATCACCGTTTGCAATAAACAATTCATACTCTGGTTATTGTAACGGACACCACCCCGTCGAAGCCTACTAATCATTAGAGATACATTCAGCACGAAGCTCATAGAGGCCATTGTTCTGATTTGTCTTTTAACTTCTTCTCAGCATTCGAAGCTCTCTGTATAAAATAAACAAATCTTACTTTTCCTCTGTCATCGCTTTTTTATTTATCTTACATGTAAGTTCCAAACAAAAACAAGGTGTGATTCAACCCATTCTGCCAATTAGACAAAATATAAAAATCCACTGCCGAAATTTTTTTGGCAATAATGTATTACTACTATTTATAGCCCATTTTCCTAGTGAAATCAACCTTAATTTGAGGTTAAATGAATACCATTGCTTAAGAAGCATATAACTCAGGTTTATAGCCTACAGGAAATAACCGAAGACTAGGGAATAGTGCTTAATTAATTGAAAAATGAGAATATTATACCATTTCCTAATTATTTCCACAATTATCGTGCATTTTATAGTATAATAGAGAGGACAGGTTATGCAGAGAGGCTAAGGAAGCTAGTACCGCTTCTTCATGCTTGGCGACTGGTAATCCCTTAGAGAAAGGGGCTGAAACAATTGATACCAATTGACAAGACGCTTGAACTGATGTTTTCGTTCGCTACGCTTGTATTGTTAATTGTAAATAGCCGAGAAAGCAAGTAAAGCCACTCTGCCGATGGAGTTCATAAGGATGAATAACGCCAGCCAATGACATATTGTTATGATATCCTGTAACGAAGTCGCCGCTCCTTGCGGATAACCGTCGTCGGAGTCGCAAGTTGCCGCTTGCGACTCCTTTGCCGCCCCCGTCCTCCATGAAATAAAGAGAAACGGTCCCCCCTCTTTCTTATTAAAAACAACCAATCTTATCATATTAATGGTTTGCTGTAGTTATTCGTGTCATTTTTAAAGTAATTAGTTAGACCTACTACATATAGTATACCCTATTTTCATTATTATAATCGACAAAAATGGTGACGTTATTCCCTGAATTATAGAGTGACATAAAAACGCTATATTAGATAAAAAGGAAGTCTAAGCGCCACAACGGCACCCAAATTCCTTATTCGTTTGGTTGTATGAAGTCGGTCTCTTAAGAAGGCGTGGCAGCAGAAAAAGTGATTTTTTAAGGACAAGAAAAGCTAAGTCACCGATACGTCGCACGCAAAATCGTTTTTTATTTTTCTAGAAAATTTAAGCACTTGGGATTTTGTTCTATTTTTCAGTAGTGGGAGGGTAAAAGCGCGCCCATAACGCCCATTAAAGGAGCTTTACTCCATTCGAACTGTATTATTTGTCGATATAGTCTAAGATCACTTTCCATTCCTCTGTTTTTTCTGTAAAACTCTTCGTATACTTTCCAGGGATCGGGCTCGTAGAAGGAAGCTTTACAATATCTACAGACGCTAAAAACGCGGACCTAAAATATTTATTTAACAGGTGATACGATTTCCCCCCATTACAAGCTATTAGCTTAATCGAAGGATACGCCTCAATTAAAGCAGGGATATCATTAGGCATTTCATCTTTTATATTCGCATCTAAGCTTCCTTTCCGATAACAGCTTCCCACTGTATCCCAAAGTGCTAAGCCATGTTTTTTACAAAAATGAAGCTTTTGCATATAATTCGTTACCACCGGTTCTTGAAATATGGTAAACAGAATATTCCAAAAATGATTCCTAGGGTTTCCGTAATATTCTTGTTTTTCCAGCGACTTCTTTCCAGGCATTGAACCGAGGATAAGCACTCGGGGCGTTTTTGGTAATACAGGTTGAAAAGAAGTTAACTTATCCATCTAAATTCCTCCTACTAACTATAAATTGAATCTTTCATCAGTGGGTAGTTTTCATTCATCCCCCACTGATGGATCGTAACGTAATAGTATAACCTAATGGTCGCTTACGAAATAGGGCATTTAGGTGCATGCTGTTATCTCCCGCTTAAACTTGTTGCATGTTGCAAGTTTATCCAACAACTTCTTAAGTGAGAGTCTTACAGCAACCTTATATACGGGAGAAAAGAATAGTTCTAATTATTATGTTCCACAACTCTTATTGGATTTAAACTTCTCTTTCTCTATTTAATCCTGTTTGTATCACTCTTGCTTTTCTTTTTTACCTTTATTGGATATTTTTCTGGTTTCCATAATGAGCTTTAATTTGTCAGATAATAAATAAACACACGATGTAAATCTTTCCCCCAAACTATCTTTTAGAAATAAACCTAATGAAAAGATTAAATACAGATGGATGACTACAACAATAAAAGCAACTACATTCCCATCCCACAATTGAGTCAAAATATACATGAACCCATTCATATCACTCGGTTTTCTTATAATAAAAAGAAAAGCAGCAAGCGGCGAGGCAATGGTCAAGATAATCGACATATAAACAAATGGTATCCACCGATCGCGAAAGTTATGAATCAACGAAAGCAACAATGTGCTAGCTATAAAGATAGAATAAATGAAGACTGGCGTTGCTGAAAGCAACTTCATGGTACATCACCCCTTTAATACAGGTTTCATATTTAGCAAGTTCCCTAAATACTGTTATTTTAACCTTCTATTCACATCATACACGAATATCATTTAATATGCTTCACCATCATAGCTGCACACCCTGTTTTTAAAATAAAGCAACTTCCATCAGCAGGGGTTTTCATTCCATCCCACGGCTTGTTAGTAGCCTAAGGGTATGGCCTAAAGGCGCTTACGAAATAGGAGATTTAGGTGCTGTTATCTCTCACTTAGACTTGTGAGGAGTACAAATCATCCAAACTCCTAAGTGGAAGCCTTACAGCACCTTTAAAAGGGATGAAAATTACGTATGTTAGAGCATACAGTAAACGATCTCGCTTATGCTCTTTGTTGCTCAACGAGCTTTTCTTTGATATCTTTGGATGACTGGTCTTTTACAAAAAAAGCTAATATAAGCCCGACAAAAGATATTCCCGCTGCAACATAAAATGCTAAGTTCACTCCATGGATTTGTGCTTGAGCAATTGTTTGCTGACCAGAATCGAGATCTGTAACGGTCATAATGGTAATCAATAAAGCCGTTCCTATCGAAGCAGCTACTTGCCGCATCGTATTTGTCATTGCTGAACCATGAGGAATCAAACGATAAGATAATTGATTCAACCCTGCTGTTGTAGACGGCATCATAACCATAGAAATACCAAACATTCGGATTGCAAATACGGTAGTTAAATACATAAATGACGTATCTGAAGATAAATTTGTATACATTAATGACGTAACAGTTAATAAGAACAAACCTGTAATCACTAAGTACCTTGCTCCAAACCTGTCGAAAATCCGTCCGTTAATCGGCGACATGATACCCATCAACAAAGCTCCTGGTAAAATCATCATTCCTGACTCAAATGGAGTGAAGCCTGCCATATTTTGCATGTAAATAGGCAAAATCGTTTCTGCAGAAATTAAGCCAATAAAACCGATCATCCCAATCACCATCGTGATCGTAAATAGTTTGTTCTTAAAGACTCGAAATTCCAGAATAGGTTGTTTGAGTGCAAACTGTCGCGTAATAAACATGAACAATGTAATAACACCAACAACTAATGAAAGGAGAACCCTTCGATCGGTCCATCCATAATTTCCAGCACTACTAAATCCATAGAGAATGCCTCCAAAACCGAGGGTAGAAAATAAAATCGATAAGCTATCGACTTTTGGGTAGGTTCGTTTCGTTATATTTTTCATTACAAAATAAGCAATGATGACATTTATAATAGCTAATGGGAGCACGACATAAAAAATAGACCTCCATTCAAAGTGCTCTACTAACCAGCCCGAGATCGATGGTCCTAAAGCTGGAGCAAATCCGATCACGAGTCCAACCATCCCCATAGCAGTGCCTCTTTTTTCTATTGGAAAAATAAGCAAAAAAATCGTCATCATAAGCGGCATCATGACTCCAGCGCCGGCAGCTTGAATGACTCTTCCCGCCATTAGTAGAAAAAAGCTTGGGGATATGGCACAAATCAATGTACCAACTGAAAATGTTCCCATTGCTGTAATAAATAATTGTCTCGTTGTGAATGTCTCTATTAAAAAAGCAGTAATGGGAATCATAATCCCATTTACGAGCATAAAAATCGTTGTTACCCATTGTGCTGTATTCTCCGTTAAATTCAAATCTTGCATAATAGGAGGTATAGCTGTTGTGAGGAGTGTCTGATTTAATATGGCTAAAAAAGCACCCGTGATCAGCACCACCACAATTGGTAGCTTATTTATGTTTTCAAAATCATCTACGGATTGACGTACCATCCTATTTCCCCCTTTCACTTCCAAAAAGAATGGATACGAATCATCTAGAAAAGTATCTTTTATTCTATCATAAGTCAATTGGAATATAAATAAGTGCACAGCGCTAAGCTAGCTAGAGGAAAGCGATCAAATACAGAAAACGTTGGACAACTTAAACTATAAGGAGTGCATACAAATCAGGATAGTCAAGAAATGGACAATTCATATATGCTATTCATTTTCCAAATGCTAAAAAGCAAGCGGATAAGACCGTTTCATTTATCCCCTTGCTTAAGACGTATTTACAATTTTTACAGCCCCTAATAAACAATGGCTTACGAAAGCAGTTTAGCCAAACTCTTCTAGCAATTTTGCATCATACTTTAGATTTATGCCTTTTGTTCGTGAAGAACAATATGCTTATTTTCTTTTCTAAGTGGAAGCATATGAAACAAAACGTTTAAAACAATCGCAGTTACGCTTCCTGCTACGATACCGTTACTCGTTAAAATTTGGATACTTTCGGGAAAATTAGCAAACAGTTCAGGAACGACAGTTACACCTAATCCCATCCCTACGGAGCATGCCACAATCATGGCATTTTCAGACGATTTCATAATCACTGGGCCGAGCATCTTAATTCCTTGCGAAATAACCATACCAAACATAGCAATCATCGCACCACCTAATACAGGCGTTGGAATAATCGTCGTTAAAGCAGCAATTTTAGGGATAAAGCCGAGTGTCACAAGCATGCCCCCAGTAATCAAAATAATGCTTTTCTTTTTAACGCCGGTCATTTGAATTAAGCCAACGTTTTGTGAAAAAGCTGTGTAAGGAAATGCGTTAAAAACACCGCCTAATAAAATAGCTAACCCTTCCGCACGATAGCCATTTGCTAAATCGTCGCTTTTTATGTTTCGTTCTGTAATATCTCCTAAGGCAAAATATACGCCTGTTGATTCAACCAATGATACAATCGCCACTAAAATCATAGTTAGGATGGCAGACCATTCAAATGTTGGTGCTCCAAAATAAAATGGATGCGGTAAATGCAAGTAAGAGGCTTCTTGAACGGCTTGGAAGTCCAACAATCCCATCATCCCAGCAGCTGCTGTTCCAACGATTAAGCCTACTAAAATTGCAATAGATTTCATAAATCCTTTTGCAAATCGATATAAAATAATAATAAATAATAACGTTCCAAATGAGAAACTAATATTAGCTAAAGAACCGAAATCACTTGCTCCTTGACCGCCTCCCATATTATTAATCGCTACAGGAATAAGCGTAATCCCGATAATCGTTACAACCGATCCTGTAACGACTGGAGGAAAGAACTTCACCAATTTGCCAAAAATGCCACTTACAGCTATAACAAAAAGTCCCGACACAAGAATCGCGCCATAAATGGCAGTCACACCATAACCACTGCCAATTGCTATCATCGGACCAACTGCCGTAAATGTACAGCCTAAAACAACTGGCAGTCCAATTCCGAAAAAACGGTTCTGCAACACTTGTAAAATGGTAGCTACGCCACACATTAAAATATCAATAGCTACGAGATAAGTCAGCTGTTCTGATGTCAATCCAAGTTCGTCACCGACAATGAGCGGCACCAAAATTGCTCCTGCATACATCGCCAAAAGGTGTTGTAATCCTAAAGCCGTGTTTTTCATGCTAGTTTTCCTCCTCTATAAAGGTGACATTTCCATCAGTTAAATGCGCGATCCTAGCAAGTGACTCCACACGATAGCCAGCATTGCGGATCATTTTACCTCCATCTTGGAAGCTTTTTTCAATAACAATCCCAATTCCAGCAATATTTGCATCAGCTTGCTTTAACATATCAATTAAACCGAAAACTGCTTGTCCATTAGCTAAAAAATCGTCAATAATTAAAACCGTATCATCTTGATGAATAAATGATTGTGAAATAGAAATTTCATTTGTTTCTTGTTTCGTAAATGAATGGACTTTCGCTGAATAAAGGTGGTCTGTTAACGTTAACGATTTCCGTTTCCTCGCAAATATAACTGGTATTTTTAGTATTAAGCCTGCCATTACTGCTGGTGCGATTCCTGAAGATTCCAAGGTCAAAATTTTCGTTATTCCGGCATCAGCAAACCGATTGGCAAATTCTTCACCGATATCCGCCATTAATTGGGGATCAATTTGATGATTTAAAAAAGCATCAACCTTCAAAACCGAATCAGATAACACCTTTCCTTCTACTAAAATTTTCTGTTTTAAACGCTCCATGATGTTATGCTTCCTTTCTGAGTCATTATTGATACAACAGTTTCCATGTTTCACAAGACAACGCTACTGAAAAATAATGATTTCGTTGCACCTCTAACTTAGCCTATCTTAAGAAGATAGGAAAGTATAAAAATTTTGGCTTATGAGTACCGATATAACAGAATAACCACGTCCGGCTTAAGTGCCCAGCAACTAGGCGATCGCCCTACGATAAGTCATCATTGGTTCGTACCTCACCGTGATTCCTAAAACTTTAGTTGCTTCGTTCCAGTCGCT
>NZ_QWLJ01000080.1 GCF_009917385.1 Roseburia sp. 1XD42-34 | reverse complement strand
GTAGGATGTCTTAATCGCCCTATTAATTCTTTAAAGCCTTCATACTTAACCTCTGAACATTCTTCTATCCAAATAAGTGAAACATTATTAATTGACTTGAGCTTTTCAGGTTTATCCATACCTTTGAATATAATTTTGCTGCCATTAGGAAAACGTATCTGCATAGGAGAAGAAATACACTTAATTTTGTGAGCCAATCCCAAATCAATAATAATTTCTTCTACCAATGAAAAAGTGGAATCTCTATGCGTATCGTAAACTTCCCTTACTATCAATGCTGTTCGTTTTTCCTGCAACAGCTTTAAAATGATTTTTAGCGCAACATGATAGGACTTTGATGAGCCGTAACCACCAACAAGAAACTGAAACTTTTGTTTCCAATTAAAGAGAAAACTCTCAAAGTGAGGGTTCACTTCTTTTTCTATCATGATGTATCACCTTTTCGTTTTATCATGATTTCAATTGGATCACTGTCAGTGTTATTCTGTAATTTATCAATCTCAAGTTTCGTTTTATTGATCGTCAACTGCATTTTTTCAACCTCTAATAGACGATCATCGTCATAATTAGCAAGTTCATAAAACTGTTTTAACATGCTTCGCAACTCACCCATAGCTCGACTTTGGGAGTTTAAAAAGTTCGCCTGTTTATCCCAAGCGAACTGTATTTCCCATTCTTTTTCGGTAACCATTTCACCATCTTTTTCTTTTTTTAGCACTTCTGTAAGATCATCTTTATCCTCTACAAACATAATCTGTTGCGCCCTCATAATGGATGCAAACTGCATTTTTATGTTCATCCATAATATATCTAATGGAGCAATGCTATCTATTTCGTTTACTATCTCCAGTGTTTCTTCTGGTAGGTACTTTGCAAATAAGCCGTGTTTAACAGCATTAGTATTTCTTTTGGGAGCAGCGCCGCCAGAATTTCCTATAGCATTCTTGTTACCTGGTTGACCGCCTCTTTTTGTGTGCACACTTTTTTCTTTGAGTGCACCCTTATTTCTTTCCCAACCGTGGCGCCTTTTCCACGACTTTACGGTATTAATTGATACTTCATATTTCTCAGCTATATCCTTATATTTCATGCCTTGGATATAATCTTGTTCAGCTTTCTTATGCTTGACTTCCATTTACATCAACACCCACCTCCAACTTTAATCGAGTTTGTTTTGGACAAAAGAAAAAGCACTCCGTTATTGGAGTGCTGAATCTCAATTACTATGCCCATTTTCTAGTAAACATCTTTTAATAGCTTCTATTTGAGTAAGTTCATGCTTATAGTTTTTGAGTTTTAATTGATTTAATAATAGATCAAAGAATTGTTGTGAATTATTAATAAGACCATCTATCAAAACTTGCTCATTAACCACCAAAGAATCTCCATCTATCGTTAACTTTGTTTTTTTGCCAACTTCCTTTTTTAAAACTACTTCAATTGGTTGACTAGGATAATAAAAAGTACCTACTCCATTATCCAGATATTCTTCAATAGCATTCAAATAGTAAGAATATAAAGAAGGCAAGTCGTCAAAAATAGGTATGTTACCAATTTCTTTATAATTTGAGGTAAAAACTATACTCCCTTCTACCATCAATATTCCATTTTCTACATGTTCATCTCTATTTTCCTCAATAAATTCAACTAAAAATTGGTTATTAAAACCACCAATATAAGACTCAGTATTTTGAATTAAATCATTTAAATCGTATACTTCCTTTTTAAGAAAGAAATTTTTGATTTCCACTAAAAATCACTCCACTTTTTACTTGGGATAAAGTTGTTTTATATGCCCTTTACTTATCCCTAGAACATATTTAACACCTTTTACTGTTCCTTGCACTTGAAAAGTTGAATTTGTACCTTTGGATTTTAATTTGTTTCTATTTTGTTTCGCAATACTTAAAGCAATATTTTTCACATCATTTACAGATAAATTTGGATTATAAAATGTTTGCTTCTTCTTCACTGTACCATTCCAATATTTTGGATGATGTCTTTGTAGCATGTGTTTCATATCAGTTTTAGTTAACTTGAAAGTATGCCCGCCAACTTTATACGTTGCAGTTTTGAATGATTTCAAGGCGTTAGTCACTTTTGACTTCGGCGCCTTTTTAAAAACTTTAGAACCCCATTTTATTACGTGCTTACCTCCACTGATAACAACTCTTGCTATAAGACCCCAGGCAAATGGCCGAATAATTATGGACTCGGATTCAATCGAAGAATCATCACCAACATATTCATTATCATCTATAACATTCTCCCATTCAACTTCCTGAAGATTATTAAATAATTCAGGATTTTCATCATATGTAATCGAATTATCTTCTTCAACCACATCTGCCCAGTTCTGTGCTCCTTCATTAGCAAATGAAATAGACGGAGATAAGAATGAAAGTAGTAAAACAAACGCTATAAAGCCACTTAAAAAAGCAAAATTTTTCTTCATAAAAACCTTTCCCCCAATATTAGAATTTATGAATATAATTTTATCCAATATGCCTTAATATGTAAATATATGTTAAGAATAATTTGTTGCAATATATGTAACTATTGTTTTAAATATTAATTAACAACAATTGTAAATTAAGGGAGATTGCTCCTTCATTCAAAACCATATTTACATATCACACATTAACTTATTGACCACTTTAACCCCAAATTCTCATCATAAGATATATAGTATATATCGAAAAACTTTCTAGCTTTGTTCTATTTCACTTGAACCTTTTGATCAATCCTACAATATAAAAGTCTTTCTATTAATACAAAGTTCGTACGTCAAAACGTACGTCATGAAGCAATTTTTTTAACTTTTACCCTAGCCCGCTCAATGTATTGCTGTACAGTTCTTTTTTTGATCCCTAATCTATCGGCAATCTGTTGCATACTTAATTGTTCAGCTTCATACATAATGTAACACTGCCGTTCTCTATCGGAAAAAGTTTTAAACAGTCGTATTAATGCTTGTCTTTGCGCTTGATCCATATACAAAGGTTCTCGTTCTATTTGCTCTATAATATCTGGAATGATTTCTATCTCATCATATTGTTTTTTCCTATAAGCATTCTTTTTATCAACGCCGCGATATAACCCTGGTTGCCTTCCTGTTTTCATCCATTCAATGGATTCAGACATATCGTTAATCATGCTGTTAATATGTTTTTTATCCTCTCTATCATAAATAAGTTCGGTATTTAGTTTACCTTTCATTCTAATCAATTATTTTCGTCCTTTTTCGTATTCACTAACTAATCTATCTACCCACATATTCATATTCGAGCCCCCACTCTCGTCATATTTAAAATAAAGGTTCTATGTCAAATGTTGGGGTGGAGTGAGATGGAATCTCACCTACCCAACATGACTTCCAATTTTTTTATAC
>NZ_QWLJ01000079.1 GCF_009917385.1 Roseburia sp. 1XD42-34 | reverse complement strand
GGTTTACGAGATCGAGGGATAAAAACAGCAAACCTTCATATGGTGCGTGAATCCAGTATGCCCGCCATTTTAATTGAAGGTGGCTTTATGGACTCTACAATTGATATTAAAGTCATGCGTGATGACGATAAGCTAGAGCGTGCAGGCAAGGCTTTAGCTGATGCCATTGCTGATTACTTTGGTATCAAAGGCGGCTCTAAGCCTAGCAAGCCTACTAAACCATCTAAAAAATATGACAGCATAGTGGATTATCTTAAAGCCCATGGCATGGATTCAAGCTTTAATAATCGCAAGCGTTTAGCTGCAAAGTATGGCATTAAAAACTACAGTGGTACAGCTAGCCAAAACGTTACGTTGTTAAATAAATTGCAAGGCGGTTCTACCTCATCCAGCAAGCCAAAATCCAAATCATTTAAAGTCGGGCAGAAAGTCACTGTAAAAAAATCAGCCAGCAAATTTGCGACTGGCGAATCGATTGCTGACTTTGTTAAAGGCAATAGCTATAAGATTAAACAGGTTAAATCTGATCGGGTGCTGCTCGATGGTATTATGTCTTGGGTGTATAAAAAAGATGTGTATTAATATTAAAAAGCCCCGTCCTTAGTTGGATGGGGTAATTAAATAAAGGATTTGATACCATGCAATTTATTAGTGATCTCATAAATCTCACTCAAGGACAACTTTTAATTAAATATTGGTGGTTGTGGCTTGTGTTTATAAGTTGTTTGGTGTTTATATTTATAAAAGATAATATTAAAAGCCTCGTCCTTATGGGGCTAATGTAAATAAAACGTTTAGATTAATTAGGATAGATACTCTAATGGATATTTTTCCTTGTCCACAATATCTAAACCTACGAATTCTGTATAGTTTTTTTGCGCAAAACAAAAATCTATGCCGTTATAAGAAAATTTACTGAGCACAGGTTTATCTGATGCTCTAAATGAATAACCGTTAGTGGTTTCTTTAAAGATTTCTTTCTTTCCCCTTAATTCTTTTAATCTTATTCCTTCTTCATCAAAAACTTCAATGCCAATAATTCTTTGTTCTTGATCAACGTCTAAAGCTAGAAACTCATTTACTTCTAATTCTTCCGTCTCTTCAATTTTATATTTATATTGGTCATTAAAAATATGGATATATCCAATTTCTACTTCTTCATCATATTCTATTCTATCAAACATAAACTATCTCCTCTTCCATCTTGATTTAGGTTTGCTTGATTTATAAGTTGTTGTTAAGGTTCCACCCTTTTTAGCTACAGCAATACCTTTATAGTGGTACACAGTAGATTTATATTTAGGGTCATAATATTTTTTACCTTTTGTAATTGCATTATAAACTTCTATTGGATCAATCCCTCGTTGTATCATTCTTTTTCCTAAGTGAAAGCTAACTTTTAGTGTTTGTATGCCGGCTTTTCTTAAAAGAGCTCCAGTTGCTGCTATAGCACCTTTTATAACCCAAGGAGCGATTAAAGCTTCAGCTTCGTTATAACTATTTAGCTCATTATTTAGTAATAGTTCTTGATCAAGTAGCTCTTGTACATCTATATCTGGATTAATAGAATCTATATAAGCTAAGGTCTCTTCATCAATTAGATAATTTTCTTCACTTAAATTATTAATATCTCGAACCAATTCTTCAGCTACGTCTTCTGACATATTGGAATTGACGGTGTTTACATTGCGTAAAACCTTTTCACTATTTATCATTTGACTAATTTTTAAGTCTAGTAACTCTTTGTCAGATAGTGGTGAATTATTTCTAGGCCCTACGGCTTCTTTTTCGGTTGCTGATACTAAGTGCGGGCCTAGGGTTGAAAAAATTAGGCAAAAAGACATTAATGCAATAAGTATTTTTTTAGTTTTTTTCATAAAAATTCCCCCAATTTATAATATTTTCCATGTAATTATATTATAATTACATAAAACTGTAAATATAAAGGAGGATTTTTTTGGCTAAAAAACTATTATCTGTAATAATTATTATTTATTTACTCTTTTGTACAAATCCTTTGAAAGCAGAAAAATTAGATGTTATTGAAAGGGTAAAGGATGAATATGGCATTAAAGGTGAAGGTGTTTCTATAGCTATCTTGGATACAGGCATTTCAGAAAATGTAACAGGTCTTAATATAAAATCAAAAAAAAATTTCACAAAATCAAGTAGTGTTATAGATCTAAGCGGCCATGGGACTTTTATGTATAGTTTAATTGGATCTGATAAATACGGAATTGCTCCAGAAGCTGATATTTTTATTGGTAAAGTATTGGAAAGGGCTGGTCAAGGGAAATACGAAGATATCATTAAAGGAATTGAATGGGCTGCCAATAAAGAAGTAGATATAATATTAATGAGTCTAGGAGGGAGGGAGAAATCTGAAAAGCTTAAAAAGGCAATTGAAAAGGCTTATAACAATGATATTATACTAATTTCAGCAGTAGGAAATGACGGTATATCTGAAAGAGATTCTATTAGGTATCCTGCTAAATTTAAACAAGTTATAGGGGTTGGTGCGGTTGATAATAATAATCAGAGGTTGTTTAACTCTAGTAGAGGAAACAAAATTGATATAATGGCTCCTGGACATGATTTAACAGGTTACAGTTTAAATAATGAAACAATTAGGCAAAGTGGTACTTCTGTAGCGGCTGCATACGTAGCTGGCTTTATAGCCTTAATGAAGGAATATGTGGGAGACCGAAGCGCTGAAGAAATTAAAAAATCGATAATAGAAACAGCTAAAACTAAAAGTGATAAGTTTAACTATGGAAATGGAATACTACAAGAGGAGAAAGCTATAACTTATTTTGACAAAAACAATCACCTTCTATTTTATATTACAATTGCTTTTGTGATGTTAGTAATTACAACATTAACAATAAAAAAATATAAAATTAAAAAATTATAGATTTTATCTACAAGTTTAAATACCACCTCCTGTAACTATAATCGAAAAGAGTTATGAGGAGGTGGGATTTTTTCTTAACAAAAAAGTTTACGTAGTAAAAACCACCTATGTGAAAACAAGGAAAAAAGACGCATGGTGTATGGGTTAATTTACCATTAAGATTTACATAGAGGAAGAAAACTGAAATGTCTTCATAACAAGGGGATTTAAAAGGATAGGGAGAAGGGGGATAGTTCGTGAAGCGTGACTTACAAATTAATTATGGGGTTTTGGATGATATTATTGGCGAACTTCGGAAATATAAGCGTGCTTTAGAAAAAATGGACGATTCGCTGGATAAGGTAACGACCTTTATGCAAACAAATGAGGGAAAAAGTGTTGAAGCATGGGATCAGAACATTAGCACCTCAAAAGAAAAAATTGCAAATTATGAAACACAGATCAATGACTTACTATCGTTATTTGAAAATTATGTAACGGACACTACTAGGTATATTTCACCGCTTTCTAGAAACGCGATGATGCGTGTGGATCGTAATGATATTTGGGCGAATCTAAAGCAAATAGAGGGCGGTATTACCAATAATCTTTTTAAGGCACTAAACAAAAGCTATCAGCAACC
>NZ_QWLJ01000078.1 GCF_009917385.1 Roseburia sp. 1XD42-34 | reverse complement strand
TATAAAAAAATTGGAAGTCATGTTGGGTAGGTGAGATTCCATCTCACTCCACCCCAACATTTGACATAGAACCTTTTCGGTTGAGGGATAAAGATGACTGTAAGTATTTAATGTCGTTGCGACGTTTCCGTGTCCTAGCCTTTGGGCTATGACGGAGACAATAGTGTTTTTGTTAATTAAGTAGCTGGCATGCGAATGCCTAAAATCGTGCAACCTTATTTTTTCACCCCAGATTCTTTTACATAGTAAGCGTATTTGCGATCCAATGTTGTGGTAGATATGTGGTCGTGAAATTCCCCAAATACTACATAGGACATTTTTGGTTTTACGTTTGCTTTAAATCTCGATAGTAAAGTCATAACATGATTGGGCATGATGATTTTACGTGTTAATGATTGTGTTTTTGGTTTTGTTATAATTCTGTTGTAAACTGTTTTATCTATATTGATGGTATTATTTTCAAAATCTATGTCTCCCCAAGTTAAAGCTAACAATTCCCCTTTTCGACAAGGCGCTAGAAGGCGTTCTTTTGTTTTCTAGTATAAGTTTGGGGTTTTTCGGTGCTTGTTTAAGTGTGATTGCTTCTATTTTTAACACCAAAGACGTTGAGGAGATTATAAAACATATGAAGTATTTAAAAATGAAAAGAAAATTGCCGAAACAAAAGATTTAAGTTATATTGATAAAAATGTGAAACCTGGAACGGAGTACAAATACGCTATAAAAGTTGAAAACGTCGTCTCAGAAGATGCTAAAAAAAGAGCTAATAAAAAGCTAAAAGAAAGCGGTTTAGACAAAGATAAATTAAATAAGGAAGACTATACTTATGGAGGAGAAATTTCAACTTTAATTTCAACACCTGTTAATAAAGAAAAGTCTTTAAAGAAAGATCCTATTATGTCTGAGATAATAGGTAGCGAGAAAAACATAAAATCATTATCATCTGTTCCTAATTTTTTCAGCTTTACTTATAGAACTTTTATACCGTATAAATCAGTTGAAAATAAAAATTTTTTAAGTAAACATAAATACTTAAAAGGCGACAACAGAAGCTTTACTAAAAATAGCAACATAGAACTGAGGCGCGCGTGAATGCTCAATTTAGAGTAATCCGAGATCTATAAAATTATGGCCTAGTGTAGGACGTACCTATAGTTGCAATAGCGCATCGTGCTCTAATACAAAATATGTAGGTAAAGCAAGTTCTAAAGGTATTAAGCTAAATGGGTCACTTGCAAAGAAAGACTATTTATACTGGAAAGTTGATCACTCAGTAGGTATTCCAATAAGCAAGGCATATCCGAATATTGACTACTGGTATAGTGCTACTGCTCAACCACATTCACTCAGAGTTAGGAGAAGGCATGATAAAGCGCCTAGTCATGAACAGTTCATGGATTGGCCAAGGGGGAGCAGGACTATATATACTTTCCCAATAGAAAAGAAGAAAGATTTTTGGTATTTATTTGGTGTTAAAAAGAGCTGGAGCTATGATATGTAATTAGAAAATTCTTTAGTGAAAGGTATAGACATACTTTATTAGACAGTATTATGAGAAAAAAATAGCGTTTTAGAAGAATAAGGCGTTTTTTAACTAAGAGTGAATTTTAACAAGAGAAAGACAAGATTCTAATGGAACCATGACCGCCCATCCGGCAGGTGGTCATGGTTTATCCCACATCCGTCGGGCACAAAATTAATATAAGTCGCTCTCTTTTGTTCAAATCCCACAGCCTTATGCAAATACCTGGTACATACTTTAGCAGTCATTTCTCGCAGTTGATCTGGCGTATATTCCCACACGTCAGATTTATTTTTATACTGCCACTTATATGTAGTTTTGCCATAAACAGTTCCATATATTTCATGCCTTTAGTATAATGCAACTAAAGGGGTTACATTGAAGTTATTACCAATGGGGATAGGAGGAGAGGTTTATTAAGGCGCTTTATGTAAGCGACCTTCATAGCTATATCGACAAAACCATATCGCAGCTAGAACAAATACATACACAAGTAAAAAACATCCAGAAGAACATAGAAACCATAATAGCTTTGGAGGATGCGTTTAAAGGGAAAACGGCTAATTCTATTCGTGCCTTCTATCAAGAGGTACACATGCCGTTTCTGTTGTTTCTAGAGGGTTTTATTACGAATTACTCCGATGCGTTACAAGAAATGAAAAAGTCAATTCAAGACATGGAACCAAACAAAGATGGAGTTATTCGCGAGGATTTTCTTTCTCAAGATGTGCAACGAAGTTTTGAGCGAATGGAACAGATTACCATGGCGATAACGGATGAGGCAAATGCTGTTCTGCACTCGATCAAAGATATTGTTAACATTCGCGATATAGACGATGGGGAGTTCCTAGATAAAGTACAGCATGGGAAAAAGATGAACCGACAGACGATAGAGAAACTCCACGCCTTTGACCGCCATAATACAGCTAAGCTAGATCCCATAGAACAAGATATACGGACGATGAAGAATTATATGACTCAAATCCGTGAGCTAGGAAACAATGGGAAGATACGTATTGGCAGTTATCAATCCAGACAGCTAGATGATCAAAAGTTTCATCAAGAACTTATATCTGGAATCAAAAATAAAGCTATTAGGAACGCAATTGGGCTAGAGGCAGTGCTCGGCGAAGCAGGTAAGCTTCTACTTTATAGCTATAGTCGGTTTGCTGCTATTCCGGTTCAGTATTTACAGAAACATTTTGGATTAAAAACCATGGATTACAGCTACCGAGCTATGCATGCAGCTGTAGCGGCATCGGGTGATCGTTTAACTACAAGGGAATTTACTACAATTGAACACCAAGTAATTTCCGCAGTAAAGGTTTCGGACTATAAAAAAGTGAGACAGGGAACTTACTATACATTGGTGGATGGTAGAATCGTAAGAAAATATCAATCCGAATCTGGAAGTGTAGAATATGAATTAGTGGATACGATTCCTGCCGATCGACACAAGCCAAAAGAGCCGGAAAAGAGCTGGGTGGAAAAAGCTACTGAAGGGATTGTCAAAGCAGGTTTACACGTAGGATTAGCAGGATATAAGACCGGAAAAGCTGGCTTAAAACTTTCCAAAGAGGCTTTAGATTTCGTTGTGTTGGATGATGTGAATACGGTTCTTGATTCAGAAGCCTCTGTGGGGGAAAGAATATGGGCGGGAGCTTCTATTCTTCCAGTGGGAAAACCTTTAAAACTGATTAAAGCTGGCGGAGTTATTAAATTTGCAAATAAGGGTAAACATACAGCGAAGAAAGTTAAAAAGAGAAATACAGTCGGTAAAAACTTTACTATAAAGGATATAGGAAACTTTGATTTAACTCCAAAAAAAACACCTTACAATTCTTTAAGTAGAAAACAGCAGTTAATTATAAAGGAGAAAATTGAAAAGCGCTCAGTAACTAAAAGTGAATATAAAAGATATCAGTGGAATAAGAGGTTTATGAAGCGTAGGGCTACTGGTGTTAATAATTTTTGGAAACAAGAAAAGAAAAGAATTTTAAAGAATGATACTCCAACACGAAATTGGACTTCCAAGCAAATTGAAGATATTTTAAATAGAAAAAAGCCTCAATACAATGGTAAACCAATCATTGGTCATCATACATTCAATGCAAAGAATTATCCACATATATCTAATAAAGGTGAATTAATATATCCCGCAACTCCTAGCGAACATTTAAAAGGGTGGCATGGTGGAAGTTATCATAAAAATTCTCCAGGCAAACCAGTGAATCCAAATTATATGGAGGAGTTCTAAATACTGCAAAGAGAGGGAGGAAAGAAGATGAATAAAATTGCTATAAAGGTTGAAGCAAATAATATAAATAAGTATTTAATGACAATTAAAAAGCACACTGGTTTGAGTTTCTCGAAATTAAAATCAACTATTGAAAATAAAGAAGTTCTAGCTGAAGTAGATGCTAATGATATAGATGAACTTGAAAAGCTACAACAATTAATTAAGAAATTAAAATCTGATGGTGCAGTGGTTAAGATATATGATAATGATGTGTTCGGAGAAGGTGCATCAAGTTATGAAGAAATTTCTATACATGAATTTGAAAATAGTATTATACGTTTAAAAGAGATATTAAATGAACTTCAGGATTATGATGATAATGAAAATGAATTTTAAATCAATTTATTAGGGAGTATAAACTATTTTGTGTAAATGGGAATTGCACACAATAAAATATACAGGCTTTACGTGGAGAAGCGGGCGT
>NZ_QWLJ01000077.1 GCF_009917385.1 Roseburia sp. 1XD42-34 | reverse complement strand
TGTGAATGGTAGAGCCTTTAAGCATTTACAACAATTACAACTGGAGTTAGCTGATTACGTGCATTGGTTTAACCATTATCGTATTCATAAAAACCTAAACTATATAACACCTATTCTATTTAAAGAAAATACCTTAAAAAAATTGTCTAGTTAAGTGTTGACATACCAGTGTTGACATACCAGATATAAATTTAGAAAATATAATTTAGAAACTTTGCGTTTTAATGTTAAAGATAGACTTTACTTAGATAGTGAATAGGTTAGTATGTAAATTAATTTTTTATGCAATTTTGAACTGTAAAATACTAACTATCTACTATGCTGGGAAGTACTAGGAGGGGATGCTGTGAAATTAGTTGGTTTAAAAACACTATATAATAATATGAGGATGTTAGATATTACACGAACTAAATTTAATGTTAGTATCAATAATGTTATATTTGAAATAATTTATTTTATCGATTCTCTTCCACATAAGTTAGCGATAGGGATTAGAGAAGTCAATCTCTTTTTTGAAATTGATGTAAAAAATGGATTTACTATTAATTAAAGCAACAGATATAATTTGTAATTTGTTTTCCGGTTCCTCAGGAATATTAAATACCAGAGAATATCAAGAGTAATTTTAATTTTAGGTATGGATTTAAATTACTTACACACAAAAACATCTATGGAACCAAAGAATGATAAGAGCTATTACGGTATAATTAAGACCGAATATTATAATAGTCGCAACTGATCCATGTTACGTGAAGTAATAGTAGAAAGCAAAATTTGGTTATATTAAATGCATATCTCCTGAAATGGAGAGTTTTATCATATTCATATGGCAACAAATTAGGTCCAATAATTTTAACACTTTAATGAGCATATAGAAGAGGGATAGCATTTGTAAGAAGAAGATCAGCAGTAGAGGCCAAATGAAGCAGGTCCCTAATTATCGGTGGAGAAAAGGTCAGTTTCCAACTATATTTTTAACCAAAGTAACCCACTACGTTTGAAATGCGCAAAATCAAGAATATTGGTTTCCGACTTTATTGCCACTGAAAAATAGTTTGTTCCCCTGTAACTCTCGGTTTCAAAGATGTATCTCTACTTTCCAAATGTAATTAAATTTTACAAAGAATGGGAAGCGGAGGTAGGTTTGTATCGGGCTCTATGTAATACTCCAACCAGAATCGGAAGCGTACAGTTAGTACGCCTTCTCGGTTCTTTTTTGTTAAGCAAAATAACGAAAAGCATATGAGAGAAGGAAGGAGAAGGGTCAAGGATACATGGGTGAGGATAAAAAGCGAAGAAAAGAGTGGGAAAACCCGAAAACCCCCTAATTCCAATCACCATATTTCTATTTTATTTTGTAAAACAGAGTTCCATTTTATTTTTCATCACATGGTTTTCGTCTAACTTTTATAAGAAGTAGCACTTTCTTTTGTAAAACTAAGTTTAAAAGATATATTAATGTCACAGTTAGAATTACAATATCTCTATGAATCTGGAGTAGCCTGACACTGTTATAGATATTAGAAAATCGGGCACAGGCAAATCCATAAGCCAATACTTATATCTAAGTATCATCATCTTCACCCCTTCTATTTTCCTTTTAGGGTCATTTTGTCTAGTTAATGAATTTACGTAAGAATATAATCTAGTTTTTATTCTGTAATAATAAAGAATCAAAAACCCAAAAAATAAAAGCGTTAATAAAGGCAATCATGAAGAGTGCTAACGAAAAGGAAGCGTATAGCAAACCGACGAAAAAACATACAACAGTAGCTCCAGTTAGATAAATAACTAAGTAATATGCAGAAAATTTACGAGGTTTTCTATTTAAAATGATTTGAATTGGTAAAGCAATTAATAGGTAACAAACTAAATAAATAAGAGTGATAATAAAATATCCTAAAAAAGGAATTGAATCTAAATAAAAATATACTGTAGAGCTAATTGCTGCGGAGATTAACGAGCAAGCAAATAGAAGTACTATTGTCTTCACATTAATTTTGGTCAAACCACTCAACCACCCTTTCCAAATTAAATACAAAATTTCTATTTTTTTGAATTTACTATTGAAATCCTTTTCAAGTGATAGTAATATTACCAATAGTAATGGTAACATAAATATAATAAAGAGGAGTAGAAAAATTATGAAAAAATTATTTTCAGTACTTTTATCTAGTTTAATTTTATTAGTTTGTTCACCAATGCTAACTTCAGCTCAAGACACCGAAGATGTAGCAATAAAGAAGGAAAACAATATTCTAACAATCAATATAAAAAAAGAGGGGGAAATGTATAAGGTATTCAAAGACGATACTTTAGTTTATGAAGGAGAAAAAAATGTATTTAGTGAAAAAATGGATTACTCTCAACAAAAATATAGAATTGGAATATTTGAGGACAGTAGATTACTAGAGGTAATTCAAGTGAACATAAGAAACGACGAAAATACTAAAATTAATAAAAGTAGGATAAATAATTTTAACGGGGGAAATAAACGGCAGTACATAGGTGATTTGATTAAGGAAACTAAGCTTGAAACAATTACAAGCACAACTGGTGTCACTTTAAATTGGAATAAAATACCAGACGAAGATGGCGTATATGAAATCTATAAAAATGACAAAAAAATAGCCGAAACAATTGATTTATCTTATACAGACTCGAATGTAGTAGCTGGCGAAAACTATTATTATACAGTAAAAATTAAAAACAAATTAACTGAAGAAGAAGAGGACCAACTCATTAGAGATAATAAAGAAAACGAAAATTTTAGTAGTGAAGAACTAAAAGAAAAGGTTAACGAATTACGTTATGGAGGAACTTTAAATACTCTAGTAAAGGTACCTGATAACAACAAACAATACCTAGAAAATGATTTACTAATGGATTCATTTTTAAATGACAATGAAAAAGCTAATATAGCAGCTAATGTCCCAATGTTCTTTGATGTCACTTATAGAACCTTTATTCCTTATAATTCAGTCGAAAACCCAAATCCTTTCTCTGGAGCGAATTATTTAAAAGGAGATAATCGATCTTCTTTTCAAGCATACACTGATAAATATCGAACTGAAGCAAGAGTATATGCCCAATTTGATTATCCTCCAGCACTCAAATTATGGTCCGATGTTAACGCAACATATAGTTGTGAAACATCAACGTGTCAAGATACTAATTATGAAGGTACAGCAAGTACTTCAGGTATTGACTTGAGAATAGTTAAGGAACAAAGAAACGATTTACAATGGAGAGTTATTCACGGAGTTCCAATCCCATTGACTGGCCCATATCCAGAAATTGATTATGGTTATGCCGTCCAAGCTAGTCCAAACCATTTCTCTGCAGTTGGAAACCATGACGAAGCACCAAACCATGAATTATGGTTAAATTCTCCGGGCGAAAGCATACGTATTTACGGATTCAAAGTAGCAAGTAAGAAGGATTTCTGGAAACTTTGGGGTATTAAAGAAAGTTGGAGTTTCGACATGTAATGGATAAATTAAAAATTTCACATTAAATCGTTAATCTCTTCAGATTTTAAGGACTATGGATGCTCTTAAAGGCAAATGTAGTCCTTTATTAATCCTAATTGGTTGCAAAGGATGAGGAGAGTTATAGAGGAATAAAGTGAAATATGAAATATTTAAAAATTTTAACAAAAACTAATAACCTTCGTCAGTTTACATAATTATAGGCTATTATTTATTAAGACAAAATTGAATTAATAATAAGAATTGGAGAAGCCGTAAAAGTCCAATACTGCATAAATGGGTGGTTAATAAGAAAAGAGAGGCTAATAAACTTATAAGCATTTGGAGGGAGTATTTTGGAAAAAGATTTGAAAGCAGATAAAGTGTTTATCTCATATGCCTGGATAGGTTACACTTGACTAGACAAACAAATTAAGGTGAAGTAGGCTAAACAGAACATAAAATGGTTCCTATTATAAAAATAAGTTTGTTCAACAAAGTGCCTTTATGCAGAGAAGCGGGCATAATAACCTCTTTTCAAGAGCCAAGTGTTTAATACCTGGTTTCTGGCGTATCACTCATGCCCGGAGAGGCTCCGGGTCAAGGCCGCATGTAAGCAGTCACCATAAGGGTCTACGTCTACTCACTTAAAAAAGGAGTGTAACCATAATGACAAAAGCAAGAAGAACCTTCTCAGCTGAATTCAAATCTCAAATGGTACAACTATACCAAAACGGAAAACCTCGAAAAGACATTATTGCCGAGTATGACTTGACGCCATCTGCATTGGATAAATGGATAAAACAACATAGTCAGACTGGCTCTTTTAAAGAAAAAGATAATCGTACACCAGAAGAAAATGAGATTCTGAAACTACGCAAAGAAAACCAGCAATTACGAATGGAAAATGATATTTGCACCTAAAGGTATAAATGCGACTAAGCATATAAAATGCTAAGTCTTACTAAAAAGCAAGCAACGCTGATTATCGGACGAAAGTAACTGTCATAAAGCAAAACACGCATAAATACTCGATATCAGCGATGTGCACCATTCTGCACGTTTCTCGCAGTGGATACTACTACGAGCTCCAACGTAAAGAAAGCAATAGATGGAAAGAAGAAAAAGAATTAACCATCTTAATTAAGGATATATTTTATCAAAGCCGTAGAGCGTATGGATCACGTAAAATCAAAGTGGTGCTCAAACAACAAGGCAAGCAAGTATCCAGACGCCGAATTGCACGCATTATGCGTGAGAATGGTCTCGTTTCTAAATACAATGCAAAACGAGCGTACAAGCCTTCGTCGAAGCAGAGCAATGAAGCCGAAATTGCCAATGTATTAAATCGTGATTTTAGCTCGTCTGTACCACTTCGTGTGCTTGCAAGCGACTTGACGTATGTAGATGTAGCTGGAAAATGGAACTACGTCTGCCTATTTGTCGACCTTTTTAATCGAGAAATTATTGGATATAGCGCAGGAGCAAACAAAGACCATCGATTGGT
>NZ_QWLJ01000076.1 GCF_009917385.1 Roseburia sp. 1XD42-34 | reverse complement strand
GCATAAAGGCACTTTGTTGAACAAACTTATTTTTATAATAGGAACCATTTTATGTTCTGTTTAGTCTACTTCACCTTCATTTTTTTGTCTAGTCAAGTGTAACCTATCCACATTTCTCTTCGGAGGCGGCTGAATTAAGAGCACTCCAGAAGGAAATTCGTGATCTAAAGGAGGAAAATGAAATCTTAAAAAAGGCGATGCACTACTTCGCGAAAAGCCCTCGGTAAAATATGAATTTATTCATGAAAATCGCTCCCAATTCCGAGTGGAGAAGTTGTGCAAAGCCTTGGGAGTTTCTAAAAGCGGTTACTTCAAATGGGTGAACCGACCAAAAAGTGACCGGCAGAAACAGCACGAGAAATTAGCACAAGAAATTCTTCAGACCCATTTAGAATTTAAGCAACGGTACGGTAGTGTTAAAATTGCTAAAACCCTAAAAAAACGTGGTGTAAAAGTAAGTGAACGTACAGTCTCTCGGATTATGACAAAAAACCAGTGGAAATCTTGTACCGTCAAGAAATACAAGGCGACAACCCATTCGAAGCATCAACATCCGGTAAATGAAAACGTCTTAAATCGACAGTTTAATGCAAGCAAACCAATATTGGGTAACGGATATCACTTATATTCCGACCAATGAGGGCTGGTTGTATTTGGCGACCGTAATGGACTTATATTCTCGTAAAATAGTAGGCTGGTCAATGGATAAGACTATGACAAGGGAATTGGTTATCTCAGCATTAAAGATGGCTTTTAATCGTCAAAAGCCAGGAAAAGGCGTCATTCATCACTCTGACCGTGGTGTTCAATATGCCTCCTCCGAGTATCAGAAACTATTAAAAAAGTACAAAATGATAGGCAGTATGAGCCGAAAAGGAAACTGTTACGACAATGCTTGATTGAATCCTTTCACGGTATTCTTAAGCGTGAGCTAGTTTATCAAACAAATTATAAAACACGGGAAGAAGCGAGGAAATCGCTGTTTAAATACATCGAGTTCTTCTACAATTCCAAGCGGATCCATTCGACTTTGGGCTACTATACGCCAAATGAATTTGAGCAAATGTATGGAAATTCCGCAGCCTGATTTTACCGTCATAAAAAAGTTTAAATGCCCTTTATTTAAACTTTTTTATGACGGCCACCAAGCGGAAGCGCGGTAGAAAAATCTGTGTCTATTTTCTTGACGTAGTATCAGAAATAAATTAACCATCGGCAAAATCATAGCGGCAACACTGATTTCCATATTTGTATTTCTCTTTATGCATATTATATCACTGGTATCTTTCTATATATAATAATGGTTTTAGTGGTTGGGACACAAGCATTCAAACAAATTTCTTATTTGATTTATTCAGTTTTCCAGTGGAAATAAATCATTTACAAGTATTCTTTTTAGCTGTCACTTTGCATTTTATAAGCATGCTGGCAATCGTTGGGGTCACGCTATATGTTTCATCTATTGCTCGCTCACCGTTTAGTGCTTTAGCTTTGTCATTAGGACTATTCTTTTTGCCAAAAGCATTCGTTCAGCTTTTTAAAAGGGGCATTGTATATAAGCTATTAAACTTGTTTCCAATCAACAACTATCGGACTGAGGATTTTCTAACTTTCATGAGTTCCAAACAAGAGTATATTCTTAGCTCCTTTGTACAAAATGTGGTTTCTACCATGATTATTCTACTCATTATTCAACTCGTTTTGGTTTGTCTCGTGTATTGGAGAATGAAACAGTATCAAGTCGCGTGAGCGGTACAATAGTTTACCATGAAGAATTTTTATTAATTGAAAGGGAATGTTGCTAGGCGAAAGAGGACTTTCCATTGTTCTACACCGGCTTATCGTACGTCTGAGAAAGCAAATGAAGGTGAGAAAAATATATTTTTGGAACACTAATGTAGCCCTTTACCATAGAAAGATATTATGAAAGATATCATTCTTTTGAGCCGTTGTCATTTCGAAAAAACTGCCAATAAACAGAGTAAAGGATAACGGAACCAATGAGTAAAAAATATTTATTAACAATGATATCCGCTTCTCCTTGTGCGTTAAAATGAATGGGAATGGCTTCAGGTAAAAACAAGCAAATAACAAATATAACGGCAGTAATGAGTGCAAACACGAAGATATCTTTTAATGTCATCTTCTGTCCCATCGGTTCTACAAAAGAATAGTTATCTAAATTCTTATAGTAAAGTGTTTTATCAATAGATACTACATCAGCGTTAAAGCCAATATTCCATTGAATTGCAGTGGCTTCTCCAATCCACATACCTGTCATAAACCATAACGAGATAAATAAAAAATGTTGATAGTAGTTTTCATGATAAAAAAGAGAGGTGACTTTTCAAATTCTTCTTTTGTCCAAAAATCTATTTTAGCCTTTGTCTTTTTTACTTTCCAACAATTTTGGATTTATCAATGACACGGATTCTGACAATTAGGTAGTCTCGTGCTAACACAGACTATCTTAAATGATAAGTCCAAGCCTTAACACCGTTTGATAAGTGGGGTAACCATTCAAGGTTACCCTACTCTTTGATCTGGTTTTTATAAAATTCTAAGTTAATCAACTCTTTTAATATACTGATATAACATTGATCCAAGTCTTTTGTCTTGACTTACTAATGAAATTGTTCTTTTTCTTCCAAAATTAACAATTGGTAAAGCCAAAAGGTCGAGATGATTGATGTTTTTAGCCACTAACTCTGGTACGATCGTTATCCCCATTCCTGCAGCTACGGATCCATAGATAAAATCACCAAAAGCTACTTCACTTACTATATTAGGCTTATAACCTATTAATTCCATTTGAGCAACAATGTGGCTTCTTGTATCGCAAGGAGCTTGATGAGTAATGAATGGCTCTTCGCATAGTTCGGTAAGCTGAACTGTGTCTTTAGATTTATACTTATGTTCTAAAGGAAGCAATGCATAGTAAGATTCTGTAAATAATTCACAGCTCCATAATGACTTATCTGTGTATTCGGTCTCAATAAAGACTGCATCAAGTCTTTCTTCCTGTAAAGACTGCAACAGCTCACTGGAAGTATTCTGTAGCAATAATGAAACCGGTCTATCCATGAACAGGAAGCCTTTCATTCTTAACGGTAAATAGTAAGTAGCTAAGCTAGGAAGACTGCCTATTGCAATAGGATTACTTCGACAAAATCGTTGCAATTCTTCACGAATTGTTGTTACTTCTGCGATGACGGGCATAATTCGACTGTAAAAATATTGCCCTGCTTCTGTGAGTGTAATACCAGTTGCTGTCCTGTGAAATAGTCTAACGTCTAGATTATTTTCTAGATTTTGAATCTGTTTACTCAAAGCTGGCTGGGAAAGGTTCTTCACATTTGCTGCTTTAGAAAAACTCTTTTGTTTTGCGGCTTCAGTAAAACTTTGTAACCAATCTAAGTTCATTATACTCACTCCATAAGTAATAACTATATGTTATATCCTTAAAAAAGAACGATTCTTCTATACTACATTATTACTTGGTATCATTCTAAATAGAAGGTATTTTTATTATAACATAATGTTATGAGTAGTTATCTAATATGATTGTTTATATCTACCTTCAATAGTAACCGACTCGTAATGAGTGTTGAAGTTCATCACTTGAGTTAAGGAGGATTAATGTTGAAGAAGGTATTAATATTATCTTTGGGCATGTTCGCCTTGGGTTTTGATGCTTATATTGTTGCAGGGTTAATTCCAGGAATCAGTGAAACATATCATAAGGATGTATCTCAAGTAGGGCTAGCTGTTAGCATGTTCACACTGTTTTATGCTATATCAGCACCGATATTCGCCTCTCTATTTGCTGGAAAGTCAGTTAAAAAAATACTGTTATACTCCATGCTAGTTTTTACTATTGCTAATAGCATTACCGCAATCGCTCCTACTTTTACTGTTCTTTTGGTATCTAGAGCAATAGCGGGAGCAGGGGCAGGCTTGTTTTCTCCGATAGCAATCTCGGCTTCTTCTGAGCTCGTCTCAATTGAAAAAAAAGGGAGAGCTATAGGACTAACTTTAGGTGGAATGAGTATAGGAACAGTGCTGGGTGTTCCTTTAGGGCTTTATGTATCTGACCTACTAAATTGGCAAGCTTCCATATGGTTATTGGTACTTATTGGAGTTATCGCGATGTTTGGTATGCTGTTATATTTACCACATATTGAAACGTCCTCACCACCTGCGGTTAATGAACGATTAAAAATGTTTTTTGATAAAAAGGTAACGATAACAGTGTTTATTACTTTTTTTGCCAGTATTTCTAGTCTGGGATTATATACATACCTATCACCTTTAATAAAAGAAGTTGCAACGTCTGGTGATTTAGTATTGTATCTTTGGGCATGGGGATTTGGTGGATTGTTTGGAAGTTTAATCATTGGTCATTTAATTGATTATTTTAAAAAGCCCAAAACATTGGTTACAATAATTTTATTAATCTTAACGTTATCTATTATTTGTATTCCATTAATGATAAATATACCTTTGTTAAAGTATTTACCATTTTTTGTTTGGGGAGCAATGGGGTGGGCATCTCAAGCACCACAACAGCATATTTTAATGTCTTACCAACCGAATAATGGAAGTTCAGCAGTCGCATTAAACAGTTCACTTAATTATTTGGGTAGTTCAGTCGGTGCCACATTAGGTGGTATAGTGTTAGCATTTGGTTTCGGTGCTATATCACTAATTTTTTTTGCTGTTATATTTATGGTGTTTTCGATTCTTCTACAACTCTATAGTGCTAATAAATTTAAAATAACAGAACCATAAGTACTAGTTGAAAATGACAGATTTATTTATGGTTATGGTTGAGAGCCTCAGAATTCAAAAATTAGATATTGCCCCTCCCACCATGTCATACTTTAATATGGCTATAACGTAGTAACTGGGAGGGAAAATGTTATGAAAATAGGCGAATTATCAGCGAAAACTGGAGTTAGCATCCGATCAATTCGATATTATGAGGAAAAGAAATTAATTTATCCAAAGCGATTAGAAAATGGATATCGTGTATAACGAAAAAGATGTGGAGCGTGTAAAAGCGGTTCAACTTTTTTAGAGCTAGTTTAAATCGGATGAGATTTTTGGCTCTATACTGAATGTGGTGGTGTCTCTTATCTCATCAATAGGTAGAAATAAAGCAAAAAAACACACTCAATCCCCTCTCTTTGATAACCTTGAGTTGCTGAGACAAAAG
>NZ_QWLJ01000075.1 GCF_009917385.1 Roseburia sp. 1XD42-34 | reverse complement strand
AAACAAGAGAAAACGTTAGTAAATAGAGGGAGTATAAAATTTGTTACTTTGGGATACCGATATAACGGAATAGCCACATCCGGCGCATGAGCCCGGCAACTAGGCGACTTCACGAAACGCCCTATGATAAGTCATCATCGGTTGTAGCTAAGAGGAAGACCGACTAAATACGTGCTTGCCGCTCAGGCGTCGGCATACTCCTGTTTTAGTAGCATGATTCCTAAAACTTTAGGTGATTCGCTCCAGTAGCTACGTTGCTAAACGGGCGCCTTGCGCCTTTGTTCTACAAAGTATAATTTCGAATTAGATGCTTTGATATAACGAAATAGGCACATCCGGCACATGCGTCCAGTGATTAGGAAACTTCACGAATTGTATTAGGATAAGACATCATTAGCTCATAGATAGGAACACCCCTTATGTTTATAGCCTGATTCCTTTATTCCGGAAATAGATGCTGTAGACTCCCACTTCAAGAATGGAAGATGAGAGCGCGGAACAAGTCGAAGTGGGAGGTAACAGCATCAGCGGGGATGAAGCTCTCCTAATTGGGGCTTATTTTACGATTGATGGACGGTTATCGTAATGTTGGCATGATAATTTAAGTGGATTGTATTTCTTAGTTCGTCAGTTGTTATCCTTCAAAGGTTGTGAATTTTTCTGCAACATCGATGCGTTCTTTAGGTGCTGGAGCTTCATCGAAGTATCCTAAATGAAGGAAACTGACTATTTTTTCATGCGGTTTTACGTTTAATATTTCTTTCACTTCCGGATCTTGAATATGTGGATTGGTTTTCCATACTACACCAAGTTGTTTTTCCCACGCTAATAACCAGAAATTTTGAATCAAGCAAGCGACTGCACCATAATTTTCTTCCCATTCCTTTTGAGACTCAGGCTCATCCATAACAACAACTAAAATAGCATTCGGCTCATTTAAATAATTTTCTCTATTTTCTTGTCTTTCAGGAGGGTAAGTAGCAGCGACTTTTTTGGCAAACTCTGCTAGTTTATCAGCTCCAACAAAAATAAATCGCCATGGCTGGCGCATTCCATGAGTAGGTGCCCAAACGGCATCCTTTAATAATTCTAAAACCGTATCTTGTGTGACCTCTGTATTATTATACCCTTTTTTGATAGCGCGGCGTTCACGGATAATGTTGGCAAGTTGCGATTTTGTAGTAATTTTCCCCATATCTTCCATCTCCCTTACATGTGTCCATAATTGATAATTATTTTCAATTAAATTGTAGCTGAATAAACGTTGAAAAGCAACTAATCTATCCCGTTCGTAAGCCATTATATGTATCCAGAAAAGAGGGGATAAATAATCTGCTTGAAGTAATGGATGATTAACGCAATAATAGATGATAATACAGTTAAAATGAAGATAAATATGGGAGAATATTAGAAAGAGCTACTGGCGAATTGCCAATAGTCTGATTCTAGCTCTAGTCAAGGACAATGAGAACTAAAAAATAGGAAACCAAATACCACCGGGAGATTTCATTTAAAGTTTTTCTGTATGTAACATCTGTTAGAATCCTATTCTCATAAAGATCAACTTTTTTAGGAGTCTCCCTCCATCCTAAGATGAAAATTATTGCAAAGACCAAGAATGGAAGAGTGCCTACCAAATTTAGCAAGACTAATTCTGTTAAAAAAAAAACAAATATCTACTTTTAGTCCTGCATGAAGCTGAGTAAAACGGACCTTTTATCCTAACGAAGCGATCCCAGCGACAAGCATAAGATCCAATTCAACAAAGATTCCACAGCCTTTAGGTACTAGTAATTCTGTATTGGATGAATAAAATTCGACGGGATTGAAGTATCACTTTATTTTTGTATGGGACATATAAGGTTAGTTTGGGAGCTTTACACAGTACACCTGATAATACAATTTATCCATTCTTATTCATTATAATGTGAGTTATTTCACGAAATAGGAGGGTTTGACATGCAGCAATTTTTCCAGCAGAAAGGTATCCATATAACGGGAAAGGCCTATTTTATAACGGCTTTAAGCTATATGGCATTAGGGTTATTTGCCTCATTAATTATTGGCTTAATTATTAAGACAGTTGGAGAGCAAGTGGTTAGTATATTCTCGCCATCGTTGGCACAAATTCTCATGGAAATGGGTAGTTTTGCCATGGACACGAAAATAATGGGGGGAGCAATTGGTGTAGCGATTGCATACGGATTAAAGGCTCCGCCGCTTGTACTATTTTCGGCACTGTTTGCTGGTGCGTTTGGTGCAGAATTAGGTGGACCAGCAGGTAGCTATGTTAGTGCAGTACTAGCAACAGAAATTGGAAAAATGGTATATCAGGAAACGCGCGTCGATATCATCGTCACGCCATTAGTTACCATCACTGCAGGTTTTGCAACTGGTAAATTCATCGGGCCCGTAATTAGTAGATTGATGCAAGGCTTTGGAGAAATGATAAATTGGTCCACTGATCAACAACCGTTCATTATGGGAATTTTAGTAGCTGTACTGATGGGAATAGCCTTAACAGCTCCTATTTCCTCTGCGGCGATTGCTATTATGTTATCACTGGATGGATTGGCTGCAGGTGCCGCTACTGTAGGCTGTTCGGCACAAATGATTGGCTTTGCTGTTGCCAGTTACCGCGATAACGGATTTGGTGGCTTTATCGCTCAAGGAATCGGAACGTCTATGCTGCAAGTAGCGAATATTGTAAAAAAGCCAATTGTTTTATTACCTCCGACGATAGCTGGTGCTTTAGTTGCACCATTTGCCACTGTGTGGATTGAATTAACCAATAACCCTTCAGGAGCGGGCATGGGCACAAGTGGATTTGTTGGACAAATTATGACAATCGAATCAATGGGCTTTTCGATGTCAGTGCTTTGGAGTATGCTAATGTTACATATGATTGCACCAGCGATAATTAGTTTACTAACTGTTAGCTTTTTGCGAAAAAAAGGCTGGATCCAGCCAGGGGATATGAAGATCACGTTTGAATAACAGTAATCATTTCTATACTATGCAAAACTCGGGTGGACGTTTCATCATACTGATTTGCAATAAGAAAGGAGTAATCTGTTGTATGAAACAACGCTTCCAGAAGCTGTTACAGCAGGCGGGAGTTAAAGAGGAAGTCATTCATGCAAAAAGGGTAACAGGTGGTTCTATTAATGAGGCCTACCTTGTAGAAACGAAACGGCAAAAATTTTTTATCAAATATAACGAAGCTGCACCAAACCATTTTTTTACTTTAGAAGCAACGGGGTTGCAACTTATACAATCTACCAATACGATTCATGTTCCAGACGTCATCTGCTATTCCGATGAACAGGACGAGCGGTTTTTAGTCTTGGAATGGGTGAGTGGAAATAAGACACAACAAACGGATACGCTACTTGGTGAGCGGTTGGCGTCAATGCACCAAAACAAGGGGGCGCAGCATGGGTTTTCCAAATCTACATTCATAGGTACACTGCAGCAACCGAACGGATTTTATGATAGCTGGTTAGAATATTATCGTGACCGACGTTTGCTCACACAGTTACAGCTTGGAGTAAAAAGAAACGTTATAAGCGGAAAACGACGTGAAAAGCTCGAACAGTTACTTATGCAGTTAGATCGCTGGATCCCAGCAGATATTCCCCCATCCTATTTACATGGGGACTTGTGGGGCGGTAATTGGATTGTCGGTAAGCAGGGTGACCCTTATTTAATTGATCCCTCTTTTTTGTATGGTGACAGACATTTTGATTTAGCTTTTACAGAGGTATTTGGTGGTTTTTCAAAAAGTTTCTACCAAGCCTATGAAGGCACTTTTCCTACAAAAAATTATTATCGAGATTGTAAGCTGGTATATCAACTGTACTATTTGTTAGTCCATTTAAATTTATTTGGCGAAGTATATGGACCAGAGGTGGATATAATTCTTAGTTATTATTTAGGGGACTAGAGGGAGCAGATAAAATGGAGTTTTATGACATATTGGTGTTTATTCACATCATTTCAGCTATCGTTGGGATGGGTCCTGGATTTTTAATGATGATGCCAGTTAAAACTGCGACAACTATGACTGAATTGCGATATGGATTTAGGATTCGCGCCAAATTACATTGGCTAGTCATGATTGGTGGAACATTGTTATTGGTAACAGGTTTAGCGATGGGAGCGCTTCGACCCTTTTTATTTTCTCAAGGATGGTTTGTAACAAGCTTATTGCTCTTCCTGCTTGCTTTAGCGTTTGGCCCTCTCGTGCTATCTCCACGATCAAAACCAATTAAAAGCCTATTACAAATCCATCATGAGGATACGATACCAGATGAGTATTTTATTTGGTCCAAAAAGCTATTTTTCTATGAGAGAATAGAAAGCCTTTTATTTTTCCTTATTATTATTTTAATGATTACGAAGCCGTTTTAGTAAGGGGGGATGCTATAAGTTGGAATAAATAGGAGTTTCTTGTGAAATCCTAAGAGCTTAACCTACCTCGGGATTTTATTTTTTAGTGTAAAATGGAAAATTGCTGGAGTTGACAATGAGGGTGTTCGAAGTTCACAATTGCGCACACCCGGTTGCTTCGAAATCAAGCGAGAGCTTCCAAATTCAAGTAGGAGTACCCTTGGTTCAAGCGTCCTTCCCTTAAAAAACGAGCAAGTCATTCGTTAGTGGAGAAGTTTGTCTAAGAGAGGAGCAGAGGTTCGCTAGATCAAAGATGCTTAAAAAATTGAGCAAGTGACCACAAAATTTAAGCATATTTACTGTGATCAAGCATGCGGTATTCGAATTCTAGCGTATGTTTGTCTGTGATCGAGTACCCTATCCTGCTCTATAAACCGAGCGTTGATTGAATAAATACCGTAAATCACGCAAGACTTCTTGAATGGTGTCGTAAACCACGTGAATCAGCACCAGATCGAGCTTGGCACGTTCATTTCGGGCATTGAGCACTAGAATTACTTAAGTCAACCTCCGTTTTCAAGAAATGCGCCCTTGGCAATCTAAGTGATGACCGTTATAAGCATCCACAGAACAAAGGCGCAAGCGCCCGTTTAGCAACGTAGCGACTGGAACGAATCAACTAAAGTTTTAGGAACCATGGGGAGACGGTGTTGCACGAACCAAAGATGACTTATCGTAGGGCGCTTAAGCCGGACGTGGCTATTCCGTTATATCGGTATCCATAAGCACGCCATTTTATACTCCCTCTATATACTAACGTTTTCTCTTGTTTTCTTTGTTTTTCTTAGAATTTCATTTTGTTTTTTACTCATCAACAATATTTAAGACGGCATAGGAATCATTTTTAATGTAGAAGGGTGCACTTAATAAGCCATCCTTCTCTTTTTGAAAAAAATGGGGATTAATACTGCTATGATTGCACCCTTTTCCCACTATACTCATGGTGACAAACCCTCCCACATCTCACAGCGTCATTTGCGCATACATTCCTTCGTTCGGTCTA
>NZ_QWLJ01000074.1 GCF_009917385.1 Roseburia sp. 1XD42-34 | reverse complement strand
AACGTATAGTAAGTTCCCTGTCTCACTTTTTTATAGTCTGAAACCTCTACTTTAGAAACAACTTGGTGTTCAATGGTGGAGAACTGTTGTGTAGTTAAATAGTCGCCTGATGATGCTGCAACTGCATGCATAGCTCGGTAACTATAATCCATGGTTTTCAATCCAAAATGTTTCTGTAAATACTGAACCGGAATAGCCGCAAATCGAGTATAGCTATAGAGTAGAAGCTTACCTGCTTCGCCAAGGACTGCCTCTAGCCCAATAGCGTTTCTCACAGCCTTATTTTTGATTCCAGATATAAGTTCTTGATGAAACTTTTGATCATCTAGCTGTCTGGCTTGGTAACTGTCAATACGTAACTTTCCATTGTTGCCTAACTTACGGATTTGAGTCATATAATTCTTCATCGTTCGTAAATCTTGTTCTATGGGGTCTAGCTTAGCTGTATTGTGGCGGTCAAAAGCGTGGAGCTTCTCTATCGTCTGACGGTTCATCTTTTTCCCATACTGTACTTTATCTAAGAACTCGCCATCGTCTATATCACGAACGTTAATAATATCTTTGACCGAGTGAAGAACGGCATTTGCCTCATCCGTTATTGCCATAGTAATTTGTTCCATTCGCTCAAAACTTCGTTTCACATCTTGAGAAAGAAAATCCTCACGAATCACTCCATCTTTGTTTGGTTCCATGTCTTGAATCGACTTTTTCATTTCTTGTAACGTATCAGAGTAATTCATAATAAAACCCTCTAAGAACAACAGAAACGGCATGTGTACCTCTTGATAGAAGGTTCGAATAGAGTTAGCCGTTTTCCCTTTAAATGCATCCTCCAAAGCTATAATGGCTTCTATGCTCTTCTGGATGTTTTTGACTTGTGTATGTATTTGTTCTAGCTGCGATATGGTTTTGTCGATATAGCTATGAAGGTCGCTTACATAAAGCGCCTTAATAAACCTCTCCTCCTATCCCCATTGGTAATAACTACAATGTAACCCCTTTAGTTGCATTATACTAAAAGTGGCAAATATATGGAATTGTTTATGGAAAATAAAATTCGTGTAAATAAAATGTGATTTTTAACCATTTTAACGGAAATACCCCCGCCTCTTTTGTAATACAATAAACAAAATCGTGCCATAATAATAACATTCGTATCATTAAAATGATTATTTTTAATGAAATTTAACAGTTTCGTAAACAAAATAAACTATATCGTCATTTACACTTTAGTTGAATGTGTGTATAATCAACCTAGGAGGAATGTGATCATGAAATATTCAATTGAATTAGGTAAGATTATTGAAGGTGCTTTTAAATACGATCAAACTAAGATCATCAACTATACAAAACAATTAATTTCAAAACTTGAAGCTGATGGAGAAATTCGCGCTTCTAAAAAGTTCTCAAAAATTTTAGACAATCATAACAAAACAACTTTAACCCCAATGGGAGCTAATCATTCAAATGATATCCCTGTAGATCCCGAGTCAAGAAGTACGCTAGCAGAAATTATTTACCCTAGTGATAATAATTTTGATGTGATTCTTTCTAAGACCAACGAGGAAAGATTACAAACATTTATTTTAAGTTATAAAAGCGCCGATAAATTAAATTCAATGGGAATTGGGCCTTCTAATACATTACTACTCTTCGGTCCTCCAGGATGCGGAAAAACCAAAAGCGCTTATTTAATCGCAAAAGAATTGGATTTACCACTTGTAATTGCAAGATTGGATAGTCTTATTTCTTCATATTTAGGAACTACTGCAAAGAACATTCGAACACTATTTGACTTTGCCCAAAAAACTCCTTGCGTTCTCTTCTTAGACGAATTTGATGCAATAGCCAAAGCAAGAGATGATGGTAACGAATTAGGAGAGTTAAAAAGGGTTGTAAATAGTTTACTTCAAAATGTTGATTCTATGAGTAATGACAGTTTACTATTAGCTGCCACAAACCATGAAAGGTTATTAGACCCTGCAATATGGAGAAGGTTTGACTATAAACTTGAAATAGGATTGCCAGACCACAAAGCAATTATACGCATGATAGAATTATTTACTGATGGGATATCATCATTCACAGTAAAAGAAAAAAACGAATTAGCAACAGCATTCCAAGGGTTAAGTGGATCTGACATTGAGGAAATAGTAAAAAGGGCTATCAGAAATACCGTTATAATAGATGAAGCTTTTTCGATAAAAGCAGTATATAATGAATTGTTTATATTCAAAAATATAATTCCTCAAGATTATGACAATAAACGAGAGTTGATAAAAATAAAGGCAAAGTACTTACGTAATTGTAATGAGAAGACTTTTAGTTATTCAACGCTTGCAGATATTTTTGGTGTCTCTAAAACAACTATAGGTAGAATTTTCAAAGAGGAGGTAATTAAATAATGTCAGATAAAAATTTGCCCATAAAAATAGTTATGCAAAAACGTACAGACATTAAAAAAAACCAAGGAGGAGGCAATTTAAAATTTTTCGGTGAGGTAACGCCACAACTACAAAATCAACTAATAAAAAAATTTCAAAATGTACTAGATTTCTACAAAGATGTATTTATAGAAAACGAACATGTTCCAGCAGTCGGCAAAATAGTGGTGAAATCAGATGCTATTGCTAAATCTCATAAACCGATCGACCTTTGTCGAAATTGTCCTATAATTGGTTCTGAGGATTTAAATGAAATTTATATTAAGGTTACAGAACCATCTATAAAAAGTACTATGAATTTAATTAACAAACCCACTTCACAAAAAATAAAAGCTAATTTAACGACAATCCAAGATATCCAACCAATAAGAATCGAGGAAAAAATCTCAAAAGAGCTTAAAAGAATTTATCAAGTAAACACAAAAGAATTTGATGATATTAAAACAAAAATCAAAGTTAAAATATTTGATTTTAATGATGAATATGACAATGAACAAATTAAAAATTATATTCATTTTAAACTTAATTCACTTGGTTTGGCTAGTAACTATAACTTTGTTAGGTATGGAGACAATATAGAATACTTGAAAATGAGCGTGAATTCAACTGAAGATATAATTAATATTGCTAGAATAAACGGTGTTAAATCTGTTGATTTTTTTCAACAGTATTCACTTCCAATAAATGAGCAAACCTCTTCTGTTTTGAATTTTATTAATGATTCAAACGCAGTAAATAGCGATACAATTATTGGAATTATTGACGGTGGCATAAGCTTAGATAATCCTTATTTATCCCCTTACGTAATTAAAAGGGAAGAATATGTTGAAAAAGAATACCAGAATCCTACTCACGCTACTTTTATTGCATCAACTATTCAATATGGAAATCAGTTAAATGGTTTTAAAGTTGACAGCCCAAAAAAGTTTAAATTTGTTGATGTGGTAGCAATTCCAAACAGTGATAAAAGCTTTGGATTAACAGATTCGATTGGTGAAGAAGAATTAATGGAAATTATTGAGGATGTTATGAACAATTATTCAAAAGAAGTGAAGATATGGAATTTATCACTAGGGATTGAAAGTCTTGTTTGTAATGGTACCATGTCTGACCTAGGTATTTTCTTAGATTATATTCAAGATGAATATGAAGTCCAAATCTTTGTTTCAAGTGGAAACTACACAAAAAAACCCTATAGGAATTGGCCTCCTCAAGGTGGAATTGGTAACCAAGACCGAATCATAGCTCCAGCAGATTCAGTTAGAGCTATTACAGTGGGATCACTTGCTTTATATGAATCCAATAACTCAATCGTAAAACGTAGCGAACCCTCGCCCTTTAGTAGAAGAGGACCTGGAGCTAATTATATAGTTAAGCCAGATGTAGTAGATTTTGGCGGTAATATCGATCAAAATTCTAGTATTGTAAACCTTGGGATGAAAGGTTTAGATATAGCTGGAAATGTAGTAGAAGGAATTGGGACGAGCTACTCAAATCCAAGAATTGTTCAAAAATACGCCTCAGTATTTGATGAAATGTTAGAAAAAGATCTACTATTAGCAAAAGCTATGGTTATCCATTCAGCTAGAATGAATTCTCGTAGCTATCTAGATGAAAATCAAAATAATATTAAATATTTTGGGTTTGGTATGCCGCCAGCGGATACTAATGAAATCATAAATTGTAGTAAAAGTGAAATCACGTTAGTATTTCGTCAAAAAATTATACAAGGATCTTATCTAGAGCTATTTGATTTCCCTTTTCCTCCCTCCTTAATAAGATCAGATAAATATTATGGTGAAATAGGTATGACATTAGTATACTCTCCTGTATTAGATCAACGATATGGAAGTGAGTACTGCAGAACAAATATTGACGTAAGTTTTGGCACATATGTCCAAGATGATGGCAAAATAGACTTTAAAGGTCAAGTCCCTTTGGAAAGTGCGTGGGATGAAAAATTTGAAAAATCAAGAGTAGAAAATGGATTTAAATGGAGTCCAGTTAAATCCTATTACAGAAATATCAGTAGAGGAATTAAAGTGAAAGATGGATGGAAAATACGTATTGATATGACTCCGAGAAGTGATATAATTGCTCATGAACAAGAATTCGTACTAATAATAACAATTAAGGATTCATTTAATCATGATATCTACTCCGAAGTTGTAACTGGTCTTAGAGAAAAAGGATATATTACAAATAATTTAGAAACAAAACAACAAGTTCGTTTCAGACAGTAAATCTCTTAAATGTGCATTTTATGTTTATATACATATTTGTGTATAACTTCTAAAATGAAAGAATACTAAAATAAAAAACTCTAATTAGTAACTACATGAGAAGGAGGGTGACTCCCGAAAGTTAAAACTCTCATTTTAACTTTCGGGCGAACCACTTTTCTAGTTCATTTATTTTTTATAATATAATTTTAATTTCATCAATGTTTATCCCTTCATTTATTACTTCACATCCTTTTTATACACCCAACTGTAAAGCTCTTTAAGCAACAGTGTGCTTTTTCTCTCTTGTTGAATAGTATAAGTCTTACCTAAATATCTAGGCGGTATGTGTTGTCCTGTGGCGTATTTATCGGCTGATTTTTTTAGTGTTACTCGTTGACCGGGCTTAAATGATTTAGACTTTGGTTTACTGGATGAAGTAGATTTACCACCCTGTAATTTATTTAATAACGCAACGTTTTGACTAGCAGTACCACGGTAGTTTTTAATACCGTATTTGGCAGCTAACTTTTTACGATTGTTAAAGCTGGAATCCATATTATGATCTTTCATATAATCAACAATGCTGTCATATTTTTTAGATGGTTTAGGATTAGGCGTTGGTTTACTTGGCTTAGAGCCGCCTTTGATACCAAAGTAATCAGCAATGGCATCAGCTAAAACTCTTCCTGCCTGCTCCAGCTTATTGTTATCACGCATAACTTTAATATCAATTGTAGAGTCCATAAAACCACCCTCAATTAAAATGGCGGGCATACTGGATTCACGCACCATATGAAGGTTTGCTGTTTTTATCCCTCGATCTCGTAAACC
>NZ_QWLJ01000073.1 GCF_009917385.1 Roseburia sp. 1XD42-34 | reverse complement strand
TAACAGATATGTTTAACAAGTAACAAGAACTACGAGAAAAGGTATTCGGTTATTTACACAAAATTATTGACAGTCCCCGCTCAAGTCCCTTTTATCGCTTACTATCGTTATCCCATCCATTAAGATAGTTTTTCATATTCATTACTTATTGGTTTACGAATAAAAAATCAATTCTGGTTGATAGTCTAACAAAATTAAACTTCAAATTGCTACATTTTTGATTATGATTAGCTTTGGGCACCTCGTATCATACCAAGGGGGTGTTTTTAGTTCAATCCTCATTTTGCTTTATTTACAGGATTGCTTTCCTATAATACAAAAAACCGCCCTAAAGGTTTTTTCTCCTTTTAGGACGGCTTATTTTATTGCCAGCGATTGATTTAAGATAACTCTGGCCAATATGCTTTATTCGCTTCATATAATTCATCAAGTAAATCTTTAGCAACTTTTGCACTCGGGACAATCTTAGATAACGTAAGTGCTTGCCATAGTTTTTGATAGGATTTTTCTACCCAAGCTTCTACTACCAATTTTTCAACTGCCACTTGTTGCTCCATTAATCCTTTCTGGAAACGAGGAATTTCCCCCATGGCAAGTGGTTCAGGCCCTTTGCTACCAACAAGACAAGGGATTTCAACCATTGCTGTTGGTTCAAAATTACTAATTGCACCGTTATTTTCCACAATTAACAACATACGTTCCTTTGAATTATAGGCAATTGCCCGTGCTAAATCTACAATATAGGAAGCGTGTTCATCTATTTCCAGTTCTGTTCCTTCTGCTGTTTGGTTATCAATTATTTTTTGACATTCACCGAATACAAACTTTTCACGTCCACCCATCACTTCATTCGCTCGCGTATAGTCTGGATTTGACTGTTCTACGACATAATCTGGATAGAAATAATATTTTAAATATGTGTTTGGAACGGTTGTCGGATCAAGGGCTTGCACATCTTTTGCTTTAGCAAATGTACTGTTCCAACTAGCATCAGAATGCTGTTTACTCTCATCTACTGTCACATAGCCATGTTTGGAAACATGCTCGCGAATTTTTGGCATTAGGTCATTCCCTTGTTTATCACGAATATCAAACCACCAACCGAAATGGTTTAACCCATAATATTGCACTTCCATTTCTTTACGAGACGACAATCCAATCGATGCCGCCATTAACTCTTCAATTCCAATTGGCATATCGCAAATATTCAATATCTTAGAATTTGGACGTAATCGCCGTGTTGCTTCTGCCACAATAGCTGCAGGGTTAGAATAGTTTAAAAACCATGCGTTTGGTGAGTATTTTTCCATATAATCCACAAGTTCAATAACTGGTCCAATCGAACGCATTCCGTAGGCAATTCCCCCCGGCCCACATGTTTCTTGACCGACAACACCATATTTTAGTGGTATTTTTTCATCTTTTTCACGCATTGCATATTTACCAACACGGATATGAGCCATGACAAAATCAATATTACTAAACGCTTCTTCCGGGTCAATCGTTTCAACAAAATTAATTTGTGGTGCTTTTTCTTTTAATAGAATTCTGCAAGCTCCAGCAACGGTGCCTTGTCTTTCTTCATCATTGTCATAAAGCTTTATTTCTTTAATTGGAAATCTGGCCAAGTTTTCTAATAGCATTAATATAATCCCTGGAGTAAATGTACTTCCTCCACCAGCAATTGTAATTGAAAATTGTTTCATGTTCTTTTTCCTCCTTGTGTAGTTTACTGTTTGTCACTTAAAAATGTATCTATGGAATCACGAATCTGTGGTACGGATAATCCAACAATCACTTGAATACTCTTATTATTCCTTACCACGCCGTGGGCTTCCCCATATTCTTTAAAGTACATGTCATCTTCTACTTTGCTCGGGTCACATACCGTAACCCGTAAGCGCGTTGCACAATTTGTAACGTTTTCTATATTGTCTGCGCCACCAAGCCCTTGCAGGTAAATAGCTGCTTTTCGATCATATTCATTGTTATATTTTTCAGCATCAGCAGATTCTCCAGCTGCCGCTGTCTGCTCCTTGCTTGCACGATAATCCTTTTTCGTATAAAGTTTTGTTTCACCATTGTCATTTTTTTCACGACCAGGCATTGGAATATCAAACTTCAAAATTAAAAATTTAAATGTGTAGTAATAGATTACAATGAAGATGGTTCCAATGATAAATTGAGCGAGATAAATACCCCAATGATTTCCCATAAGCGGTACCCAGTTTGTTGCCGCTATCTCAATTAAACCGCCGCCCATATTACCAACAAGACCAAATCCATGCATGATCGTAACCATGGTAGCTCCTAAGATGGCATGAAGAGCAAATAGGTATGGCGCAATAAATAAGAACGTAAACTCAAGTGGTTCAGTAATTCCAGCAAAAACAGCTGTTAATGCTGCAGCAAATAGTAAAGCACCAACTTTCTTACGCTTTTCTGGTTTAGCGGTATGGTATAATGCAAGCGCAATTCCAATCGAACCAAACATTTTTGTATTTCCTTGTAATAAGAATCCACCACCAGGGAAGATATCATTTAAGGCGCTAGTAGATTTTGAGTACTCTGTCAAATGAGAAATCCAATATGACTTCATACCACCATCCACAACAGCTGGCCCATATTCAAACGGTGTATAGATGAAATGGTGCAAACCAGTCGGAATTAAAATCCGCTCTAAGAAATGGAATAGCCAGACGCCAGCGTAACTTGATGAAACTAAAAAGTCCTGTAACGAAGCAATTCCATTTTGCACCATTGGCCATATCCAACTTGTAAGAAATGCTAGTGGAATCATTACAAAGAATGAAATCATAACTACAAATGGTCCGCCTTGGAAAATACCAATGGATTCAGGCAATTTTTTCTCGTAAAAACGATTATGCAAATAAATAACAATCGCAGAAATAAAAATAGCACCAATTATATTTGTATCTAATGTTTTAATGCCAATAATTTCTTTTAATCCGCTTGTACCGCCAACCTCACTCGCAAAGTCAACGCCAAATGCCGGGCCCCAAATGGTTAAAATACCGTTAATAAAGTAGTTAAACATTAAGTAACCCATGACAGCTGATAATACAGCTCTCCCAGGCGCCTTTTTCGCCAAAGAAATCGGAAGACCGATAACAAACACAAGCTCCATTTGATTAAATACGGTCCAACCGCCATTCTCAATTAGTGACCAAATTTGATACCAAAGACCATCTGGATTAGCTAATTCTCCCATAACAGCCTCATTTTTAAACAATGTAGCTAAACCTACAACAATACCGAAGAAGGGAAATAGTAGCACTGGTACAATCATTGCACTTCCAAATCTACGAATTGCATTCATCAACATCCACCACCTATTTATTTGGTTTGGTTAAAAAACATTTTATAAGCCAAATGATTTCTAATTTTCCGGAAAAATTGTCGTTACTTGAAGCTAACCTTTTTCACAACCTAGTTAAAGGTAAAAACAGATGGTATATACCATCAAATTATCTTAGTGAATAAGCTAACAAATAAACGCACACTATGATTTCGCTTTTATTTGTTAGCTTCAGTATATGATTGGTAACGTATTCATTCAATAGGTTTTGAAGGGTTAGGGAAAGCGCAACCATTTATGAACGCGTTTTCAAAACATGGGAATTTTCCCAAGAGAATGGGGTGAAATATCGTATCTTCCTCAAAACGAAAAGTGCATCTTTCATTGCAACACAAGTTTATTTTTTATACAATAAGAACAAACGTTTGTGATCTATCACTTTATTGCTTTAATCGAATACGCCAATAGGATAAGGAGACCGCTTTAATGGCAAAAGTTAAAATTGAAAAACCAAGAATCGGAACACTCTTTTAGATATTCATGATTACGAAGAAGCTCCGCTTGACCATTGCATCATTTCTAATTGTGATGGTGAAAAAGAAAACTACGATCGAACAGAATTTTCCCAAGTTGTGTTTAAACAGGTAAAATTTAATGGAGCTCATTTAAAAATGTGGAATTTACCGATATTGTGTTTGAAAACTGTGATCTATCCAATGTAGATTTTTTAGGAGCCATTATTCACCGTGCTGAATTTAAAGATACAAAAATGGTTGGCGTTAATTTTGCAGATGCTACATTAAGAAATGTTCGCTTTTACAACTGTTTAATAAATCTAAGCTCATATAATTATAGTAGTCCTAAACAAGTAATGTTTGATCACTGTTCTTTAAGAAATACGGATTTCTATGCATGCAAATTTAATAAGGTTCAATTCCAGCAATGCAACTTAAATAAAGGCAATTTTTCTCAGACTTCATTGAAAAATGTAGATCTTAGTAATTCTACTTTTGAAAGGCTAATTGTTTCTTTAGACGAACTAGATGGTTGTGAAATTTCCCCTCAACAGGCAATCGCGTTTGCTACAATGTTAGGATTAAAAGTGGAAGAATAACCGCGTGCAGTATCAAAAAGAAGGCTGCTAACTGAAAGTATTCAGTTAGCGAGAGAGGGTAAAAGAATATCATTAACTAATGTAAGGAATAGAAAATAAGGCTTACCGAACGTCAGCGCATTTCTACAGGAAATAATGCTATACTGGATATAATTAACGTTTTAGGTAGGAGTGTCCGATGAAATTAGAATCCTTAATCAACAAAAATTATGATAAATTAAACAAAAATGATTTGCATGTGCTGCAATATATCTTAAGTCACCGAGAAACATGCTATGATCTCAGTATTGTTGAGTTGGCAAATATCTGTTTTGTTTCACGTTCCTCCATTCATCGTTTAACCAAGAAATTAGGTTTCAGTGGCTATAGCGAATTTAAAGTCTTTGTAAAATGGGAAGGAGAAGCGCAGCATGAAACTAATGATCTGATGGAGGCATTCCAATCAGATATTGTGCAAACTTTAAAAAACTTGGAATCCGTTGATTTTACGGTTATCAGTCAGCTACTTTATCACGCAGAGCGTATTTATCTACATGGTACGGGGACAGCCCAACGAATATGCGCCAAAGACTGTCAACGTATGTTTTCCATAATTGAAACATTTATTATCCTTATTCACGATCAAGTAGAGTTTGAAGCGATGTACCGGGGGATGAAGGATACAGACGTTGTTATTATTATTTCTTTATCCGGTGATACTCCAACGCTTATCCCTAATATTAAACAATTAAATGCTAAAGGAATTAATGTGATTACCATTACCAATTTAAAAAATAATAAGCTTGCGCAAATGTCCCCAAACAATATTTACGCTACAACAACACCGGGATCAACAAAAGATGGTATAGAGATCACTTCGTTTGTTCCTTTCTATATCGTTATGGAAACGATGTACCGTAAATATATTGAGTATTGTGAGCAGCAGAAATTAGATACGTATTAAAATATGCTCTTACGCAACCTTTTTTTAAGGAGTAGAACCTTTTAATAGGGCTTTTTATGCAGATTGTTCTTACTAGAATATAATGCTAATGAAGGTATACTTAGCAAGAGGAATGTAATTAGCTGTGTAAAGAAAAGTCCGGTAAAAGTGGCTCTATACTGAATGTGGTGGTGTCTCTTATCCCATCAATAGGTAGAAATAAAGCAAAAAAACACACTCAATCCCCTCTCTTTGATAACCTTGAGTTGCTGAGACAAAAG